>JAKSVY010000001.1 GCA_024413875.1 Bacilli bacterium
TAGAAATTCTTCTATACCAGTTTTATCTCCAGAAGAATATTTAAAATATAGAAAATCCTAGCCTTAGCGACTAGGATTTTAAATTATTTTAATAAGCTAGGTCCTTCAATATCTTCATACATATAATCAAACCATGGAAAGTTCTTCCAGGTATTAACATGTAATCTGTGCATTTCTTGAATAAGCATAATGATATAACCACCTTTTTTGTCATCAATAACAATATCAGTGGATTCTCCATCTGGATAGAAGGTTAATGTTTGTAAATCATCTTCCACACATGGAGTGTATACATCTTTATATGACATATGAATTTCACAAGGTTCATTATTTCTAGTTCCTATCATATGGATACCTTCATGATTAATAATGAAGTCAACTTCACCTTGAATCTCACATAACTTGTGATGCTTTAAATATTTATATTTAGGAAGACCACCAATTTTGTAATGAGCTTTAAATTCAAAGTTAGGATCTTTTCTAATTTCTTTAATGATGTTTTGTCTTTCATAGTGGACCCATCTTGATGGAGTTGACGCTAAAACAGCGTCTTCGCATAAAGGAGTCATATTATAACGTTCATCTAACGCGAAACCATTTCCACAGTTCGTGCATTTGATTTCATCCTTATTAGCGAGCATTGTAAATCTCTTTCCGCACTTAGGACATTCATAAATCATATCGTCAAGATGAGAACACATACTTCCTTTACCTTTGTATCGATATTGTTTTATCTTGTTCCATTCATAATCATCATGATGGAATGTTTCATTAATCTTTAAATCAATTTCTTCTGGAGACAACTTTTGAAGGTCTTCAGGAGTAAATAACTTATATAAAGTAATCTCACACTTTCCTGGTTTATCAGTAATATCTACTTTATTAGATTCAAGATATAAACCACGATAATCCGCGCAATAAACAGGGACATTCATCTTCTTTAAAAATCTTGCTGTGCCAGGGGTGGCAGGTTGGTTATCACCAAATATAGATGATGTACCTTCTGGTGAAAAAGTAACAATCTCGCCTTGTTTAATAAGCTTCATCATCGCGCTTATTGACGCAATATCGTTGCTATACATTGGTTTTTTAGGAACGATATGGCAAAGCTTAAATAATAACGCTAAATGAGAGCGGAAGAATTCTGTGTATCCAGCAACCATTGAGAATTTTCTTGGAGCGAGCATTACTCTTAAAAACAAATAGTCTCTTCTAGATAAATGATTCCAAATAACAAAACATCCAGTAGGGCAATCCTTAGGATGATCTTTAATAATATATGTTGGTTTATATTTTGGGGCGAAGAATGGCATATGCGCTAATACGCCATAAAGCCACCAAACAAAATTATTAGCAGGTTTAATTTTTCTTCTTGCGATTTTCTGAGCAAGAGTCAGTTTTTCTTTATTTTTCATAGATGTAACCTCGAAGGGTGTATTCATTATAGCACAAAAAAACTCTTAGGAATCCCTAAGAGTGTTTCTGTTACTTTAATAGGCTTGGTGCATCAATATCTTCATACATGTAATCAAACCATGAGAAGTTCTTCCAATAGTTTTCATGTAATCTATGCATTTCTTGAATAAGCATAATGATATATGCACCTTTTTTATCGTCAACGACAATATCTGCTGATTCTCCCTTTGGATAGAAAGTGATATTTGTTAAGTCGTTTTCAACACAAGGAGAATATAACTCTTTATATGTCATATGGATTTCACAAGGTTCACCGAATCTTGTTCCAACGAAGTGAACACCTTCGTGGTTGATAGTGAAGTCAACTTCACCTTGGATTTCACACATTGCTAAATGTCTTAAACGTTTATATTTAGGAAGGCCACCTAACTTATAGTGACCTTTAAATTCAAAGTTAGGATCTTTTCTAATTTCTTTAATGATATTTTGTCTTTGCCATTGAGCCCATTTTGATGGTGAAGACGCAATAACACAACTATCATCTAATGGAGTCATATTGTACTTATTATCCATAGTGAATCCGTTACCGCAGCAAGTACACTTAAATGTATCTTTTTCACCTTTAGTGACAAATCTTTTACCGCACTTAGGACATTCGTATAACATTTCTTCAAGACGCTCGCACATCTTGCCTTTACCTTTGTATGAATATTGTTTAACTTTATTCCATTCAAAGTCATCGTGTCTAAGTTTTTCATTAATCTTAACTTCAATTTCTTCAGCAGTTAATTCCTTAAGATCTTCAGGAGTAAATAACTTACTTAAGATAACTTCAGTAGATCCTGGTTTATCAGTAATATCTACTTTGTTAGAGCATAAGTAGTGGCCTCTAAATTCCGCAAAATATACAGGAACACCAACTTTCTTTAAGAATCTAGCTGTTCCAGGAGCGCTTGGTTGGTGATCACCAAAGATTGATGGAGTGCCTTCTGGAGAGAAGGTGACGCATCCACCTTGTCTAATGATTTTCATCATCGCACCAATCGCACCCATATCATTGTTATATAAAGGTTTCTTTGGAAGAATACATGCAAGCTTAAACATCCATGCTAAGTGGGCACGGAAGAATTCTGTATATCCCGCAACCATTGAGAATTTTCTTTTACCTAATAAAACTCTTAATGGAAGATAATCTCTTCTAGATAAGTGGTTCCAAATAATAAAACATCCAGTTTCGCATTCTTTTGGATCATCAATAACTGTATATGTTGGTTTATACTTTGGAGCAAAGAAAGGCATGTTTGCTAAAACACCATAAAGCCACCAAATAAAATTATTTGCAGGCTTAATAGGACGTCTAGCGACTTCTTCAACCAATGTGAGCTTTTCTTTCTTTTTCATGATGTTTAAATTATATAACTCATATTTTATATGTAAACCCTCTATATAATGATAAAATGTAGAAAAGTTACTAATGAAACGGAAAATCAATATTTGTTCGACGTTGACTATAAGAAGTGTCGAGAAAAGAGGATAAATCTATGTCACATTCTAAAAACCTATCAGCTGATGAAGCATTAAGCAAATTACTCAAAGGCAATGAAGAATACTTAAATTCCAATAAATTTAGTGGTGATGTATCTAACTTAAAAAGAGAAGATACTTTTAAAAACGGACAACACCCATTCGCATTAGTAATTACATGCTCTGATTCAAGAGTAATTCCAGAAGCAATCTTTAATCAAGGAATTGGGCAAATCTTTGTTATTAGAATTGCTGGTAATATCGTAGATGAATATGCTTTAGGAAGTATTGAATATGGAGTAGAGCATTTAGGTATTAATCTTGTTATGGTTTTAGGCCACACCAACTGTGGTGCAGTAGGAGCAGCGTTAGAAGAAGAAACACCAACTGGACCAATTGGAAGTTTGGTTAAAGAAATTAGATTTAACATCAAAGATGAAAAAGATCCTACAAAAGCAAGTATCGCTAATGTAAGAGGCTCAATTAATAAAATTATCGCTAGTAAAGTTGCTGGCAATGCAAAAGTCATTGGGGCAATTTACGACATTGACTGTGGAAAAGTGTTGACTTTGTAACAATTCTACCAGTAATACTTTAAAATATTTATATTTTGGATATATACTAATTCCATGCTTAGGAGAACAAATATGAAAAAGAATAGCTTACTCTCAGGGGCTAGTCTACTTTTCGCAATGTTTTTAGTTGCGTCTTGTGGTAGCAAAACTTCAGTCCCTGCCCCAACCACAAACAATCCAGAACTTATTGAGTCAGAATTCAGCTGCCGTAAAGCTCGCGAAGCGGAAGAAGGGGCAGAAGTCATTGTTGAAGGTATTGTTGCTCAAGTTACAAGAGATAACAGCAAAAAACCAGATGGTTTCTTCCTTGTTGATGAATTTGGATCTACTTATTGTTACAACAAAGAAATTGCAAACTACGTTATGATTGGTAACAAGGTTAGAATCAAAGGAACAAAGACTTGGTATGTTCTTGAAGAAGAAAAAGATTTTGCAAATAAGTTTGGTTATAAAGGTAGTAATCAAATAAATGCTACCGAACTCCTTCGTGATGATGAAAAAATTCACGAAATTCCAACAAATGCTATTGAAAAAACAACAATTAAGGAAATTATGGATACACCAGTATCGGTTGATATTACGACAAAAGTATTCCGTGTTCCTGCTTATATTAAACGTGATCAACAACAAGGATACGTTAATTACCTCATTAATGATTTTGATGGAAAGACAGGTTCTTATGTTTATACAAAAGCTAATGGAGCTGATTATGATACACCAGAAGAGCTTAAACAATATGATGGTCATAAAGTGTTAATGTACCTAACAGCAATCAACGCCAAATCGACTGCGACTGGATGCAACTGGAGATTTATACCAATTCAAATTATTGATTCTGAATATGATTTTCCAATGAGCAAAGTTGCGGATTTTGCCCTTGATTATTATGTGACAAACCAATTTCTTCCAACTTATACTTCAAATCCAGATCTCGAAGTAACAACTTCGGTTTCAAATGATATTATCCCATTTGAAAATGTCGCTATTACATATACATCTTCAAATACCAATGTTGCCCATTTTGAAACCAGTGGTGATGTTACAAAATTTGTAACTGGTGATCTTGGTAACACAACTATTACTGCATATGCAAAATATATGCATAATGGTAAAAATATAGAAGCCTCTAGAACAATTGATATTTCAGTTGAAGAAGCACCAGAACTCGAAACGCTTACTGTTAAACAAGCATTTGAAAGCGATATTAATACAGAAGTGGTTGTCAAAGGTATTGTTGCCGGTTCTGCTGTCAATCAAAACGGATATTATTTAGTTGATAGTACAGGTTCAATTGTTGTTAAGACGAGCGAAAATATTGGCTCATTATATTCAATTGGTGACGAAGTTATTGTTAAAGGAACACGTGCAAAACACTCAAAAGGTAATCAATCATACCTTGCTGATTGTGAACTATTAGTTAATAATCGTGGTAATCACGATATTCCAACAGACAGCTTCATTACAGGCAAAACCGCCAACGATTTATATAAAATAACAACAGAGGAAGACCACTCTGGTGAAATTTATGTAGTTGAATGTCATATCTTTAAAGAGGTAACACAATATTACACCAATTATTATGTAAATGATGACCCAACAAACATTGAACAAAAAGGAATCCAACTTTACGCTAGTAAGAGTTCACAATATGCTTGGCTTGATGAATTTGTTGATAAAGGAACATTCAAGATGAACGTTGCCCTTTGTTCTTGGAGTGGTGGCACTAAAGGATGCTTAATCTCTATTGAAGACTCTGAAGGAACAGTTCACTATAACGAATTATACTTTAAATAATATAGGCAACTTAAAAAGTGTGTTTTACGGCACACTTTTTAATTCGGTTAATAAATTTAAGAAAAGATATTAAAAACACATCTTAGAAAGGCTATTTATGATTAAATTTGAAGAATTAGAAGAAATAAGACTTGAACATTTCAATAATGGTGAAGGTTTTGTCACCGCTAAGATGTTTAAAGATGACAAAGTCAAAATAATGAGAGGCACTATTAAGAAAGGCAATTCCATTGGAAAACACACTCACACTGATAGTTGTGAAATCATCTATGTTTTAAGTGGTGAAGCTCATATCATTCTTGATGGTAAAGATGAATATGTTAAACCAGGGGAATGCCATTATTGTCCTAAGGGTTCCACTCACGAGATGAGAAACGAACATGATGAGGATTTGATATCTATCAATATCGTTCCTGTTCAATAGTGACATTTATAACTTATAAATAATATTTAGATGACAACAAAATTACTCAGCATTAAGATATACAAGATTTTTAGGGGTAAAAATTATGGAAGAAAATACAACTGAAGTAGTGAAAGAAAAAAAGCCTAACAAAGTCATGGACTATTTAATTAAAACATTAAATGGTATGGCTCATGGATTGTTCGCTACATTAATCATTGGTACCATCTTTGGTACAATCGGCACATTATTCAATTATGGGGCTGGAAATGCATTCTGTGACTTTATGTACAAAGTTATTGGAAATGGTACAGGTGCTGCTCCAGGAATTGCTTATGTTCTTGAAGTATTAACAGGTGCTGGTATCGGTGTTGGTATTGCCTTATCACTTAAAATGAATCCACTTAAAACAGTCTGCTTAGCAGGTGTTGGTGAAATCGCTGCATTCTTATCTCTTACAACTAAGTTTGTTGGAACAGGTATTGAAGCCAATGCATTTAAGATTGGTGATCCATTAACAGTTTACTTAGTCTGTATCGGTACAGCTTTATTAATGGATTTAGTCTTAAGAAAGAAAACTCCAGTAGATATTCTTATTATCCCATTATTCTCTATCTTTGTTGGAACAGTCGCATCTATGCTTATTAGATATCCAGCAATCTATGTTACTTATGGTATTCAATGGTTAGTTAATAGTGGTACTAACGCAGTTCCATTTGTTATGGGTATTGTTGTATCTGTCTTAATGGGTATGGCATTAACTGCTCCTATTTCAAGTGCTGCTATCGGCGCAATGATCTTCGTATTACCAGCCGATATGACAATTGCACAAGCAATGGCATCAAATGACTATAGAGGCTTATGCATTGCTTCAGGTGCTGCTATTGTTGGATGCTGTTGTCAAATGATTGGCTTTGCTGTTCAATCAAGAAAAGATAATCCAGTTGGCATGGTTGTCTCAGTAGGTATTGGAACATCTATGCTTCAATTCAAAAATATTCTCAAGAATCCACTTGTTTGGTTACCAACAATTATTGCATCTGCTATCTTAGGTCCAGTCTCAACTTGCTGGTTACACATCGTATGCATGGGTTCAAGTGCAGGCATGGGTACAGCAGGTCTTGTTGGCCAGATTGGCACCATCTCTTCAATGGGTGTAAGTGCATGGCAAACATGGGTTGGTATCGGAGTATTAGAACTTGTCGCACCAGCATTAATTGTCTTCGGATTAGACTTATTGTTTAGAAAAATAGGTTGGATCAAAGAAGGCAACTTAAAAATCTAAATCACAAAAAACTATGAAGCATTCCTTGGCGGGGATGCTTTTTTGTTGACCTTGTTAACTTAATTTATTTAATTTATAAATTAAATGTTACATTATTTAAGTTTTTGTTGCACACTCGCGCACACTCGTATAATATATTTCCATTATTCAAGGGGGAAAATTTATGAAAAAAACATTATTAATTCCTACAACTCTTTTAGCTATATTAGCACTTGCAAGTTGTGGAACAAAAACTAGCACACCTACAGAATCTACTGGAACTCCAGATACAGGAGCAACAACAGGAACTGATACAGGTACAGACACAAATACAACACCTGAGCCATTGACTGAAGATCAAATGGCAGCTAAGTTAGTTGCAGATTTCGATGCAGCTATCGCAAGTAGAGGTAGTGTTAAATCAGCAACATTTGACCATGGTATGGATTATGGTGAAGATCAACCATATTCACCAGTATCTGAAACATTAGAATTTGGTTCAAATAATTCATTACACTACACTGAAACTGCATGGGGTACTACTACAGATCACTATGTCTATAAGGATGCTAGTGGTGATATCTATGCATACAACGTTGATGCTGATGGTAGAGTTTTACCTGATAACGTTTTTGAAGAAGATGGCGATAACGTTTTAAAAGGCGTTGACGTTACAAACTTCGGTTTCTACAATCCAATGGGTTATGGTGTCTACTTCTACTCATTTGAAGAAATCGCTAAATTAAGTGCTGCTGCAGCATTAGAAAATGCTTGTGGTGAAAGAGAAATCACAATGCCAACAGAAAACTCATACGATGTTGGATTTAAGGCATTTTATGCTGATGAATGGGAAAACAAATACTACTACTCAGTAAGTTTACAAGCTGAATTTGACCCAACAACAAAAGCATTAACAAAATTATCTACTCAAACTTGGAACTACACTTCAGATCAAGTTGAATTAAGTGCTGATGGTTCTTTTGAAATTATTGAAGAAGCATATTTTTCAAGCATCGTTAACTATGAAGCAACAGTAGGTGCAAGAGAAGCGCTCGATTTATTAAATGTTGCAGACTTCTTCTACACATCATTTGGCCTTTCTTATGATGGTGCAGCAGTTGCTGAAAACTCAACAGTTGAAGTTGACTATGTGTTTGGATCATGGGAACCAATTGCATTTGCATTCACAAATGTTCTTCCTGCTACTGCAAATTCAAGATTTGATAATGTTGCTGTTAAGGTAACAGAAAAAGAATCAGGATTTGAAACTTACGATGTAAGTGGTTATGTAAATGCAAGTAGTGGTGATTTAGAGTTAACCGCTAATGCTGGTGGCACATTCAACATTACTTTAGAAACTAGAGATTTCTCATTCACATTTGATTTAAAGGTTAATATGTCACTTCCAACTCCTACAGAACTCACAATTTGGGAAGTTCTCTATGTTGAAAATACTGAAAATCCAGATTGGTCATATCACTATACAGATACTCCAGCTGAATCATATGCTTTAGGCACAACAGTTGGCTTCAGTGTAACAGCAGATCCATATGGTGCCGACGATTCAGTAACAATGACATTAACATGCAATGATGAAGCTGCTGCAATTTCACCAGCTAGCTATGTAGAATACGGAACAACATATAATTACTTTGAAGCAACTCTTTCAAAAGCTGGTACATACGTTTTAACTGCCACATCAACAGTAGCACCAGAAGTTACAAGTTCAGTTACATTTACAGTTGCTTAATTTATGAATAAAACTTTTACAAAAAATCTTTTATTAGCAACTCTTATTGGATTAACACTCTCTGGTTGTGGCAAAAATACAAGTACCAATAGTGGAACCGATACAAATACTACAACTACGAATGAAGGAACAGATACAAACACTGGTTCAAGCACAGAAGAAGAATTTGTTGCAAGGCCAGTAGAAAAAAGCGAAATTTACGGAATGTTTGACGCGATGTTCCAAACAAGAACATTCCATCAAAAAGTTTATGGTGATTATGATATCTTTGATTTCATTTACCATGAAGATAAGTATATTTCTCAATCAGGCGGAGATATAAATTACTCTGCGGTTTCTTTACCAAGTTTTAAGGCTAATGAAGACTTTAATAGACTTTATTACGCTAGATACACAACTGGTGAAGATGGGCATAGAAATTACTATTTAGGTGAAGCAATTTACTTATACGACTATGTTACAATGCAAATTGCTGGCCCTGATACATCATTAGAAGAATACAACCCTGTAGCATTCTATGATGAATATAACGTTACTGGTAATGAACTTGCTTTAGATACCAAGAAAGAAAATACCTATGTCATGAGATTTAACAGTAGGTGGAAAGATAATCCAGCATACGATGCTTTCTACTACTTTGTTGGAGGATTAATCGAGGCTGGTCCTATGCTAGGAGCAGGTAGATTAAAAAAGATTGAAATCTCTGTTTCAACTGAAAATGTCATGAAAATCGTTGGTTATATCAATGATTTAGAAACTGATGTAGTTTTCCCTTATTATGAATCAGATTTCATTGATATTGGTACTGCTAGCGATGCTGACTTAGAAGCATTCCTTGCTTCAGATGCAGTTAAGATTTCTAATGAAGCCCCAACAGTTGATAACTTCGCAAATATCTTTGAAGATCACATTTCAACAGATACTAAAGTGTATGAAGTTATTAATGGCCATAAGAATTTTATTGGTGAAAACCATTTAGACTACGATAGCGAACACGCTCACATATATGGTTTAGAAGGAAATAGCCACTACACAAATAGAAATGGCGCTTTATATCAAGATTTCATTGATGGTGGAAACGAAGTTTACCACAGCCCAACTCAATTCCCATATTCTGTAATCAACGGATTAAAGAATAATGTTGATGTTAACGACTTCCGTAAGGTTGGCGAAAACAAATATAGATACTATGGAATTAACTTTGAAGAAGTCTTTGGTGACTTATCAGAAACAAGTGTTCCTGGTGGATGGGCAATGGCTAATCTTTATGTTGAACTCAAGAATGGATTAGTAGATAAGTATATTTTAGAAACATCTGTCGAAAAAGCAGTTATTAACGGTACTGGTGAAGTTGTCGATGCATATTATGTTTTTGAAACTTCAGTAGTTACTCCTAGAACAGTTGATATTTTAGTTCCTTATGAAAGAAACGAAGAACAATGCTTACAACTTGAAAGAGCATTAGATGTCTTAAATAGTGGTGACGTTGAATTTAAAGTTCATGGAGAAGAACACTCTGATGATCCAGATTCAGATAATCCATCAGTTAGAGATGTTGTTTATGCATCGGATTATATTTATGAAGAATATAAACACTATAAAATGCATATGAACGCAGATTCAACCTATCAAACAGAAGAAGTGTTTGATAGAACTGGTTATTTCTTAAATAAAGACGCGGATGGCACTCCAACAGGCGTTACTGAATTTAAATTTAACCGCAAAGGTAATTTAGTAGCAGCTAAGCCAACAAACAACGATAAGAAATCATTAGATAGTTACTGGTATTACGCTGAACCAGCTGCAGAAATCTTTGATTACAATCCAACTACTAGAACATACACAACAAAGCCTTATACAGGCTATTATGCAGCTATTTTAATCAAAAAAGCATTCCAGTCATCAGCGGATAACTTTATGGATGAAGTTCGCATTACTTTAAACGAAACTTTAGATAGAGTTGAAACTATTGAATATGATATGGTTTGGAGATTCTCTGATGGATGGTCTACAAGTGCAACTGGTAGATTAGACTTCACATACGATATCGATACAGAAACATTGAGAACTGCTTTAAAAGCTATGGGTCCATATCAAGTTCCTTCAATGTGGACAGATTCCGCTATGGGATTTGAACTCGAAAGAGAATTCAATGATTACTTTGAGGGCGCTAAAGACCGCCATGGTGAACAATTAGTCATTGATAATGTTCCATATCTTTACGATGAAAGAGGCGACTCAGGTTGGGCTGCAGTTCAATTTACTTCCGCTAATAATGGCGCGGGTGAAATATGGATGGTTAATGATAATGGATGTAACAATCCAAATTATATGCAAGACTTAATCCAATTATTTAGAGATGATCCTGATTATGAAGAAATTGGATCATATCATAATCTTGGTGATGTATCATTCAAGAATGGTGACATGGTTGTCTCACTTTTCCCTAGGACAAATGATGGTGTTTGGTTCACAAATTTAAACAGAACTCCAAGATGGTAATTCGATAAAATAGCCAATTTTGAGAATAAAGAATACTGAGTCAAATCGGTATTCTTTTATTTTATAAAACTTTCAAAAAATGCTTTAAAATTGTCGCAAGAAATCATATATAATTGGATATATGGAAAACTTTGAAATAATTAAATTTACAAATGAAAGCATGGCAATTGATGTCAATGTCTCCCCTAATGGAGAAACTGTTTGGCTAACTAAAGAACAAATGGGCATTTTGTTCGATAGAGACAGAAGCGTTATTTCTAGACATATTAAAAATATTTTCGATGAGGGAGAGATTGATAAAGGTACTTCTGTGCATTTTTTGCACATTAGTAGCGAAACAAATCCAAGTCATCGTCCCCCAGAACTTTATAATCTTGATGTAATTATTTCTGTGGGATATCGTGTAAAGTCTAAAAATGGTATCGTATTTAGAAAGTGGGCAACCAATATTTTAAAAAATTATTTATTAAAAGGTTATGCAATATCCAACGAAAGAATATTGGCTATTAACGAAAATTATATAAATCTTGTTAATGATGTAATTTCTTTAAAAAATGATGTTACTGATATAAAAAAGATAATTAATAAGGAATATCCTAAAGAATCGATATTTTATGAAGACAAAGTATTCGATGCATATGTCTTTCTAAATAATCTTTTAAAAAGCGCAAAAGAATCAATATTAGTTATTGATGGATATTTGGATGATTCAATTTTTCATTATCTAGTAGGAATTCCAAAAAACACTAAGGTAACTTTTGCGTGCGCAAAGCCCCAACGATTATCAGAATTTCAATTAGGTTTGTTTAAAAAGCAAAATAATGCTGTAGAAATGATTGAAGCCAAAAACTTTCATGATCGATTTATTTGCGTTGATAGTGTAGTTTATCATTTAGGCTCTTCGTTCAACTCATTTGCAAACAAAACAACAACAATTATCAAAATGGAAAGCATAACTGTAGAAGATTTGCTTAACGCCATTAATTAATAAAAAATGTATCGATTCGCGTCGATACATTTTCATTTAGAACTTTATCTCTTTTAATAAAGAATCATCAAGTAAATCAAATAATTTAATTCCGCTTTCATTCATTACCATATATGAGTGATGCCCATCTTTTGGAATTGATACTGATCCAGGATTCACAAGTAAGACATTATCTTTGTATTCAAGAACTGATTTGTGAGTGTGACCTTGAATAAAGATATCTCCTGGATTAACTGGTAAGTTATCAAAATTAAAGTGATGGCCATGAGTTAATGTAATTTGCTTATCAAAGATAAATACAGTTGAATTTTCTGAGATAACAAAGTTAGACACCATTTGGTCTACTTCAGTATCACAGTTTCCTTTAACAGCAATGATTCTATCAGCGTAGCTGTTAAGTAATTCAACCATATCTCTTGGTGAATATTCTTCAGGTGGTAGATCACGTGCTCCGTTATAGTATAAATCACCTAATAACAAAACTTTTTTAGCGTTATATTCGTCTACTTTCTTAAATAGCATTCTTGTGTATTTGATACTTCCGTGAAGATCGCTTGCAATGACAATATTCATAACTACCTCCTATAAGATATAGTGATTTTATCATAATCTAACATAATGTTGTTATCATATTGCTTTTTAAAATAAAAAGAATACAATTATTGACCGATGAAAAACATATTTAGCAAAGATATTAATATGGTGGAAGGTAATCTATTTAGTAAGATTACTCTTTATTCTATTCCATTAATTCTTTCTGCTTTACTTCAATTATTCTATACAGCCTGCGATTTAGTCGTTTGTGGGCGTTTTGGAACGACACATAGTGTCGGAGCAATCTCTGCTACAAATGCCTTCTCATCTTTGCTAGTTAACCTCTTTATTGGCCTATCTATGGGTGCGAACGTTGTTATGGCAAAGGCTTATGGGGCAGATGATAAAGAAAAAGGTAAACGTATTGCGTATTCATCATTAATCTTATCTTCTATTGCAGGTGTCATTGTTATGGGTGTTATGCTTGCAATTGCGAGGCCTGGATTAAAGCTTATGGGCACACCTAATGATATTATTGATTTATCTACTCAATATATGATGATTTATGCCTCAGGCATTCCATTTATTTTGATCTATAACTTTGGTGCATCTATCTTAAGAGCTATTGGGGATTCAAGAAGACCTTTCTATATTCTTTTTAGTAGTGGTATCTTAAACATCGGCTTAAATCTTTTGTTTGTTATTCCACTTCATATGGATGTAGCTGGTGTCGCTACTGCAACAGCAATCTCAATGGCATATTCTGCTGTTATGGTTATTATTTGTATGATTAAAGGAAAAGGATTCTTTGTTTTTAAATTTAAAGAATTACGTATATATAAAACCGAAACCAGTGAAGTCTTAAAAGTAGGATTACCAGTTGGTATTAGAAATACATTATTTAGTTTTTCAAATATCTTGATTCAATCAAGCATAAATAAACTTGCGAATACATATTCAGTATTTTTAAATGATGGTAGTGGCGCGGCATCATCAATCGAAGGATTTATGTATGTTGCGATGAACCAAGTTGCATGTGCATGTGCATCATTTGTCAGTGCAAATAATGGTGCTAAGAACGCTAAAAATATCAAGAAAACGATTTATTATTCATTGATATTATTAACAATTGTTTGGGCAATCACTTTCGCAATCATGTACCCTTTAAAAAGGCAAATTGCAAAAATCTATATTTCTGAAGAAGAAGCTATCCAATATGCATTAGAAAGAATGATAATTATTCTTCCAACATATCTATTATGTGGCTACCAAGAATTGTTTGGTAACGCAATGACTGGTATGGGCAAATCATTAATATCCATGATTATTACAGTTATTGGTATCATTGGATTTAGAATCTTCTGGATTTATGTTGTGTTCCCACATGACCCTTTCTTTTCGCTTGGTGGTCTTGTGTGGAGTTATCCAATTTCTTGGACTTTATTAATTGTTGCTTTAATCATCGGTGATATTATCATTTTCAAGAAGCTTGCAAAAAGTTTTTCAAACGTAAAATAAACAAATCTAATATAAAAATAGGGTTGAAGGGAAATATTTGTGCTTTCAAAAGTTACTCTTTAAGTAAAGGCTAATAAGTGTTATACTTATGGTCCCAAATTAAAAATAACTATGAAAGGAGATAAATATGACCCACCCTTTTTCTATCTACATTTATTTAGCATTGAAGAAAAAATCGAAAGCTGATCACCCTATTAATAGAGAAGAAATTAGACAATATATCTTAGAAACTTTTAAGGTTGATGTTTCTGTCAAAACTATTACTGATAACATTAAGGCTATCGATAAAAACTGCAAGCAATTTATCTCCGTTCAACACGTAGGTAATAATGGTTATTATCTTGAAAATAATGGTTCTAAGTTCACTCTTGGACAGGTTCAATACTTAATGGACGCAGTGTTCTCTTCTCCAGATATTTCTAGTGAAGATGCTGTTCAAATGAATAATAACCTTTTAGATCTTCTTAATGATGAAAACGTTAAGAGTTTAAAAAGAGTTGCAAACCACGTTTTAAAACCAAGAGCGAGCTCATCAAGCAATGCTGAAAATATCTTCGCATCACAAGAGGCAATTATTAGAAATATTGCCAAGAACACTAATATTAAATTCATTCACCCATTATTCCCTGAATTTAGAACAATGTCTCCATATTATCTTTTAAATAAAAATGGACATTACTGTGTAATTGGTTCAGTCCTTGTACCATTAACAAATTCTATCGGTGACATCAAATACGAAGACCAATTATATGTCTTCCGTGTTGACCACCTTGAAAAAGTTAAAGGCACAACTGAAAAACGTACCCCAATTGAAAAGGTTGGTTTAAGTGGTAGAAATTTCAATCTTGAAAAATACATTTCTGGTAGAAACCATATTGATGAAGGTGTTGTTGTTTCTAGTGCAAGAACTGCTGTGATTATCTATAAAAACCCGTATACTTCGTATGCAATCAAGGATTTATTCTCCAGCAACGCAACCATTGTTGAGAAGAATGGATTCTATGAAGCAACCATCAGAAGTGATGATAAATCCATCCTTGAGTTTGCCTTTAACTTTGCTAATGATGTTGAGGTAATTAAACCTCAACAAATTAGGAGCAAATTAATCCAAAGAGCGAACGCAATTGTGAACAAATATAAAGACGTTGAAGTCCAACCTAGAAACGCTTAAAACGCCTATTTTCATTTACCACTTGTATTTTGCTATTTGGTGATATACTAAAAGTAAGTAAAGGAGAATTGTTATGTCAGTTAAAATTTACAACTGCAAAGAATGCGGTAGAGCTGTGCTTGAATTAAAGCCAGGCACAAATGAATTCCCAATGAAGGAACTCAAACCATTTGCTGTTGATGGTGCTCGTGAAAAACACATCCCAGTTTACGAAGTAGTAGATGGAGTAGTTGAAGTTAATATCGGTTCAATTGATCACCCAATGCTTCCAGAACATTTTATTGAATACGTTGTTCTTGAAACTAACCAAGGTAAAGCTGTAAAAATGCTTCAACCAGGCCAAAAGCCACACGTAAGATTTGCTCTCGTAGACGGAGAAGAAGTAGTCCATGTATATGCTTATTGCAATTTACACGGATTATGGATGGCGTAATTAAATATTTAAAAAGCACTCAGTGATGAGTGCTTTATTTCATAAAGGTTACTTATTCAGCAAGTGAAGCGTTGATAGCTTTTCCAATCTCATCAACAAGCTTACCTTTTTCCATGTTGTAGGCTTGAAGCACACAATTATAGACCGTTCTAGCAGTGGAACTTCCATGTCCTTTGATAACAGTCTTTTTAATTCCAAGCATTGGTGCGCCGCCATAGTTACGGTAATCCATGAAATCTTTTAATTCATAGATATCTTTCTTTAAGAATAATGCCCCCATTTTGTTTTTAGTGGATTTAGTAAATGTGGTCTTAAGAAGTTTAAGCATTTCTAAGCAAGCACCTTCAGTGGATTTAATTAAGACATTTCCGTTAAATCCATCAGTAACGATTAAATCAAATTTACCCGTAAGAAGTTCCCTTGATTCCATATTACCTTGGAAGTTAAGAGTTTTATCTTTTTTTAAGATAGGATATGTTTCTTTTCTTAAAGCGTCACCTTTTTCTTCTTCAACTCCAACGTTAAGAAGAGCGATTCTTGGATTTTCTACATTGAATGCTTTTTGCAAGTATAAGGAACCCATAATAGCGAATTGATGTAAGTTGAGTGAATCACAATCAATATTCGCTCCTGAGTCACAAATTGCCACAATACCTTTATTCATAGTAGGCATGATAGGGCAGAATGCAGGACGTTTTACTCCAGGAATTCTACCAATTTTAAAGATTGATCCAGCGAGCAATGCTCCTGTAGAACCAGTTGATACCATCGCACCAACAGTGTCATCTTTATGTAAGATATCAAAGGCTTTAACCATTGATGAATCATTCTTGCTTCTAATTGCTTGTACAGGAGCCTCGTTTAAACTAATAACATCATTCGCATTAACAACCTCAACTCTTGCTTTATCATAAGTTAAAGATGATAAGATTTTATTAATCTCATCTTCTTTACCAACAAAAATGAGATAAATGTCACTAACCTCATTTAAGGCCTTAATTGCCCCTTCAACATTTACATTAGGAGATTTATCTCCTCCATAGCAATCAATTACAATTTTTATCATATCGAATTACCTCAACTGTTCTTCATTATAATAGTCAAAATGGACATAAAAGTAAAATATAGTATAATAAAGCGCATCTAATTTAGGAGGACAATTATGTTTACATTATTCACAGATACAGATACAGATATCACTCCAGAAATTGCTAAACTCTATGGTTATAAGTTAATCTCCATGCCATATACCATTGGTGAAGATATCACATTCCCATACGAAGATTTTGAAGTCTTTGATTGCCATGGTTATTACGACATCCTTAGAGGTGGTGTATTACCTACAACTTCTGCATTATCACCAGAAAAATACATTAGCTACTTTGAGCCTGAATTAAAAGCAGGTAAGGATATCCTTTATGTTCACTTCTCAAGATCAATGAGTGGAACATTTAACTCACTTAATATTGCTCTTCAAGAATTAAGTGAAAAATATCCTGAAAGAAAAGTTCACTTAATTGACACTAAAGGTATTACAGTTTGTTCTTACATCATTGTTAGAGCAATTGGTGACTTATTATTAAATGGCGCAACTTTAGAAGATGTTATGAAATGGGCTGAAACTGAAGTTGACCACTATGCGACATACTTCTTCGCTGATGATCTTAAGTTCTTCAAGAAGAGCGGTAGAGTAAGCGGATTAGCAGCATTCTTTGGAGGACTTATTGGTATTAAACCAATTATCCATATGTCTCAAGAAGGTAAGATGGTCTCAGTTGCTAAAGCAAAAGGACGTAAATCTGCTGTTGAAGCATTAGTTAAATATGTTGATGAATTAGGTGATGATATTAAGAATCATCGCGTCATTATCTGCCATACTGATGCTCCAGAACTTGTTGAACAATTATCAGCATCACTTAAAGCAAAATATGGTGAAGACTTAGATATTGAAGTCATCCCAGCAAACCCAACCGCTGGTGCTCACTGTGGCCCTAACGCTGTTGGTGTTGCCTTCCACGCAATTCATAGATAGTTATCTAATCAACTAAAAAAGGTATCTCTCGTGGGATACCTTTTTGTGTTGAATAAATTAATTAGAGACTGAAATTTAAGATAATATCCATTCCATATCCATATTCAACGTTATAGAGGAATTGATATTTCATAATGATTTGACTGCTATTAGAGTCATACCAACAACCTGAAGTATTTAAGACAAAGTTGCTAGCGCTTGAAGCACCATTAGAGAATGTAATGTTCTTATTAGAATCAACTGTATAATCGAATGTCATAGTCGCGTCGTTATCACCATCATTTTGAACGATGTGTAACGTTCCTTTACCGTTATTGAATGATAATGTTGCAACACCCATTTGGAAGGCAACTTGGCTTTCGGTTCTAAATGTCTTTCCATTAAGGAAGTCATTTAAGTCAGTGACTTCACCAGTATTTTGTGAACGTTCAAACTTATAAATTGTAGCAGTTGATTGTCCTGCAATAAGGTTAAAGTTCATGTATGAGAAGTCTTTAGCAAAGCTAACATAACCTTTCTTGATAGTAGAGAAGTATGTATTCGCACCGATAACTTGATCATTAGCAATATAGATACCGCCATTATCGAATGAGTATGTGATATTTGCAGTTCTTTCGCCGTTATAGTCTTTTTCAACATACTTAAGTGTTGTTTCAGAAGTGAATTGGAATGTGAATGTTGATGTTGAGCCTCTATAAACATAAGTTGCTTTCTTATCAACAAGTTCCGCTTTAAGTTCAGCGTTAGTTAATAAGTTCTTAACTTCGATTTCGTAGATCTTATCATTACCATCGCTATCCTTTTCATATAAGCCATAGCCATTAACTAAGACTTTGAAACGATATGTGCCAACTTTTAATCCATGTAATGAATATGAGAATCCTGGTAAACCTTCTGGGTTTCCATCTTCATATTTATGAAGTTCAAGACCAGTTCTATCTCCTGAGACAATATCAATACCGAATGAATATTTATCTTCATCAGGATTTGTATTGATGTAGAAGTAATTTGTGTATTCATTTAAATAAATATAAGGGAATGAATAAACACCTTTAGTTGAATCATATGTAGGTTCATTACCATATGTGAAGTTAAGGTAAACACTGCGAAGTTGTGGAGCATTGAATTCAACTAAGATACTCTTTTGAACGCCTCTAGAAGATGTGAATGTTAATAATGCTGAACCTGGGAATGGCATTCCATTTGCGCTTCTTCCAGCATTAATGACGAATAAACCATCACCATAGTTAGATGGAGCAGGAACTCCTTCTGGATTAGAAGAAGAACATGTAACTCTATCAAGTCTTAAGTTAGCATTTGCTGGTGCATAGTCACCAATTTTTAAGACAATTGCTCTATCATATGTAGTAGTGTACTTTGTAACTCCGCCTACATCTTCAACTGAATCAATACCATATTTTTCTGAGTTAGAGTAGTCATATGATCCGCTAGGATCAGCGACATAATGTGGCTTTAATGAATAGTCAGTTAAGAAATAGTTTTCGAGATTAATCTTATCAGCATTAGCACTTGAATCATTAACCAATGTTCCGTAGTTAAGTTCAGTTCCTTCTTCTTTGAATGAGAATGAACCATATGCATCAGTTGCAACTTCAGTAAATGTATATGAAGTAATCTTAGTATTTTGGTAATTAATATTAAGTTCAACTTCATAATTTCTATTGAAGTCAGTATCTAAAGCGGAAGATGTAATCTTAATTTGAGTATCAGAAATAGCGTAAACAGCACATGCGTTAACAAAGCTATTTCCAAATCCAACAACTGAGTTATCAAAAGACATAGAGAAGTCATTTAAGAAACTATTAAGAAGTCTAGAAACACCATAATTAACATAATTATTGTTTTCATCAATGAATGAAGAAAGAACATCTTCAGCGGTGATGTTAGTTTCTGAACTTCCGCTTTGTTGGAAGCTTTGTGATTGAAGTGGATCAAAGATTTGGTTAATCGCGCCATCTTCACCATAGCTAAAGCAATAGAATTCACTTCCATACATACCTTGGTAGTACTTAGTTGTCTTTGATGCACCATTTTTAGTTTCAACTTTGGTTGCGTAAGAAGCATCTTTATACATCTTTCCTTCTGTAACAGTGGTTAAAGAAGATTTAACTTCTCCGCTAGTAGTTTTGTTAACAAATGTACGTGATACTTTAGCGTGTGTTAATGAAGATTTTTCTGTTGCGAAGAATGAAGATACAACTCCATTAACTTCTGCGTAGTTAGATTCATTCATGTCAACAAAGTCAACAATAACACCATCCATATATGTTTCAGTGTCATTAGGATATGAACCAAGGACTTGGATTGTGATGTTATTTAAAACAGTGAATCCTCTAACAATCATCTTGTTTGAAGTACCCGCAACTCTTTCAAATGAAATTGATGAAACTTCTGAACCAGTTGCGTCAGTTGCTTTATAGACAACGCTCATAGGGCGAGAGTTATTAGGAAGGATATTTGTTTCGATCTCGAAAGAATGGCCAACCTTAGCAACGTAATGTAATTTTTCAGAATTATATGCGATAGCGTCACTTTCGTGGACGACAAGCTCGATTCTCTCGGCTTTTGGGGCATTTACTGTAACAGTGTGAGTAGCAGATACGCTTGGATCTGCAACTGACTTTGCGGTGACAGTAACCTCACCATAAGAAACACCTGTAACAACACCATTTTCGTTGATTGTTGCAATGCTAGGATTATCGATTGACCAAGTGACATTATCGTTGCTTGTTCCTTCAACGCTTGCAACAAGTGTAATAGTGTTTCCAACTAAGACTGTGCTAGGACCAAAGATTTCAACAGAAACATGAACTTCAGTATTTGTATCTGTATTAGTGTTTGTATCTGTAGTTACATCAGTATTAGTTGTTGGTTCGGTATTTGTTGGAGTGGTGTCACTTCCAGTACCTGAACCTGTGTTAGTGCTTTTAGCACATCCTGTCAAAGCGAGTGAGGCTAAGACAGTGATCAATAAACCTAAATTTCTTTTTTGCATTATTTTTTACCCCCTTGAATTAATGTATTTTTCGATTTCTTTATGGTGAGTATTTCCAATGTCATAGAATGTGACATAGAAGTAACCTTTATAAAGTCCATCTTTAGAAATGTAGTTAGAAAGGATTGTTAATTTACTATCATCTCCATCATCAGAAACGATGATACCTGTTCCATTAGGAAGAAGGTTGCTTGGAAGTTGATATAAATAATTGAATAATCTAGTAGAGAGATTGATATCAGTGATTCTCCAATATTCATCTCCGTTAGGGCTCTTTTGTACCTCATAGTTATCTAAGTTATATAAAGAATCAGAGAAGTGTGAAAGATAACCAAGATCATTATCAGCTTTGAAGAAATCACCAACACCTGGAAGATCCATAGCCTTGCTAATACTTGTATCGACTGTAACAGCGTTGTTAATCATTACAAATTCAAAGACTGAGCCATCTTGTTTAAGTGCTCCGTAGTTATAGTTAGGAGAGCCATAAACTTCTTCGTAGAAGTAACTTTCAGTGTTATAGACTTTCATAAGACCTGAGCTTGAAAGTGAATCTGATGAATAGTTACCACCTTTAAATTTATTTAAGACATTTGATAAATTTTGTTTTGTTTGTGTTGATGGTTTATCACCTTTAGATAAATACTTATCGACTTCAGGAATAGAAGTAGCGTTTCTATTTTTGAAGTGAACTTTGTAAGTTCCTAATTGAACTTTAGTTAATCTATTGTAGTAATTGAAGTAGGCATTAAATTCACCTGTGTTATAGTCAAGAACTTCAATCGCCATCGTATCACAATAGTTTTCATCATAGATTTCGTTATAAACGATATATGACATGATGTATAAGAATTGTGAATCAATGATGTAATACCAGTTGTCTTTTTCATCATCACAATAACCAATAAGGTTAGAGTAAGATAAATCAGTAAAGTTATATCCAACTGCTTCACCATATAATGAATAGTAGAATTCAAAGTCTTGGTTTTGAAGAGTGTAATCAATAGCGACCTTACCATTTCTAATTGTGAATTGGTGAGCAACACCTTGAGACATTAAGATACCGCTTCTAGTTTCATTACTTCTTTCAATCATGACGGCTTCTTCAGTGCATTTTTCAACCATAGTCATGTCATAACCTAAACCTCTAGCATCTAATTCTGCAGTGAAGTTATAACAAGATAAATAAGGTGTAAAGAATCTATAGAACTTGTTATCTAATGGTTGTTTGCTTGTCTTACCATCTGATAAATATTTATGAATAAGTGGAAGCTCAGTTGTACCAACATCATAAATTGTTGAACGAATCTCGTCATGAGTGTGATTATGTTCATATTCAAGAAGAATTGATTCTGCGATGATCATTCCTTTAACAACTTTAAACTTAAGTGACACAGGAGGGAATGAATTTGGAGACAAGTGAAGAATAACTGCCATAATGAGAATATCGTTTATTCTTGAATTACCAAAATGATATGTATACCACCCATCAGCGTCTTTTTCCTTAGGGAGATCTTCAATCTTTAAATTATCAAAACCATATGTATATTCAAAAATTGATGAATATCTAATGCCGGTGTTGTAGTTGATTAAAGGTAATCCTGAAACAATTTCATTATCTTTAATTGTGTATTTAAAAACAACGTCGTCTGTTTGGGCAATACCAGAGAATCCTAAATCACCTTCTGCTTGAACAGCGTAGTTAGTGAAATAATATTTTTCATTACGCCCAACATTATCAAAGTTTGCGATTGAATCAGTGTAATCTAATGTAAAGTTATTATTTTTTAATTCATAGAAAGCTTTTTCTAAATCGGTTTGTGGAACGTAGTTAGATGAATTAGAAGTATCACTTGTTGAAGCGGTGTCTCCACTAGTTACATTAGTGTTGTTTTTACAACCACCTAAAACTAGTAGTGATACTAAACCAAGTAAAAATAAGTTCTTTTTCATTAATATCCACCTCCTAATGTATTGTTTAAGAAGTCTTCAACCTCGCTAACGTTACCGTTACCAAAGTCTTTGATTGTGTAATAGATTTCTTGAGTTGATTCTTTTGAACCATTAACACTTGCAAGAACATCAAGACCAATTTCACCAGATGTAATAACTCCATCAGTTTTATTGACTCTTAAGTTAGCGTTAACTACATAGTCCATCCAAGTTGTTGTAGATTGGAATCCCCAACCAAATAGACCATTTGCTAATAAAGAAAGAACATCATTGTCATTAGTGTAATATGCATTATCTTTTGTTCTATTCTTTTGGAAATAGTATTTTGAGATATTACATAATCCAGATGATTTTAAATAGAAAGTTGCAGAAGCATTGTTGATGTAGTAATCACCAACAGAATCTGCCCATTTAGAATACAAGGCAAAACCATAGACTCCATCAGAGATTTGCGTCCATTCATAGACGTCTTTAGTGCCATCTTCATTCTTAACAATATATAAAGTTGTGCTATTGCCTGTTGCAGGGAGTTCATCAACTTCCATATATTTCATATAATCAGTTTCAACAGGGCCTTTGAAGAAGTCAAAATAGAATGAACCATCTTCAGCTTTTGCAAAACCATAGCAAGCATCATAATTTAACTTTTGAGTCTTGGTTACAATTGCTCCTGAACTTGATTGTTCTTGATATTTAACAGCAGTGCCTTTTTTCACTAATACATAACCCCAGTCTTGATATCTAGGATCAGTATAATCAAGGAAGAAGTAATCATTTGTGCAGTGAATAGTGTAGTTATATGTATTAACAGTGCCTGTTGAAAGGTTTTGTTTAATACCTTCCAATACATAGTTATTTGATTTAACTTTGTTAAAGAAGTCATTAACGTCATCATAGTATTCAACACCTTTAAGAGAACCATCAGCGACATTTTTATTAATGTCTTTAAGTTTACTTGTTGTTTCGCTTTGTTTAGTGTATTTCATGTTGATATCACCATAATCACCAAGAGAAATTACTGCGTTAAATTCACCAGCCTCTGCATTTACGATATCAATGTATGTTGCAGTGATATAGTTAGTAATTGAAAGGCCATATGTTGTCATGTATTGGAAAATACTTGCGGTGTCAGGGTCAGTAAGTAAGTATCTGTTATGACCTTGGCTGACAGCATCGAAAGTATCCATTGTGCCGTTTAATAAATTAAGGTGAACAACACTCATTTGTGAATATAATCCGGTCATAGGATATAATCCATCACCGAAATCAACATATTCATATAATGAAGGAGTAACAACATCTCCATCGATGTAATATCTAAAGAGATTTGTTGTTCCTTTTTCTTCAGCATAACCAAAAGAATAATGAGGATTATCATTTTCTTCATAATATGCTTTTGGAGAGTAGTGAGTAGTAAAGTGAGCTTTAGTGCCAGTAACATTTACCGTAATATCAACTTTAAAGAAAGTCCACTTCGCCGCGTCTTTTAATAAATTTCTACATTCAGTGTTACTCTTAATTGGAGTTTGGTCTCCATTTGCATTTCCTTCCATACCACCGTCTTCATTAGGTGATTTGATGACTGTGTCAGTAGGAACAAATTCACTAGTAGAATTATTTGGAACAGAACTAGAACATCCAGTAACTAATAAGGCGATTGGAAGAAGTAATAAAGAAGTCTTTTTCATTATTTGATACCTCCAATCTTGATAGTTGAAGAGAATGTATCACCATTATCAAACTTATCTTCATTAATGAAGAACTTTGCTCCGTATTTGGCGAGACTAAATTCATCTCCTTCTCTGAAAAGGGAAGCATCAATTAACTTACCTCCATAAGAGAATGTGTTGACATTTGTTTGTTCAATTAATCTAATTTCATCGTAAAGATTATTAGTTAAATCGAAGTTGAAATAATAGTTATATGTATCAAAATTTCTATTGTTTGTAATAGGGGTAACAAGTCTATTCCTTGTGTTGATAACTTGTCCATCGTATTCTTCAAGATTTAAATCTTCTTTAGAAACATCAAGAACATATTTTCTGTTATCAATGTGATAAACCTTAACACCTTCTTCTTTGACATTGAATGATTCTCCGTAAGGTGATTCATAAATATCATGATAATTTAATCCGTTAGTGGTGAAATCTTCTAAAAGCATATATTCATCAAATGGATCGAATTCATTATTAGAAATTGTTTGGTTATCAGATAACACAACAACGAAAGAATCCTCCTCTTTCATTGATTTGATATCAATAGAGGCATTGCCTTTTACAATATAAGGCTTGCTCCATCCTAAAAGCATCTTGGTATAAGCGTTATGATCAATAACGTTCATATCCATCATATCGAGTTTACCGATAGGGTTATATGTAAAGTCATCTGAATAATAATCATTTAAACCTAAGAAGTGACCAGTTTCATGAATGAATGTGTGCGCGTCAACTTTATCAACTCCATATCCTTCATACATAAAGTCATAAGATGCCCAACCAAAAAGGTTATGAACTGGCTTATCTAAATTAGGTGTTCCGCTTTGGTTTCCCCAAGCAGTGTATGCCCAATAGTTTTGATAATCAGTACGTGGACCTCCATTTGCGTAGTTTGGAGCAGAATAGATACACCAAATGCCATCGATATATCCGTCCTTATCATTATCATATTTTGTTAAATCGATATAGAGTTCATCACTACACCATTTAACAGCAGAAGCGACAACGTCATAAGTTTGATCAACATCGATTTCTGCAGCGTTTTTGTATTTTGTGTGAACAGCGACATCAAACCACTTAGTGACTTTACCTTTGATGTTTAATTTGTTGAAACTTGATTTCTTATAGAAAGATGAAACGCTTTCAAAGACATCGTTTTCATCGGCAAAGAATGCCTTACCTAAGTCTTCAACAATTTTGTTTTTATCATCGACCCCATCATGGTTAACATCGATTTTTTCATAACCAGGAAGAAGCATAGGGATGGCAAGAATATTTACATCACCAGTTGATGGTAAAACGTTTGTGTTAAATAAACGCTTACTGCAAATCGAGTGTAAGCTTTCAGTTAAAACAACATCTTCAGGTTTAATTAATAAAGACTCGTTTGAGTTAGAAGTAACTTCGATATGTGCGCCTTTATCTTCAACTTCTAAGATAGAAGATGTGATAGAGTTGCTATTTGAAGCACATGACACTAAAGCGAATAAAGAGCCTAAAACTAATAATTGTTTTTTCATTAGTAAATCTCCTTTAATGTAAGAACATCAATCTTAAATGGAAGTTCATTCCCAGAGTTGAATGTGTATTTAGCGTTGAAGAATTGATAACCAAAATTATCGATATCAAAACCGCTTGTTGTATTAGTGAATAATGATCTAGATGTCATAACGCCATCTTTATCAAATGTATTAATACCACTAGCCTCAACTAATCTAATTTGCTCAAAGAAGTCAAAATCTATAGGTAAGTTATAATCTGAATTCTCTGTTTTGGAGTTGCTAATAGGCATTAATAATGACTCATCATATGATAAAGGATTTCCATCCCAAACATATCCTTTAGTGTAACTTAGTGTTGAACCACCTTCATAATTAACAACACGCACTTTAAAAATACGGCTATCAATATGATAGATTCTTACACCAGTTTCACTGACACCATCAACGCTTTCATGAACAAATTTTCCATCTTTGCTACCAAAGACATCGATTGCGTTTAATCCATCTGGTGAATATAAATCGATCAATAAGTATTCACTGAAAGGATTGAATGAATATCTAAATTGGTCAATTGTGCCTTGAGAAATTTGTCTTTCAATCATACTTGAAATTTCGTTGAAGTTATTAGGTACAACGATAACTCCATGATCACTTGATGTTGCTGTTGGAATTAAGATTTCAGATGAACCATAAACAACATATGGAGTGACCCATCCTAAAAGAAGTTTTGAATATGAATCAAAATCTCCAACTTCGCCATCCATCATTGTGAATCCACCTGCTGGATGAGAAGATGAACTTGATGAAGAGATATAATCTCTAAGCCCTAATAAATGTCCAGTTTCGTGAACAAATGAATGTGAATCTAATTTATCATTAGAAAAGTCTTCATCAATGATAAAATCATCAGCGTCTCTATTCGCATATGAAGAATACATCATATCGAAAGAAGCAACTGAATATCCGGATGTAGTAGGATTTTTAAGGTTTGGACTAGTAGTGTAGTCCCAATTTGTAAATTTATAGAATGTTTGGTTATACGAATAATAATCAAATGTTTCAGGTGACTTACGGTAGTCAAAGTCCATTTGATTGATGACATTTAAATGGTCATAGACTAGCCAAACACCATCAATGTTGCCATCATTGTTTCTATCAAAATCTTTAAGATTAA
The DNA here is from genome assembly GCA_024413875.1 of Bacilli bacterium. The sequence goes on from JAKSVY010000001.1 coordinate 27,265, forward strand.
TATCTTGTGTTCTAACTGCCCATTCAACAGCCTTTGGCAAAATAATAGAGCCGAAAGTTCTATAGGCAATATATTTATCTGATTCAATACCGAGATGTTCCGTAATATCAAACCAATCAGTAACAACACCATCAAAGTTTAATTTTCCAAAACTTGATTGGTAATAATATTCTTTTAGTGATGGAGTAGCCATCTCATCACTATCAGTTGAGAAAAACATTGTCTCAATGTCGTGTTTTACTTTATCGGTTTTGTATTTTTCACTTCCAGGGATATGGACAGGAATAACTAAAAGATTTACATCGCCAACAGAAGGGCAAACGCTTTCTGTTTCGGCTAAAAGACCATTTAGGTCATTGTAGGTATACTTAATATCTACATTCTTAGGTGGAAGATATCTATTTTTAGATGTTGAATCATTACCTTTATGAATCTTAATAGTAGCAGTGCCATTATCCTCAGGAGTTAAATAAGTAACATTATCATTTGTTCCACTATTTGTAGTGGTGTTATTTGATGTATTTCCGTTACAAGAGCAAAGAAAACCTAATGCGATTAATGGAATAAATATGTTGCTATTTTTCATAATCGTTCTCCCTTCGATGAATGTCTCACTTCTATATAAAATATAGCAGGACGCGAAAATGATACATTAAAACAATTCATAAATAAATAAGAAAATTTTGTTATAAATGTAACACTAATAAAATAAATCTAAAAGATTTAATTTAGAATAGAAAAATAAAACACTTTATTTTCTTGTTGAAAATTATTGGGTATTTTTCATATCATTATAAATATTTTTTAGGAGGGCACCCTATGAAAAGTAAATTATTACTTACTCTCATCTCTGCGTCCGCAGTCGTTGCAGCAGCTGTTGCAATTGCACCAAAAAATGCCGTTGCATCTTTTGCTGAAGGTTGTGAACACGAAGGTAATCACTATGATGCAGTTGCTGCTACATCAACATCAGCTGGTAACAAAGAATTCTGGGCTTGTTGCGTATGTCACGAGCAATTCATTACCGAACCATCAAAAGGTACTTGGACTGACCAAGGTGCTTATGATGGTGAACTTTCATCATCTCACATTGCTTATGTTGCACCTATTACAGCATCAGAAAAAGGATCGTTTGCAAATGTCTATAACTTAATGCCAGGTGTTATCTCAAGCATTAATGTTGCTGCTGGCGATGAATTCGATGTTGGACAAACAGTTACAATCTCAGTCGAAACTTCAATTGATTATTATCCTGCATCTTATTACACAATCCAAGTTGATAACCAATTCTTAGAATTGAGTGGTGGATTTGGATCACCTATCGTCGCTAATTATGTTATGAGCGAAGGTGAACACTCACTTGCAGTATTCCATTCTGATGCTGCTCAATATTCAGATGGATACAATGTCCACATCATGAATACTCCAAGCCACGCTAGATACTTTGGTATTGACCCATCACAAAAATATGCTTACATCGATTTAATTATCGCAAGAGATCCAGGAGCATCAGTTGGACTTGAATACTCATTAAATGGCGTTGATGGTTGGACAAATGCATCATTAAGTTATTCAGATAACATTGCACACTTCACACATTCATTAATGAACTACTATTCTGATGTTTATGTAAGATTTATTGAAACTGGCGATGTTGCTACAGCTCACACAGTTACATTCGTAAATGCAAGCGAAGTCGTTCACTATGAAGGTGAATTTACAACACGCCAAGCATATCCAGGAGATACAATCGCATACTATAATGTTCACTCAACAAACGCAGAAAAAGGTATCACAAATATCTCAATCTCAGGTGCTTCAGATGCGAACGTATATTCTGATTTCTCTGGCTTCTACTTCACAATGCCAAATGCAGATGTAGTTGTTACATTCACACTTGGTTCATTAGTTACTTATACGGTTGAAGATAATCCAGGAGTTGGTTCTTACACAATCACAGAATCACTTTATAGTTATGAACACTTAACCGGTTTAAAAGCTGGTTCTGCTTATTACATTAAGGCTGTTGCAAATTCAGGTTATCAAGTAACAGGCGTTAACCTCAATGGCAACCCACTTACATCTGGTAATGACTATGGTACAACTTACTATGCATTCACTTGTCCATCTACAAACTTCACAATCGAATTTGTAACAAGTGTTGTCTATTCAGTAAGTTACGATACATCAGTCACTGGTGGTAGCATGTCATTTACAAACGCAGCTGGTTATAGCGGTTCACAATTCGCTCCAGGAACAAGAGTTAATATCAATATTTCAGTTTCTGCTGGATACACATTAAATTCACTTTCAGCCCGTGGTCATAGTGAACTTGTTATCTCAAAAGATTCTGACACAACTGCACACTTCACAATGCCAGCATATGATGTTGTTATTGTTCCATCTTACACAAGATCATCAGGCATTACTCTTGAAGTTCGTTATACAGATGAAAGAATTTCATCAGCTTCAATCTCTGGATATTCATACCCAGATAACTACGAAGTAAGCGGAAATGGTAATTCAACAACATTCCCAACAGGTGTTTCATTATCATTGTCAGTTACAGTTGCACAAGTTTATTCAAATCTTGATGCGTATGCTCGTGTATATTTATCAAATGGAACATACACCGAATACAAATCAACATATTTCAGTGAATACTCAATGCAATATAGTTTCCAATCAGTTGATATTAAGTCTAATATGACTTATGTGGAATTCTATCTCGCTCCAAAGGCTGCTCTTCCAGTAACAGTTAATGTCCAAAGTGGTGTTACTGTAAGTTACACAGTTGATGGGTCAGTTGTTTCTACACTAGAAGGAAACCTCTTTGAAAACAGCACATTCTTAGTTGAAGTAACTTCTGAAGTTCCAAGTGGCTATGTTGCAAAGGTTTCTGCAAAGGCTATGACATCATATGGATATGAAACTGAATTATCTAACTATGGCTATGGATTTAACGTTCCAAGTGGCGCTACATCAGTAACAGTTACAGTTTCAGTTGTTGAGGCATATTCATATAGAGTTGTTAACCCTAACTATATCGGTTCAGTCTACGTATATGGTCCAGGCTATTCAACAATCTCAACACTTAACGATGGATATATCACAACAGATATTTCTACAATCAGCATTTGCTTCTATGGTTCATATGATCCATGCCACTTCACAGTAACTTGTGGTGGAACAATCGTTAAGGATGAAGATGTTGATTCTTACGGTTCAATTAGCTATTTCGATGTCGATGTAACTGGTGATATTGTAATCACTATTACAAAACGCTAATTGACTAACTAAAAATTAAAGGGGTGATATGAATATCACTCCTTTTTAAATAAAATAAAAAGATTAATTGTATTAAAAAGAAAAAAAGAATACCATTTATTATATTTTTTAGAAACCGGGGGATTTAATATGAAGAAGAAATTATTAATCGCAATATTAACCACATCAACAGTAGCTGTTGCCCTTGCATTAGCTGCTACACCAAACAATGCCGTTACATCTTTTGCTGAAGGTTGTGAACACGAAGGTAATCACTATGATGCAGTCGCTGCTACATCAACATCAGCTGGTAACAAAGAATTTTGGGCTTGTTGCGTATGTCATGAGCAATTCATTACCGAACCATCAAAAGGTACTTGGGAAGACAAAGGTGCGTATACTGGTGTATTAGCTCCATCACATGTTGCTTATGTTGCTCCAGTTAAATTACAAGGAACATTTATTCAAGTTGCAAATGCTTCAAGCGAATATATTGACTCAATCGATATTGTTGAAGGTTCAACATATAATGTTGGAGAAACGGTTCGCATTAGACTTGTTCCAAAAACACTTTATAGTGGTGTTGAAAATATTTCTAAGTTCTATCTTGATGTTGATGGCGTTCGTCAAACACTCGTATCAGCATCTGGTGCATTCTCAGTCGATTATGTTGTCACTGAAGGTGAACACAGAATTGTTGGTGGATACTTATCTTCTTCATCAGGATCTAGCTACACACTTACAGTTACAGATTCTGAACACATTTCTATCCATGGTGTTACATCAGGAAATAAATACACTAACGTCGCATTAGATGTTGTTAGAATTCCTGGATATAGAGCTACATTCCAATATTCAACAAATGGTGGTTCATCTTGGACAACAGCAATATTATCTTTCACAAATAACGTTGCACACTGGGAAAGAAGCGGATTAACTTCTAATTTGGCTGTTAGAGTTACTGAAACTTATGTTGGTGCATACACATTATCATTTGCTGGTGGAAGTGACGTAAAACATAATGGTGGCACATTCGCTAATAGACTTGCTACTGCTGGTGATTCATTTGTATTCGAAAATGTTGAATCAATTAGTCCAACTAAATATGTTTCAGGTGCTACATCTAGTGATGTTTCTGTATCATTTACAACTTCATACAATATTTCGTCACTTAAGTTCACAATGCCAAGCAAAAATGTTACTGTTACATTCAATTTTGCAAATTATGTTACATATACAGTAAATTCAACTGCTGGCGCTCTTGATAGCTACGCTATCGTTGATAACCCAAATAATTCAAATTCTGTTGTGGGTTTAAGAGCAGGACAAACATATTATTTCCGTGCAACTGTTAATGATGGCTACTCTTTAGCAGGTATTAAGATTAATAATGGAGAACTCTTAACACCAAATATGGAACTCAACAACGCTGTTGAATTTACATGCCCAACATCTAACTTTACAATCGAAGTTGTAACTAATGAATCATACACTGTTAATGTTAACTACTATGAAGGTTGGAATGAAACACATGGATCAGTTTCAATTATGGATTACTATTCAGGAGTCCACACAAATGAATTTAAACCAGGAGATTGGGTAAAGGTAGTCTTCTACCCATCAACATCAAATGGTTATGAATTAGACTATTCATCGGTTTCTGCTACTGGTGCATCAATGTCATTCTACGACACTAATACATATGTGTTCCAAATGCCAAGTAACAACGTTACTATCTCATTTAGATTCAATTCAACATCAGCACCAGATGTAAATCCTGGTGATGCTGCTGAAGTTCCAAGCACAATGACAGGCAACTGGATTGATGTCTTTGGAGAATATGTTGGATTTAATATTACAAGTGATAACTGTGCTGTTACTCCAAATGGTGGATCAACAATTAACTGTGCATTCACAGGCACATATGGTGGTGACTGGGTCTACAACAGAAAGTCTGTTAGATTCGCAAGTGCTGATGAAAGCTTAGTAATCGATGTCTCTCTTGACTACTCTGGTTCAGGTGTTGAAGTATATTCAATCACTGATACAAATAATGTAATCAAAGCTGCTGTTGATAACTTCTATGGTTACATCCCTTGCAGAAGACCATAATTATTAACTAGTTAATAACAAGAAAAGGTGCCTCTTAATTGAGACACCTTTTGCATTATGTTTCAGGAACTTGATTCTTTCATAAAACTATAAAGGAAAGATAAATGATTATGCTCCCTCAAGAGCAATTTCAATTATTGTGAATATTTTATTTAGTTTTATAATTTAATTAGAGGTATTTATTATGAATACAAATAAAACAAAACTCGGTGGGCGTATTTGGACATCACTAATAATATTTGGCTTAGTTGGTCAAGTTGCTTGGATTGTTGAAAATATGTATTTTGCTAAATTCGCTCAAGACATATTTGTAAGTAATGGTAATGTAGCCTATATCGCTACAACATTAATGGTAATCTTGTCTGCTATTGCGGCTACAGCAACAACAATCTTTGCTGGAGCATGGTCAGATAGAGTATCAAAAAGAAAACCATTTATCGCATTTGGTTATATTGCATGGGGTTTAACAATTGCCTTATTTGCATTAATCCCATTAACTCCAACTGCAAAAAATATCGCACTTATTGTGTCTCTTTTGGTTATCTTTGACTGTGTTATGACTTTTGCTGGTTCTACCGCAAATGATGCAGCATTTAATGCTTGGGTAGCGGATAATACGGATCAAAGTAATAGAGGACTTGTTAATTCAATCTTATCTGTTTTCCCATTAATCGCTGTCGTTATTGTTATGATTGGCTTAGGTGGAATTTATGATAGTAATAAAAGATTATTCTTTATTGTATTAGGCGCAATTCCATTATTAACAGGCGTTATCGCATTATTCCTTCTTAAAGATTCTAAGAATGTTATGCAAAGAGAAGAAACAACTAGATCGTTTAAAGAAGTTTTCTATGGCTTTAGACCAACCATTATTAAAGAAAATAAGATGATGTATGTTGCTTTAGCATTCATGGCCTTAATTGGTATCGCTCAACAAACATTCTTTTCGTATTTAATTAACTTCTTAATTATTACCTTAGGATTAGGCGATTCTGGCTTTATTATTCCAATGGCAGTCATCATCGTAGGGTCTGGTGTAGTAACTGCGCTGTGTGGCGTTTTATTTGATAAATTAGGTAGAAAACATTTCTATATCCCACTTGTTATTGTTACTGTTTTAGGAATCATTTCATTCTTCTTCCTTAAGTTTATGATGGATGGTGGAAAGATTAACACATTAGGCACAGTTGTTATGTATATTGGTGGAGTGTTAATGATGGGTGGAATTTTATCTCTTAACGCTGCGTTATCAGCAACATTCCAAGACTATATTCCTAAAGGAAAAGAAGGCAGTTTCCAAGGTGTTAGAATGACATTCATGGTTCTTCTTCCTATGATTATTGGACCAATCATTTCTCTTATCATTGGATATGATGCAATGGGCATTGGAGACTTCACCCCATCATTCTATATGTTTATTGCTGCTGCAGTAGTTGCAGCTTTAGCAATTATCCCAGCAATATTTGTAAGAAAAGACGCTGATAGATTAGCTGGTAAGGAATAAACTCCATTATTGCATTTATTGAAATAATAGATTTTTTTGTTGCGTATTAATGAAACCATGATATTATTTTAGTAAAAGTCCGTAAAAATACAAAAATTACGGATTATTACTTAAAAGAAATCTATGGTATATACATATAAAGAAAGCATCGAATTATTAGGGTCACATCAAAATCTTATAAAAGCCTTGAAAGAGAAACGTTTTTTTAAAATTGATGACGGATTATATAGTAATGAGAAAAATCCAAGAGAAATTGCTATTTTTGTTAAGAAGCATAAAGATGCTGTTTTTACTATGGAATCCGCTTTGTATTATTTGGGAATAAGTGACGCAATTTCGGAGTATTATGTAGTTGCAACATCAAAAGATGCTACAAAATATAAGGACGGGAATGTTAAGCAATATTTTCTAAATAATAAGCCTTACGACTTAGGAAAAATTTATATCAATAGAAATGGCGTTGAAATACCTATTTTCAATAAAGAAAGGATGCTAATTGAAGTGGTGCGTTACAAAAATAAATTACCTTTCGACTATTATAAAGAATGTATTTCATACTTCAGGAATCATATTGATGAGATTAATATTCCATTGGTTCTAGACTATGTCGAATCATTTCCAAAAAGTGATTTGATAAAGAAAACGATTCAGATGGAGGTATTGTAGATGATTGATATTTCAATCCTAGAAAAAGAATTGATTAACAATGGTTATAGTGAAGAACTTGCTACAGCAAAGCTGTGCCAAGACATTATTTTAATGATGCTTTCAAAAAGTAAATTTAGTAGAAACATCACCATCAAAGGTGGCGTTGTTATGAGTTTTATATCAAAAAATATAAGAAGAGCAACAATTGATATAGATTTAGACTTAATCAAATTCCCATTAACAGTTCAAGGAATTAAAACCTTTGTAAAAGAATTAAATGGTATAGATGGCATAAAAATCAAGTTGATTGGAAAAATTGAAGATTTAAAACATCAAGATTATCAAGGAAAAAGAATACACGTTGAGTTAGAAGATAATAATAAAAATAAACTGATTAGCAAAATTGATATTGGTGTCCATAAATACTTTGACTTAGATCAAATCCAATATTGCTTTGATGTTGCAACTTCAGACGAATCAGCGTCGCTTCTTATAAATTCACCAGAGCAAATGGTTGCCGAAAAAATAAAATCGTTACTGCGATTCGGGGTATTATCAACAAGATATAAAGATGTTTATGATGTGTGCTATTTGCTTGACTTTGTTGATAGAAAGAAACTTAACAAGGCATTTGAAATTTTAATTTATTCCAATGGTTTGTATAGAAATTATACAATTGAGGATATTGCCAAAAATTTGTCAAAAACATTTAATGATAAAGTTTATTTACAAAAATTAAACACTTCTAACAAGAATTGGCTAAACATTGATAATCAAATAGTGATAGACAAAATACTAAAATTTTTTAAAAATATGTAAGGTTTTGTTAATTGAATGCAAAATAGTAAAAAAGTAGCGAATTTCGCTACTTTTTCATTTGGCTAACTAATACAAGGATAACTTCAATTGGGATGCCAATGAAGAAGATATACCAAATATTTGCTTCGGGTTTGATAGTAGGGTATGTAAATACATGTAAGTATGTACCAGCTAAGATACCCCAGAAGAAGACCGATAATAAAACTAACTTAACAATCTTATGAGTTTTAAACCATTTTTGAACAAATATCAACGACGCTAAACTTGCAAGTGGAACCATCCATACAAAGGCTTGCCAATAAGGAGTTTTTCCATCTGGGAAAGCAAATAATGACCATACAAATGTTACTGTTGCGATAAGAGCAACAACGATTGAGGCTAATATGGTAATGATAACTTCATTTTGCTTTTGTGGGATACTTTTGATCTTGTATTTTGCCTTTTCTGGGTCTGGCTCATCGTGTAAGAAGTAATCAACTGTGACACCGAAATAATCACCTAATTGCTTTAATACATCAACGCTAGGAATGGCTTGTCCAAGCTCCCATTTCGATACTGTTTTATCGGAATAATTGAACTTCTCAGCAAGTTCTTGTTGGGTAAGTCCTTTAGATTTTCTTAAATTTGTTATGTTCTCTGCGACAATTTCACTTAATTCTTTCATAAATTTATACCTTGAGCACATTATAACAAAAATCCCCACAAGAGAATAGTTTTTTTACTAAAGTAACCCCTAATCCCAAACTATCGATTCTCTAAATTAGAGAGTTATTCGATGAATTCTCGTTTTTAGAGAGTGCGCAATAGTGTGATTTTTATGCGCTTCTATACGTATAATGCCCTCACATCGCGTGAGAAAGGAGACAAGATGGCAAAGAATAAAAACAAGGCTGAGCAAACTCCAGCCACAGAAGATTCTGATTTATACGCTAAACCAAAATCGAAGAGAAGTACAAAATCTCTTGTTTTAGCTATTGCCATTCCGGTTGTCGGAGTCACTATTTTTGCAGGTGGTGGATATGGCATTGGTTTTGCTATCGCCAAACTTACAAAGCCTGAAATTGTTGAGGGCCTTGATATGGATGATGAAGAAATCAAACAATTGGAAGATGATACAGGTGATTTACTTACTCGTTACGCAAAATGTAAAGAAGAAGGTAAAGAACCAAGTGAAGTCTTTACTCTTGATGAAATCTGCAATATCGGCGCACTTAAGTTCCAAGCATTAGACAACACAATGTCTCTTGGCTTTGGTTATGCTGCCGCTGCAGGTAACGTCTCAGTTCTCGATGTTAGAAATACAACTGTCCGCAACGGCAACACATACTTTGAAGAATCAGTTTCTAAATCTGCTTCAGGTGTTGATGTAAAAGTTGCTGAAAGAGCGTATCAAACAGGTGAAGATATCAAAGTTCACGAAGCATCATTCCCAAAAGGAGCAGATGCTGAACACCCATCTTGGAAATCAGACTATAAAACTTGGGAAAGAGAAGCTTATAAAGAAAATTATGGAAAATATGTTGATACATTAGGTATTTACATTGTTTCTAGTAAGACAATTCTCACTGATGCAGTTGATGGAAATGGAAATCCATTAACATACATCGAAAAGGATGAAAATGGTTATACACTCCAAATGGAAATGGATACCGTTAAAACAGTTCCTAGATACGTTAGAAGAATGCATGCTTTATCAAATTCAGATGTTAACCAATTCTTCTATGTTCACCTCGAATATCGTTTAGACCTTGATTTAAATTTAGTGTATTCATTTGTTCACGAACAATACGCTGCTGCATTAGGCACATTAACAGCAAAAACAACTGGACGTATGATTACTTATTACTACACAGATCAAGATTACATGATCCCAGATATCAAAACTCCAATTAATTACGACTTAAAGGGTGAGAAATTACCTACAAATGATAATTTCAAACGTTAAAACATAAACGAAGGTAAAAAATATGAAACATGTTATTACATATGGCATTGTATTCACAGCATCTATGGCATTAGCAGGTGTTGGAGGTTACTTATTAACCCCGGCTAAAACTATTCAAGCTACTAGAAATGATGCTCCAAATACGAATACAACAACAGTTCCAGTAGAAGAACCAAATGAAGAAGAGGAAGAAATCTTCATTCCAAAAGAATCTACTCCTGTCGACTATTTAATCGACAATCTTTTAAACATGAAATCATTAGAAGCATCAGGCGATATTGAATTAAATGTCGCTGGTTATGATGTTTCTTTAAAAAATATTGATGTCTATTTAACACTTAAGAGCTTCTCTAATATTGAAGCAAGTGTATCAGCTGATTTAACATACCACGGAGCTTCAACACCTCTTGAAGTATCTTATGTCGGTGGAACAATTTATTGTTCAATTCTTGGAAATGATATCAAGATGACAACAGATGACTTCTCTGATGTCACTCAAATCCTTGATTCATTTGGAATCGTTATGGAAACTCCTTCATTATTTGATGGTGTTTCACTCGATTCAATCATGGAAGACTTTAAGACAATGAACTATTCGCCTCTTCCTGATGGTGGATATGAATTCGCTGTTAACTTATTTGGATTAGATATCTACTTAACTTGTGACGAAGAATATATGCTCACTAGCGCAGATGTTGGTGGACTTATTGAAGGTATTGATTTAGGTGTATCATTAGATACAACTTTATATCACACTATTGAAAGAGCGGTCCAAGTTCCAGAAAATGAACAAAGAGTATTCCAACAATTCAATAGCTTCCTTCCATTTGTTTCTGATATTGGAAGATTAGCAGGGGAAACTGAATTTGGTATCACTCTTGGAGCATCAGTTAAGAAGGTAGGGGATGAAGATGGAATGGTCATCAATGGTGATCTTCAATTTAACCTCAACAATATGACTGGTGAAGGCAATTTATCAATCGTTGATAAGTCTGATAAGACATACGTTACGGAAAAGAAAGAAGTTTATCCAACTCATGAAATCGAAATTAATATGGATAACGAAGACATGAAGTTTAGATATAACCAAGGAATGTATGGTAAATTCACTTTAAAGACATTAAATGATTTAGTTGAACTTGTTACAGAATTCATTGGTAGCGATAACCCAGTTATGCTTTTAATTAAGGATAGAGTGGTTATGCCAGATTTATCTGAATCAACAATCTCTAGACTTATTAATGGTGAATTTGAATTATTGTTCAATGACTACATTACTAAGTTATACGCTGACGATTCAATGCTTGATATTGCTATTTCAAAAGACTTATTGGGTCTTGATAGCAACCTTGAATTCATTATTCACATGGATGGCAACAAGCACATTACTGGTCTTGAAATTCCAACAACTGTAATGTCAGGCACAGAATTCTCATTCCACGCTGACTTTACTGAATACAATCCAGAATATAAGAAGTTACCTGCAGAAAACGAAGCTAAATACTTTGATTTCTCAGAAATTAAATTCTTATTAGCGATTGGATTAAATACTGCAGAAATTAGCTATTTCCATTTAACAGGTAAATTAAACTTACCTATGAAGTTGCTTAACTTCTTAGATTTAAGTAATGTGATTAAAGATATTGGTCTTGAAATTGAAATCTTCAATGATATGTCTGATTTATCAACAAGAATGGTTGCGAAGTTAACAAACATTCCAAGTATTAATATGGTCGTTATGAATGTTAACCAATCATTCACAGGCGAAGATCATAAAGAGCTTGAAATTGTCTACGATAATAAAGATATCTATATGACAAGACACGATATCGGAACTTATTGGTTTAAAGCTCGTCATGATGTTACTTCTACAAAAGTTTCACCAAGTGAATTTGTTAAGGATAACAATATGCTTAAATATCTCTTAGGCTTCGGATTTGGTCTTAAAGATAACATTATGGATATGCTCATCGGTGCGATGACTAAAGAAAACCCAAGAACAGCACCTCTTGATTTCTCTAAGATCTTCAATGATTATGTCTATAAGACAGGTCAAACAATCAAAGATTATACTGGCCAAAAGAGAACATTTGAACGTAACTGGTATATTGATGTCAATATTGCAGAACTCGCTAACAACAAAGACCTTGAAAGTTTAACAGCAAGTATCTATGGTGATACAGTTCCGGGTCTTGAAGGTGAATATCTCCAATACATCACAGTGAACTTTAATATCAATGCTGGCGGTATCTTTACCGCGTCAGTATCTCTTGAAGCAGAATTAAAGGATATTGATCCAGGAATTACTCCAGCTAGATTCCCTTCACTTGCGTCTTATAGATATTTACTTGAATACGTTACAGAACACGCAAACGAACAACCTATTCAATTCAACTATTAAATAATTAGCCCTCAACAGGGCTTTTTATTTTACATTTTTAAAAATGTAGTTATATAATCTAAATAATAAATAATTAAGGAGTAGCACTGATGAACAAAAAACTATTATTAACATTACTTCCAATGATGCTTTTATGTGCTTGTAAATCAAGTAGTTCATCACGTGTTCCGACTGTTCCAACTATTACTTGGACTGATACAGGGACTTCTAGTGATACAAACACCAATACTAACAGTGATGTCATTACTGGTTCAGTTTCAGTTGAAGAACCTTCGCATGAAGGTGCTCGTGAAATCACTCTTGAAGAAGCAAGAGAAATTGGAAGAGCAATGTCAGAATACCAAGATTCAGATGAATTCTCTTTACCTAATGAATTAGTGTCAGTAGTGAAAACAACAGGAAAAACTGATGTTGCCATTGAAGGATATTCATCTTTAAGCATGAATGAAAAATGTGTTTTCTCTGCGTCAAATTATTACTATAGAACCGAACTTTCAAGTTCTGATACTTCAACAAAGAATTGGAGATACATAGGAAGTAGTCCTATCACCACAGAAACAGGTGATTATTATTTAGATGCCACTTCAACATTAGAAGAATCAACATATACTAAAGAAAAGATTAATTCTCAAATTGAAAAAGACGCTAAGTTAGAAGAACTAAAAACATCTTATAAAGAAGAACAATTAGATATCCTTACTGGTAAATCATTCTTAGGACAACTAGATGTTGATGATAGTGATGAATCAACAAGAATCGATTGTAAGTATTACACTAAAGGAGCGGGTTCATTAATCGTTTATGGTGAGATTGTTGTAAATAATTATGAATTCTCATTTGGAGAAGCTTCTGTCAATGGAAGTATGAAAACAGCTGTATCTTATGTTTGGGATAACTACCTAATTGTGTCTGGATCAACTGATGCATTATTCAAAGCCAAAGTCTTATTTAGTGAAGTAAGCGGTTCAATGAAAACAACTCAAACAATTACCACTCCAAAATCAGGTGATTTCAATAAACCAAACTACTCAAATTTCACCGAAAAAGAAATAACTGAATAATCGCGTTTAAACAAAGTTTATGGGCCATAAGTTGTTATGGTCCTTTTATTTTTCTTCTGTGTTGTTTTATAAATGCGATATTAAACGATATAAGACAAATTAATTTTACCAGTGGTTAAATTATAAATTTAGCCACAAATCCGTCTTTAAATACATTTTTTCATTATTTTCCAACAAACTAGCACTTGTCATTTGTTATTAAAGTGTCAAAATAATGACATGGATATTACACGCGAGCAAATTAAAAGGCTTAAGAGCGATGACATGTCTAGCTTTGACGAAATCTACGAGTTAAGTCGTAAGAATGTCTATTACGCTATTTACTTGATTGTTAAAGATAGTGCGGCTAGTGAAGACTTAATGCAAGAGGTATTCATCGATCTTTTACTTAATAAAGATAAGTTAAAAGAAGATGATAATCTTGGAGCACTTTTAACTACATCTGCTAAGAACAAAGCAATCAACTATTACAATAGACACAAAAGAGAAGCAGAATACATTCAAACTCTTGATGACTCTTCTTATTCGACTGACAATAATCTCGATAGTGGTCTTTTAAATAAGATTAAAGAAATCCTTAATGAAAAAGAATTCACTGTATTTGTTTTACATGTATTAGGTGATTATTCATTTAAGGAAATATCAGAGATTAAAAAGATTCCAACTGGAACATTAACTTGGTTATATCAAGAAGCTCGTAAAAAATTAGAAAAGGAATTAGGAGGTAACGAAAATGTTTAATGAAAATGACATCCGTGATGAAATCATTGAATCTTTAAGTGACTCTAAAGTTCCTAACAATCCAGGAAAGATTAAAGCCTTATATCTTGATAGAGTTAAAGAAAGAAATAAACCTTGGTACAAATATAGAAGAGTGTATGCGATTTGTGGACCAGTATTTGCTGCTACCCTTGCAGTCGCAATTGTTCTTCCAGTAACTCTTTCTTCTACAAGAAAGTTAACCGATAATAGAGCACCTGCAATCACTTATGTAACTGAATACACAAAGATTGAAGGATCAAATAATCAAATTGCCTTCGCAACATTTGTTTTAGGTAACGCTGCTAACTCTTTAAAAGATACTGATAAGTTACCATGTGAGTTACTTGCCGGATCATCATTTACAGTTATTAAGGATTTATATATTTTAAATTCATATATGTATACAGCAGAAACATTGCTAAATAATGAATTTAATCCAAACTATTCAACATCTTTAGATGAAACAGATCCAGAAATCGTTAATTTAAAGATTGGAGATAGTGATGTATCAAGTTCATATACATATACCGCTAAAACAGCTTATGAAGAGGAAGAAAACTATTCGTTAGAAGGTGTTGTTAACACTGGTAAAGAAGAATATGTTATCAAAGGTTCTAAGAGTGGTGTATTCGGATATTATTCATCTAATATCGCTATGTACTTAGATGAAGAAGAAACATACGGTTTCAAAATTCATTTTGACCAAGACTTATTGGGTAGCCAAATTATCTACGTTGAAGAATTTAGAGATGCAAGAGTTCTCTCTGCAACAGCAATTCAACTTGAAACAAGAACATCATCAAAAGGTGACACAAATTACTACGTAAGAGCAACGATTGATAATATGGACTTTGTTATCAATAACATTGGTGGAGATAGCTTGAACATCAACATCTATGAAGGTGAAACTCAAAAAGACTCATTTGTTGTAAAAGTTGATGAAGAAAATAATACTTACGACTATACAAATAATGAATTAGGTCTCGACTTTAAACTAAAAAGGAAATAATATTTCTCTTATGAAAAAGAAGTTAGTTCTTGATGAGAAATATTACTCACTTTATGAATTTGTAGCGGGTTGTGATGAAGCTGGCAGAGGTTGTTTACTAGGTCCAGTAGTTGCTGGAGCAGTCATCCTTCCAAAAGATTTCCATAACGACTTAATACAAGATTCAAAAAAGCTTACTGAAAAACAAAGAGAGGAAGCTTTAATTATAATTAAAGAAAACGCGATTGCTATTGGGGTTGGTATTATGAGCCCAGAAGAAATCGATGAAATAAACATCTTAGAAGCTTCAAAGTGCGCGATGGAAAAAGCACTCATAGATATGAAGCATAATTATGATTTTGTCTTATGCGATGCGGTTACATTAAAACACATCGATAAGCCACAAGAAGGAATCATTCATGGTGATGCGTTATCTCAATCAATTGCCGCTGCGTCAATTGTTGCGAAGGTAACTCGTGACCATATATGTTATGATTTAGATAAGCAATATCCGGAATATAATATTAAAAATAATAAAGGATATGGCACTAAAGATCATATTGAGGCTCTTAGAAAATATGGACCAGTAAAAGGCTTACATAGATTTACTTATAAGCCAGTTAAAGATGCAATGAACGTTAGTTTGTTCGACATCTAGATAGGAGAAAATAAAATGAAAGCTTTAAAAGGAATGGGTATCGCGGAAATCGTACTCAAAGTTATTCTAGCACCAGCACTTGTCTTCATTGGACTTCTTGCTATGGCACTTGGCGGATTAGCAGTCGGAATTGGCGCTGCATTCGGCGCAGCCATTGGTGGTGCTATCGGTGGTGAAGAAGGCGCTGAACAAGCAGCGGGTCAAGTTGAACTGCCTCCACAATTCTTAAATTTCTTTATCGCAATGCTTATTGTTGCAGCTGTTGTAGCTACGGTTGGACTTGTCTTAGCAATCCTTTCAGTAGCGTTACCAAGAAAAGCAAAGGATAAGAAATCAATGATTCCACTTGCAATTCTTGATATTCTCTTCTTCAACCCAATCGTTGGCATTGGACTTCTTGCCACAAAGCCAACAGCGTTCCTAACTGAAGAACAAGTTACGGAAGCTGACGTTGAAGTAGTAGACCTTAACACAGGCGAATAAGAATTATCAAAATGCCCAGTTCCTATGGGCATTTTTATTTGGAATTTTTTAGATACACTAATATAATATTATCCATAAGGAGGACAAATTATGTTAATTGATGAATTACAAAAAGCAAATATTGCTGCTATGAAAGCTCACGACACAAACGGTAGAGCAGTCCTTTCTGTTGTTATCTCAGCATACAAGGCTGCAACCATCGATGCGCGTACTGCTGGAAAAGAAATTGGAGATTCTGATTTAGTAAGAATTATCCAAAAGACAATTAAAGAATTAGATGATGAAAGAGTATGCAACGCTCAAGCTGGTAGAACAGAACGCGTTACAGAAATTGATTCACAAAAGGCTCTTATTTCTAAGTTCCTTCCTACAATGATGTCCGAAGAAGAAATTAGAGCAGAAATTGCTAAACTTGAAGATAAGTCAATCCCATCAATCATGAAGCACTTTAAAGCAAACTTTAACGGCAAAGCTGATATGGGTCTTGTTAACAAGGTTGCACGTTCTTTATAATCAACATTAAAACAAAAAAATATTCGGTTTCTGCCGAATATTTTTATTTTATGTTATCAACAAGTTGCATACTTGAGGAGATTGCCCACATTAAGTTATAACCTCCACAAAGTCCATCATTATCCATAACTTCGCCCACAAAGTAGATGTTTGGTTCAATTGTAGATTCAAAGCCATTGTTAACGTTATCGAACGATACACCTCCAACAGTAACTTGAGAGAATTCAAATCCATAGAAGTCATTGAATGTAAAAGGCATATGTTTTACAAAACTTGCTAGGTATTGATCTTTAACGTTTTCAACATACTTTTGCATATTAGGATGTAAATATGCATTTAAGAATTTTTCACGTCCGTTTTGCGCCATAAACTCTTTTAATGTAGCCTCTCCAATGAATGGAAGAATATCTAATTCAATATGAGTGTATTTTTTATTGTATCTAGCGATTATTGACGCTAAGTCAAAGATTACAATTCCTGATAGGCCATGATCTTTAAATAAGACTTCTCCATTTTCTTCATAGATTGGAGTTTTATTGTCCCATAAAGATACTTTAGCCTTAACGCGTGTTCCATCAAGTACTTTAGTCTTTTCAACAGTCTTGATAGGGCATAATCCAGGAAGCATAGGGCTTACTTTATATCCATGATTAACAAATGTATTAAATAATGAACCATCACTTCCAAGCTTTGGAGATGATTTACCTCCAACTGCGAAGATAATCTTATCGGCATCATATTTAGATACGTTCGTGTCTATGTAATATTTATTGTTTCTATATTCATAATCTAGAACTTTAACAGAAGTAATGATTTCAATACCTAATCTCTTGCATTCACTTAAAAGTGAATTAATTACTGTTTGAGCGGATTCAGAGATAGGGTACGCTAAATCACCATTAAGTTTTTCGTAAATATTTAACGAATGAAGTAATTCAATTTGCTTTTCAAAATTGTATTTAGATAAGGTTACTAAACTCTCAATGCTTGAATAGGTAGAGGCGTTAATATTACCCTTATTCGCAAAGTTACATTTTCCGTTTCCTGTCGCAGTTACCTTTTTAAGTGGTCTATCTAATTGCTCTAATATCACAACGTTAAAAGATGGATTCTTTCTTTTAAGAAGAATCGCACTTATTACTCCACTTGGGCCTGCTCCAACAATAACAATTCTCATAACGTAAGTATAATAACACATTTGTTGAACTTGTTATATTTGTATTTAAGTGATAAATTAATAAAAGTTTCGGAGGAAATGGATATGGTTATTGGAGTAACTCATTGTTGTGGCGAAGTCTTCCCACATTTCGGAAGATCACCAGAAATTGCTTTATATCTTGTTGATGAAGATTCAGGCACAGTAACTAAAAAAATAGTTCCTGTTGGTGAAAATGGTCACGAAGGCATTGCTGTCTTATTAATGAATTATGGAGCAGACTTCTTACTTTGTGGTGGAATTGGTGGTGGCGCTATCAATGCGTTATATTCAATGGGTATTCAAGTCTTCCCGGGATGTAGTGGTTCAACGGATGCAGTTGTAAAGAAATTCTTATGTGGTGAACTTGAAGTAGTGGAGGGTCCTACTTGTAATTGCCACGAACATCATCATGAAGAAGATCATTCATGTGGTTGCCATCATGATGAAGAACATTCTTGCGATTGCGAAGGTGAAGAACACGAATGTGAAGGCGATACATGCTCATGTGGATGCCATTCTAATTAAGGAGAATAAAAATGTTAGAATACAAATTTGATACACAACTTCTTATCGAAGGTCACAACCTTGATGAAGATGCAATTAATGATTGGATTACTGAAAATCTTAAAGGTGACTGCTTATTAGCAGTAGGAGATGAAGATTTAATTAAGATTCACTTCCACACAAACGAACCTTGGGAACTTCTTAAATACGCTGCATCACTTGGCGAAATCTATGACATAGTCGTTGAAAATATGGAACGCCAAGCAAACGGTTTAAAAGGATAATAGTTTCACATACTAAAGACTGGGTTTATCCCAGTTTTTTTATTTGTATTTGCTATTTTATTGTAATAAGTGTAATATATTCGCATCATTTAAGGAGGTATTTATTATGAATATCAAAAGAATTACTTCTATTGGGTTAACAATGTTAACTATTTGCGCTCTTGCTTCTTGTGGAAAGCCAAGTGATGATACAACCAGTGTTGAACCTGGAGAAGAAGTCTCATTTACTTTAAAAGTAAAATATGTTGATGGCACTAAACTTGCTGATTATGATGTTTCAGTTACTGATACAGCTGGAAAAGAAGTTTCAAAAGGCAAAACAGATAGATATGGTATGTACACTTGGAAAGCATTAGATAATGATGTTTACACAGCCACATTACCAGGACTTGCTAAAGGATATAAAGTTGAAGATTCTTTAGTGTTTGATAAAAATACTACCTATATTGCAGCAACAGTCACGAGTGGTGTTATCAAAGAAGATATTCCATATGAAACCATTTATCACACACCTGGTCAACTTGCTTATGATTTCACTCTTACCGATTATAAGGATAAGAGCAAAACATATACATTCAGCAAACTCTTAAAAGAGAAATCATTTATAATGATTAACTTCTTCTATATTGGTTGTAGTCCTTGCCAAGCAGAATTCCCTGCAATTGAAAAAGCTTATCAAAAATACCAAGATAAGATGGAAATTATTGCTATCGATGTCTATAACAACCAAACTGCTACACAACTTGATACTTATAGAACAAAGACATTAGGTGGAATTTCATTCCCAATGTGCTTTGAAAAAACAAATACATTAGCAATCGCGTTTAACGTTGCATATGTTCCAACAACCGCTATTATTGATCGCTATGGCCGTATTGATTTATGGACATATGGAACAGACACAAG
>JAKSVY010000010.1 GCA_024413875.1 Bacilli bacterium
TTGTTAGTACTCTGATTACACCAAATTTAGTGAATGAAAATAATGAATATGGAAGAAAAAATAATGTGGATATCAAAAATGCTGTTCGTTCCTTAAACCGATATTTTAACAAGAACTCTATGAAAGACATAATTTCATATAAATACATTCCATTCATTGATAGCAAGGATACTATATTCAATGAATCAGCTAACAAAATTGGAGTCGATTCATAGTCTTTATGATTGAACAAAAAACTGTCAATTAAAGATGCTGTGTTATTTTCAAAATTGGTTAAGAACTCCTTTTTTCTTTGATTTATTCTTAATGGTGTCCTGAACTTTATTTCTTCGCTTTTGACATTGATAGAACGGTAAACACCTTTATTGTTCAAATATTCTTTGAAATTGAACTGAGACTCATATGTTGTGAATTTTAATTCATCCACTTTACCAGAAAGCGTTAATACATCTCCCACTTCTTTATTGCATTCACGGTCATAGATATAAAACTTTTCAAACTTCGATACAAAGATGTAATAGCTTTCTCTTGCATCAACAACAATCCCTTCATAGATATTGTTCTTTGGATTATTTTGTATTCTGACAAATGATAAGCCTATGCCTAAAGAAAATAATGCTAATGCAATTCCGCTTTTCTTCATGCCGATGCGGTATATTAAAAACAAGAGGTATGCCACACTTAATGGTATTGTGATAGCGAGGTTACCTCTTGTTAAAATAAGACCTAAAACAAATGAGATTGTTAGAAAGAATGTTATCATTCAGATCTTAAGACAATATAGTTTTTAATCTTTTCAAATGTTGCGTTTCCAATACCGGCGACGTTCTTAATATCTTCGATTCTTTTGAACTCACCATGGCCTTCTCTATAATTCACTATTGCTTTAGCAATAGTTCCACCAATACCAGCCACGGTTTGAAGTGTTTCTTCATTATCTGAGTTGACATTTACTTTAACGATTGGTTCAAGTGAACAGACATCGGTATTGTCATATTTTGGAGCAATATAAAATGAATAACCATTTTCCAATACATAATCTGTGTTGTACGCAAGCGGATCCGCATTACTCGTGACCCCACTAGCCACTTTAATTAAATCTTCCAAAGTTGAATTCAAATCCAAGTAATATGTACCTGGTCTCGTAACTTCACCACTGATACTAACTGTTAATGAAGAAGTATCAACTAGTGTTGTTGTGTTGTTTGTGTTTGTGATTACTGTTCCTTTATTGTTGGTGTCAATTACTTGGAAAACAACAATTAATGCAATAGTAGCCACTAAGACTGCAATAAAAACTTTTGCCATATTTTCCTCCTTACCATAAGAACTCTAGATAACTTGGTAAGAGCTACCTAGAGTCAATCTCTATTTACATGAATAACCCAATGTGATAAATTATTAGTAAGATCTTTAGGAGGGTTGGGTACTGATTAAAGGTCTTTTTTTCATACCGATCTCACCACTAACATGAATAAGACTTTAATCAGTAAGCTTATTTCCCTCTCTTAAGGAGGTAAAGTAAGATTAGTACCAACACGACTAAATTTAAATAATCCATCCGCGTAGGATAAATAGAGATTGAAGAAGAAGCTATTCATGTTTTCTTCCCCTTTCTTACTTATTAATAGGCAAGATTTTTAAAATTTTGCCGAAAGTTTTTAAAAACAAAGAAAAAACCGTACTATGTACGGTTTAATTCTAAATATTTTTTTGTAAATTATTTTAAATTAGCCAATTGTTCTTTGAATTTTGCTAGTTTTTCTCTTTCAGCATTAACTTTTGCTTCAGGAGCTCTATTTACAAAATTAGGATTATTAAGCATTCCTTCACAACGAGCAATCTCTGCTTCTAAGAAAGCAATATCTTTAGCCTTTTTAGCGTTTTTCTCTTCATCTGTGATGTTGTCTTCAACATAAAGGTTAAGATTATCATAAACGAATTTAGTACCCTTAGAATCGCTATTTGTAGTATGGATAACTTCGCTAGCAAATGTGAATCTAGATAGATATGCATCATATCCTTCAAATAAGTCCATCTTAGTTTCAAGGATAAGTTTAACCTTATAGTTAGGAGCTAACTTAGCATTAACCTTATAGTTACGAATATCGCCAATAATCTTGTAAAGCAATTCAACTTGGCTATCATCATAGTTATATGATTTAGCTTTTGGATAACTTTCAAGCATGATTGAATCTAAGTGCTCTGGAAGGTTTTGATATAATTCTTCAGAAATAAATGGAGCGTATGGATAGATCATAAGAATAATATTCTTAAGAACATCGACTAAAACTGATTTAATAACTTCTTTATAGTTATCATCCGCTGTATTTAAGCTAACTTTACTCATTTCAAGATAGTTAGAGCAGAAATCATCATAAACGAAGTTATAAAGGTGAGTTGATGCAAGTGAATATTCATATTTATCCATCGCAGCTGTTACTTCTCTAATTGTGTTATTCATCTTGATGACAATGTCTTTTTCAACAGGCTTTAATTCATCGAAGTTATAACCTTTGTTAACATAGCCTTCACCAAGGTTTTCAATAACATAACGTGCTGAGTTCCAGATCTTATTAAGATAGTTAGATGAAGCGATAACCTTATCTTCCATATAACGAATATCTTGTCCTGGAGCAGAACCAGTTGTTAAGAAGTATCTTAAGGCATCAACACCATACTTATCGATTACATCGATAGGGTCAATACCATTGCCTAATGACTTAGACATCTTGCGACCTTGAGAGTCACGAATTAATCCGTGGATTAAGCAATCCTTAAATGGAGATTCACCTGTAAATTCAAGAGAATCAAAGATCATTCTTGAAACCCAGAAGAAGATAATATCGTACGCAGTGACTAATAAATCATTTGGGAAATATCTTTCTAAGTCAGGTGTCTTTTCTGGCCATCCTAATGTTGCAAATGGCCAAAGCGCACTTGAGAACCATGTATCAAGAACATCTTCATCTTGGTGGTAACCTGGAATGTTAACATCTTCTTCAGAAACAATAACATCGCCTTCATCGTTATACCAAGCTGGGATACGGTGGCCCCACCATAATTGACGAGAGATACACCAGTCATCAACATTTTCCATCCATTGTCTAAATGTATTGTCAAATCTCTTTGGAACGAAGTTAACACTTGATTTATCAAGTGATTGTTGAGCTAAAGGTCTCATCTTAACAAACCATTGTTTAGATAAGAATGGTTCAACAACTGTGCCGGAACGTTCAGAGTGACCAACCGGGTGAACAATGTCATCAATCTTAATTAATAAGCCAGCCTTTTCGATATCTGCTACTAATGCATCACGACATTCATAACGGTCCATACCTTGGTATTTACCACATACTTCTGTCATCTTAGCATCCATATCCATACATTTGATACGTGCTAAACCATATTTTTCACTTAATGCAAAGTCATTAGGGTCATGTGCTGGTGTACATTTCATAGCGCCTGTACCGAATTCAATATCAACATATTCATCGCCCATAACTGGGAGCTCATCACCATTTGCAGGGTTGATAACTGTTTTACCAATAATATCGATATAACGTGGATCTTTAGGGTTAACAAAGACTGCAGTATCACCAAACATAGTTTCTGGACGTGTTGTAGCAACTGTTAAGAATTTATCTGTACCTTTGATTGGATACTTGAAGTAATAGAATTTACCTTTGGTATCTTCATAAACAACTTCAATATTACTTAAAGCAGTATGTAATTCTGGGTCATAGTTAATGATACGTTCACCACGATAGATTAAACCTTTATCATATAGAGTCTTAAAGACGTGTTTAACTGCTTTTTGCATTCCGTCATCAAGAGTAAATCTTTCACGTGTGTAATCGAGTGTAAGGCCCATTTTTGCCCATTGATTGTGAATGTTATTAGCGTATTCATGCTTCCATTCCCAAGCTTTTTCTAAGAATTTCTCACGACCAAGGTCATAACGAGAGATTCCAGACTTACGAAGTTTTTCTTCAACCTTTGCTTGTGTGGCAATACCAGCATGGTCCATACCAGGTAACCATAAGACATCATAGCCTTGTGCTTTTTTATATCTTGCTGTGATATCTTGAACAGTTGTATTCCAAGCATGACCTAAGTGTAACTTACCTGTTACGTTTGGAGGTGGAATAACCATTGTAAATGGAGTCTTAGTTGCGTCATCACCTGCTTTAAAATAACCAGCAGATTTCCACTTGTCGTATTTTCCTTCTTCAACTTTATGAGGATCATATCTTTTATCTAACATAATCTTCTCCTTTAAATAAAATAAAAAGCATCCTTATTTTTAAGGACGCTTATGCTTTTAGCGCGGTACCACCTTAATTTATGTATACAAAGTATACATACTCTTGTGTAATCTTTAACGAGGATTATTCGGGATACTTCTATCCTGCCTCCTAAGCGACCATAATTAGTCTACTCTGTTATCTTTTCAGCTACCGATAACTCTCTCTTAGAGCGATTCCTAATTAACCTCTTATTCAACGGCGACTTAATTATAGATTAAGAATATTTATTTCTCAACTACATTTTATACCATGTAATCAAAGTACATAGGTATATCTTCTGAATATAAATGTTCACCTACTGACATTCCATATAATCTTGGAACGCAATGTTTATCGCTTTCAGATATTGGTTTAATAATGATTCTATGAATACATGTATGGCCAAATTCAAAGTGAGTTGAGACGAATGGATAAGGTAAATTTAATAAAGCAGATAAGAACGCTTTACTATTTCCTTCGTGAGCAAACATTAAGATTCTTTTATCATTTGGAGTTACTTCAAGATAAGTGTTTGTTTCATCATCCCACTTATATCCTTGTTTTTCCATAAATGAATGAATTTCACTTTTGAAATACTTGTCCCCTGTTTCGAAGTCATATTGTTTAAGTTTAGGAGCGTCATACCACTTGTTTCCTAAAGAAACAACCTCAGGAGAGTTTAAGTATGTTATTAACTCTTTTTCAAGAAATAACCAGCATGGTTTTCCTTCTTTAAATTCGCGAGCGTAATGTTTCCACGCCATACCTTCACTTAAGAATTCAAGGGTAACTGGTTCGATACCAAGTTTCTTTACTGTAGGTTCAGCTGTTTCTTGGGCACGATGAATAGGAGATACATAAATCTCATCAAAATGAAGTTTAGCAAGTCTATTAGATAATGCTTCAGCTTGTTTTTTACCAAGATCAGTTAAGCAATCTAATTCATAGTTTGGTTCACCATGTCTAATATAATAAATGATCATATTATTCTACGTATTTCGCAATTACGCCTCTGAGTGTTTCGATTGATTTGTTGTTAGTCACGCTTGTTAAAACGTATTCTTCACCAACAAAGTTGGTGTTAACAGATTTAACTGCTTTGTATCTTTCACTTTGATTGAGTTTATCACCCTTAGTTAAAACAATAACAAATGGGATGTTATTCTCTTTAACAAAGTTATAGAACTCAACATCATCTTTGCTTGGCTCATGTCTTGAATCAATAAGGAACAACACTAATTTGAGTTGTTCATTATCAAAATAAGTTTCCATCATCTTACCAAAATTAGATGCATGGCGAGATCCTGAGGCAGTATAGCCATACCCAGGAGCGTCCACTAAATAGAACTTATCATCAATCTTATAATAATTTAATAATAAAGTATGTCCTGGTTTGCTTGATACATAAGCAAGTGACTTACGCCCAGTTAAAGCATTAATCAAAGATGATTTACCAACATTTGATTTTCCGACAAAAAGTACTTCACTAAGAAGTACCTCTGGTCTAAAAGTAATATCTGGACTACTTTTTATAAATTCAACTTTTGTAAAGTTAATCATTATTTTACGAACGCCACCTTAACTGCGTCATCAACACATGTCATAAAGACGATTTCAAGATTGTCTTTAACTTCCTTTGGAAGTTCATCAACATCACGAACATTGTCTTTAGGAACAATAATTGTTTTAATTCCTGAGCGAAGAGCTGCCATTGATTTTTCACGTAAACCACCGATTGGTAATGCGTGACCACGAAGATTGACTTCACCTGTCATAGCAACTAAATCACTAACTTGCTTACCACTTAATGCAGAAATAACTGCCAAAGTGATAGCAACACCAGCAGATGGACCATCTTTTGGAATAGCACCTTCTGGGAAGTGAATGTGGATGTCATTTGTATCAAAAATCTTCGAATCGATTTCATACTTATTAGCGTTAGCCTTAACATAGTCAACCGCAATACTTGCAGATTCTTTCATGACATCTCCTAATTTACCGGTAAGAATAATTCCACCCTTACCTGGGAAGTGATTGACTTCGATTGGAAGAGTATCACCACCAGCTTGTGTATAAGCTAAACCTGTAACAACGCCAACTTGAGGATTCTTTTCCTTTTTAGATGTTGTGAATTTTGGCTTACCTAAGTACTTAAGTACTTCTTTATCAGTAACTTTTACTTTCTTGATATCTGGGTTAGTGAGTAATTCAACAATTGCTTTTCTCATAATAGATGCAATTTGACGATCAAGTTCACGAACACCTGATTCCATTGTATATTCTTGAATAATTTTCTTATAAGCACCTTCAGTGAATGAAATTTGCTTATCTGTTAAACCATTAGCGGTTAATTGTTTATTAAATAACCACTTCTTAGCAATTTGAATCTTTTCAAGTTCTGTATATGAATTTACTTCAATAAGTTCAAGACGATCGCGAAGAGGAGCTGGTACATTTTCAATGTAGTTTGCCGTTGCGATAAATAAAACGTTGCTTAAATCATATGGTTCTTCAAGATAGTTATCATTGAATTGCCAGTTTTGTTCTGGATCTAAGACTTCAAGAAGCGCACTTGCTGGGTCACCCTTATATGAAGATGCGAGTTTATCAACTTCATCAAGGAGAATTACTGGGTTAACTGTTCCAGCACGCTTCATACCATAAATAATACGGCCAGGCATAGAACCAACATATGTTCTTCTATGACCACGGATTTCAGATTCATCTGAAATGCCTCCTAAAGCAGCCTTAAAGAACTTACGTCCTAATGCTCTTGCAACTGATTTACCTAAAGATGTTTTACCAACACCAGGTGGGCCATATAAACAAAGAATAGGCGCTTTTAAATTACCAGTCATCTTTTTGACTGCTAAATACTCAACGATTCTCTTTTTGACTTGTTCAAGACCAAAATGATCTTCATCAAGAACCTTTTGAACATTAACAAGATCATCATTATCTTCTGTCTTTTGATACCATGGGACATCCATTAAAGTATCGATGTATGCTTTGATTAAAGAAGCTTCAAGTGTGCCTTGAGGCATCATATCAAAACGTTTGAGTTCAGAAGTAACTTTCTTCTTAACATGTTCTGGGAATGGTTCTTTTTCTAATCTTTCACGAATTGAATCAACACTTTGAGCGTCTTCAGGATCTTCTCCTAATTCCTTCTTAATAGCCTTCATCTTTTCGCGAAGAATGTATTCTTTTTGAGCTTTTTCGCTTGCTCTACCAACTTCTTCTTGAATTTCTTGATCTACTTCAGAAGAAAGTTGGAGCATTCCTAATTGCTTTAAAACTAAATGTAAACGAGCGTTGATATCAAGAGTTTCTAAAATCTCTTGTCTATCCTCTGTTTTCATTGGTAAATAATTAGCAGAAATATCCGCTAAATCAGAAGCAGTAACGCCCCTTGTTAAAATAGTTTGTGAAGTACTTCTAGGAACACTACTCCAAAGATTTGGATTATTTTGCATTGAAGAGATAATTTCTTTAGATAAACGGATCTCTTCTTTTGCATCGCCTTCAACATCACTTAACACTTCGTATTCTGATTCATAATAACCAGCTTCGTTAAATTTAATGTTGGTGAGTTTAACTCTTTGAGAACCACTAACACGAACTCTAACGTAACTCTTAAGGTCACTATAAGATACGATGGAACATAAAGTTCCAACAGTGTAAAGATCGTCTGCTTCTGGCATGTCTTGTTTTTGCTCTTTTTGGCAAACAACAATTAAAAGAGAGCTACATAAATCTCTTGATGCATTAATCGCCTTAACTGTAAAATCCCGTCCAGCGTCAAGGCGTTCTTCACGCTTGGATGGGAATAATACAAAGTTCTTAGTGATTAATAAAGGGAGGATGATTTTTGGTTTATTTTCCATTATTGATTAACCTCCTTAATTAAGTTAATTATTTTGAATTGTTTGAAACGACGAATTCGTTAATCTTTCTTGAACGGATTTGTTGAGCGAGTTCGTTAACTTGCTTACCAAGGATTTCCTTAACTTGTTCAACTGGCATAGAGTATTGTGCTGCGATGTTAGCATATTCTGCTTCGATATCATCGTTAGTAACTGTGATACCTTCAACAGCAGCAATCTTGTCTAAGCAAAGGAATGCAGAAATGTTCTTACGAGCATCAACAGCCATTTCCTTTTCGAGTTCTTCCATCTTCTTACCTGTGATTTCAAGGTATTGTTCGAATGATAAGCCTCTTTGTTCAATTTGCTTCTTCATGTTTTCTTTCATTGCGTTAACTTCGTCGTTAATAATTTCTTCCGCAATTTCGACTGTTGCGCCTTCAACAATCTTATTAACAATAGCATCTAATTGAGCATTCTTAGCTTGAGCATCCTTAGAAGAGAGAATTTGGTTCTTTTGGTGTTCTCTGAGTTGTTCAACTGTTGTAACACCATCAATTGCTAAATCAGCAACTAATTCTTCATTTACTTCTGGTAATACTTTTTCTTTAACTTCGTGAACTGTGCACTTGAATGTTGCTTCCTTACCAGCTAATTCTGGAACGTATTGTGTTGGGAAAGTAACAACGACGTCTTTGACGTCACCTGTCTTAACACCAACTAATTGTTCTTCGAAACCTGGAACAAAGCTTCCGCTTCCGAGTTCGAGTGAGTAGTTTTCAGCTTTACCGCCATCGAATTCAACACCGCCGACAGAGCCAACGAAATCAAGAACGACTGTATCGCCTAATTTTGCTTCTCTTTCAACAACGTTTAATGAAGCGTTTTGAGCTACTAAGTTTTCAATTGACTTATCAACCTCTTCTTCAGTAACTTCTGTAACTGGCTTTTCAACTGCTAAACCCTTGTATGTACCTAATGTAACTTCTGGGCGAACAATGATAACGAACTTAAGTCCGAGTTCTGTATCAGAAACTTTAGTAACATCAACTGTTGGTTGTGCAAATGGTTGTAAGTTTTCTTCTTTTAAGACTTCAACATAAGCTGGTTGGATTGCATCGTTAACAGCCTTGTTAATAATTTCACCTTGGTTAACCATCTTACGTGCCATTTCTTCTGGGACATGGCCTTTTCTAAAGCCCTTAGCAGAAACATTCTTTGCTAATGCCTTGAATGCCTTTTCTTGAAGTGCCTTCCAATCTTTTTCTTCGATTGTGCAAAGGACTTCGAATTTAGAATTTTCTAATTTGTTTACAACTCTTTTCATAAAAATTATATTTTTCTCCTTAAAAATTGTGCGGTATAAGTATATTTGATAATTTGTATAATTACAAATGAAATGATTAAAAAACTCTCAAAAATGAGAATTTTGTTATTTAAAAGATATATTTTTGATAATTTCTTAAAGAAAAACACCTCATTTTTACCTGAAGTGTTTAACTAGAATGTTAAGCTTGGAGTTTGATCAAGGACTGCTTTAATTTTATCTTTGATTTCCCCTACTTTTTTATCAACATTTTCACTAGGGATTGATAGATAATCTTTTGCTAAATCAGTGACCGCTAAAACAAAGGTTTTTAAATCTTCATTTTCAAGTACATCTTCTGGATATGTATCAAGAATATAGTTGTTAAATAATTGAATTGATACATTACATAAAGATGGGTCTTTATGGTTAAGTTCATTTAATGAATTAAATGCTTCTTTAAACTTTACATCATTAAAAGGCGGATTTAATTTACTTGGATTGACCAATAATTTCTTACCATTTTTCAAGAATTGGAAAGTGTCATTTACATTGTTTTGAACAAGCAAAATTAAAGCGTATGTTCTTAAGTTAGGATGAACATCAGGCCTTACTAAAACGATATCTAATGTTGGGATTAATTTATTGATATTGTATTCATCTAAACTGAATAAAACCGACGCTACTTCACCCATGTCTTTTGAGCCAGTTAACACCTCATCAATCTCATCATAAGATAAACGTGATTCACCACTTTTAAAATTTTTAGCTTCTTCAATTAAATTTGGTAAATTCGCTAAGTATTCTTCAACTTCTTGTGAGATATATGGAAGAGTTTGATAATGCTCTGCTTCAACTTTTGCCTTATTAAAGTCTCTTTTAGTTAATAAGAGTTCGATATGAAGTTGCATAAGCTTATAAGGCATAGCCTTTTCTAAAATGTCTCTATTAGCCTCAATTAAGGATACTGCTAAATCATATTCATTCAATTGAATATAACTAGATAAACAAATAAAGAGCTCACTTGAATCTTTTGAATCCTTTGTGAGTTCTATTATCTTTTTATATTCTTTATTATTAAATAAATCTTTTAAATTCATTATTTGTTACTAATTGTAAATGTGTTGTATGGAATCTCGATGCCGTTCTTACGGAATTCAAGAATGACTCTTTCATTGAAATCAAACTTCGTTTGCCAATAATCTTCATCCTTAACCCAAACTCTTAAAGAGAATTGAATTGCTGAATCTTCAAAGTCAGTAATAACTGCAGTTACACCTTTATCTTTTAAAACACGAGCATCAGTATTTCCAATACGAAGAAGAACACTCTTAACTAAATCAACATCGGAGTCATAAGCAACACCAATCTTGATATCTACTCTTCTAAGAGGGTCTCTATTAACGTTAGTGATAACGGCTTTTTGAACATTGCTGTTTGGTACATATACATAGTGGCCATCAAATGTATTAAGAGTTGTAATCATAACACCTACTTTAACAACTGTACCTTCACATTGTCCAAAGTCGTTCTTAATCATGATATATTCGCCTAACGAAATAGGTTTTGTGGCAAGAACAATAAGGCCTGATGCAAAGCATCCAATAACATCTTGAAGTGCTAAACCAAGAGCTACTGTAACCGCAGATAAAACACCGGCAGTCGAAGATAATGTAACACCTAAGACATTAAGAACAAGTCCAGCAATAATGATCCAGAAAAGAATTTTAACTAATGGAATAATAAATTCCCTAGCAGTAGCCTCACTACTAATTTGATCTTTGCTCTTTTTGTTTTTCTTTCTTTTTGAGAAATATAACTTTGGTTGAATATTAAGAGTTTTACGTAAAGCAAAAACAACAATCTTGGAAATAATCCAACCCACGATGATAATTAAAATAGCGAAAATAATTCTTGTTGGTACATCAAAGATGTATTCTTCACCTTTAAAGAAGGAAACAAGATTCTTCCAAAAGTTATTAATCCATTCACTAAATGTCATCGCGTAAATCATAACGAGTAAATAATATATGAAAAACATATATTTGACAATACCAAATTACAATTTTTAGCACTCACTATTGACGAGTGCCAAAATGTGATTATAATGTAAGTTAGCACTTGAAGTGTGAGAGTGCCAAATAGATATAAGGAGGTCGTACTATGAATAATATGAATGGTATGGAAGATTACTCAAACGACGAAAACATTTTAGAAAAGTTTGGTCGTGATGTAACTGAGCAAGTTAGAAAAGGAAAAATCGATCCAGTTATAGGCCGTGATGATGAAATTCGTAAGATTACCGAAATCCTTGCTCGTAAAAGTAAAAACAACGTTATTTTAATTGGAGAACCAGGTGTTGGTAAAACCGCAATCCTTGAAGGACTTGCTTTAAGAATTGTTAATGATGATGTTCCAATCTCCCTAAGAGATAAAACTATCTTTGAACTTGATATGGGTGCTCTTGTAGCGGGTGCTAAATATCGTGGAGAATTTGAAGAAAGACTTAAAGCTGTCTTAAACAAAATTAAAGCAAGCGAAGGTAAGATTATTCTTTTTATTGATGAAATTCACCTTATTGTTGGAGCAGGTAAAACTGAAGGTGCCCTTGATGCATCTAATATGCTTAAACCAATGCTTGCTAGAGGTGAAATTGATTGTATCGGTGCCACTACTTTAAATGAATATAGAATGTATATTGAAAAAGATAGAGCGCTTGAACGCCGTTTCCAACCTGTTATGGTCGGAGAACCAACGGTTGAAGATACAATCTCAATCCTTAGAGGTTTAAAAGAAAAATTTGAATCTCATCATGGTGTTAAGATTACCGATAATGCGATTGTCGCTGCTGCTACTTTATCAAACAGATACATTACAAATAGATTCCTTCCAGATAAGGCTATCGATTTAATTGATGAAGCATGTGCATCTATTCGTGTTGAAATTGAATCAACTCCTACTGAACTTGATGAATTAAATAGAAAGATTAAAACTCTTGAAATTGAACGTGTTGCGTTGGAAAAAGAAACAGATGACTCTTCAAAGAAGAGACTTGATGTTTTAGTTAACCAACTTAATGAGTTAAAGTCTCAAGCTTCTACTATGGAAGAGAAATGGAAAAACGAAAAGAAAGATATTGAAGAAGCTAAAGAATTAAAGGTTAAGATTGATAAAATGAAATTTGATCTTAGCAATGCCTTCAATAATGGTGATTATCAAAAAGCCTCTACTCTTCAATATAGAGACATTCCTGCTTTAGAAAAGAAACTTAATGAACTTGAAAGCGATAGTCATGATGGACGTATTCTTTCCGAAATTGTTACTAAAGAAGAAATTGAAAAGATTATCGCTAAGATGACTAATATTCCAGTAAGTAAAATCTCTGCTGGTGAAAAAGAAAAAGTTCTTCATCTTGCCGATTCACTTAGAGAAAGAGTTATTGGCCAAGAAGACGCGATTACTTTAGTAAGTGATGCGATTATTAGACAAAGAGCAGGCATTAAAGACCAAAATAAACCTATTGGTTCATTCCTCTTTTTGGGTCCTACTGGTGTTGGTAAAACTGAGGTTGCAAGAGCACTAGCAGAAAACCTCTTTGATAGCGAAGACCATA
This sequence comes from Bacilli bacterium, assembly GCA_024413875.1. The sequence goes on from JAKSVY010000010.1 coordinate 13,075, forward strand.
TGGTAAGAATTGATATGTCTGAATATATGGAAAAGTACTCTACTTCTCGTCTTATTGGAGCCCCTCCAGGATATGTTGGCTACGAAGAAGGTGGACAATTAACTGAAAAAGTAAGAAGAAACCCATATTCAATTGTTTTATTTGATGAAATTGAAAAAGCTGATCCTGAAGTATTTAATTTATTACTTCAAATTCTTGATGATGGAAGACTAACTGATTCACAAGGTCGTGTTGTTGATTTTAAAAACACTATCATCATTATGACTTCTAACCTTGGAAGCGAAATGCTCCTCGATGGTAAAAAGGATCAAGTTGAATCATTATTAAGAACAAGATTTAGACCAGAATTCTTAAACAGAATTGATGAGGTTGTGTATTTCAATCCATTAACTAAAGATGTTCAAATCAAGATTGTTGATAAACTTCTTAAAAATCTTGATAAGAGATTAAAAGAAAACTACTATTCAGTTGAATTTAGTCCTGAACTTAAGAAATATATTCTTGATTCATCTTATTCATTTGAATTTGGTGCACGTCCACTTAAGAGATTTATCTCTTCCAATGTTGAAACCGTTATCGCGAAAGCAATTATTGCTGGACAAATTAACACTAAACAAAAGTTTATGGTTGATTATATTAACGGTAATATCACTGTTAGACCAATGTAACTTTAAAGGCCATCCTTACGATGGTCTTTTTAGAATAATTTCTTAATATTTAATCATTGTCTTTGCGATATTAAATATATAGATTTATAATCTAGATATGCTTACAAGATTAACCATCAATAACCTCGCTATTATCGAAAACATTGAAATTAAATTCGGTGATGGTTTTACTGTTCTTACTGGTGGTACAGGTGCTGGTAAATCATTAGTTATTGATTCTTTATCACTTCTTCTTGGTGCCAGAGCATCTTCTGAACTCATCCGTACCGGAGAAGAAAAAGCATCAATCAAAGGTTATTTTAAAATTCATAATTCTCGACTTGAAGCATTCTTAAACAAATTAGATATCGATTTTATCGATGATGAGCTTGAAATTGAAAGAATTATGACTAGAACTAAATCAGTTGTAAAAGTAAATGGCTCTATTATTTCTTTAACTGATTTAAATAAGATTTCTAAGTATTTAGCGGACATTCATAATCAATTCGATTTTGAAAAGATTTTAAATGAAGATAACTATCTTGATATCATTGATGGTTTCTCATATGACCTCACCACTTCATTTATTAATGAATATCAATCATTATTAGGCGAATACAAAGACAAAAAGAATAAATATGAGTAATTAATCGAAAGAAAGAGAAAAATCGATGAAAGTCGCGATTTTTATGAATATCAATTAAAAGAACTTAAGGGATTAAATCTCACTCTTGGTGAAGAGGAAGAAATTGAAGAAAAGATTTCTCTTCTTCAAAACTACGATAAGGTTTATTCATTATCCCAAGAAGCTAATGAGATTATTCATAGTGATTTCCTTGATAAACTTTATGAACTTAATCGTTTATTAAAAGATTTAAGTAAGTATCAATCAAAATATAGCGAAGTAACTGAGACTATTGATAACCACTACTACGAACTTGATGATATGCTCCAAGACTTAGTAAGAGGATTTAATAATATCGATTATGATCCAAATGAGCTTAACGATTTACAAGTTAGAGCATCTGAACTCAATGCGTGTAAACATAAATACAAAAAGAGTATTCCTGAATTAATTGAATACATTAGTGAACTTGAATCCGCAGTTGGAGAAAAGTCTAATATTGATATTGATATTGAAGACGCAAGAATCGCAAAAGAAGATGCATTCGCAAAATGTTTATCAAAAGGTAAAGATTTATCTTTAGTTAGACAAAAATTAGCATTAACAATTGAAAAAGAACTTAAACGCAACCTTCAAGATTTATTGCTCAACGTTAATTTCAAAATCGAATTTAAACCAATCGATAATAACTCTGATTTAGTATTAAAAGAAAATGGAATTGACACTATTGACTTCCTTATTGAAACTAACGTTGGTGAAGGTTTAAAACCTCTTGCTAAGATTATCTCTGGAGGTGAAGCATCACGTATTATGCTTGCCTTTAAAGCAATATTCATTAAGGCTAATAAAGTCTCCACTGTCATCTTTGATGAAATTGATACTGGTATCTCAGGCGAAGCTGCTGAAGCGGTTGCAAATAAGATTAAAGAAATATCTCTTGCTAGCCAAGTTATCGCGATTACACATATGCCTCAAGTTGCATCAAAATCAGATCACCATATCTTAATTTCAAAATCAGTTAGAAATGAAAGAACTTATACTTCTATTAAAGAGCTTGATTTGGAAGGCAAAATCAATGAAGTTGCTCATCTTATCTCAGGCGGTAAGGTCACAGAAAAGCAATTAGAATACGCGAAGGAAATGGTCCTAAAATAAAAGATAGCATTTGCTATCTTTTTTATTACCTTGTTGGTGCGGTAATTGTTATTTGATTATCAACACTTAGATCTAGCATTACTGAGTTATTCAAAGTGTTTGTGTATAGTCCACCTATTTCTTCGTAACCGAAGTATTTCAATGTTTGCTTATAGAACAACATTTCTGATTCTAAAGCATTATATTGGAATGTGAGGCTTGAATCAGTAATATCACCCACTATTGGAGTTTCTAGTAAATTCATTCCTGGAATCATTACTGAAGAGTTAGTAGCAAAACCAGCACAAATGGATTCTGTTGGCCAATTATCACCATTAGGAATATATCTAATAAATAAGTTATCAACATAATTTGCGTAAAATGGTGTTACCAGTAATCTATATCCATCATTATTAAATACGTAACCCTTGCCCATAACATCATTAAAATAATCATCACACGTATATGCGAATGTAGCATCGTCTTCTAAATGAGACTTATATAGATTGGTGTTAGTTCCTTCTGGACTCGCTACAGTAATTTTAAATAAATAAGGATTAGTTTTATCTTTAAAGCATTTAACATTGCTTTCAGAGAATGCTCCATCATAGTAAGGAACGATTTCCGTTACATCCACTATTTTAGTATCACCAGTAATATTAGCAGGAATGTTAAACAATATTTTATTTTTCCATGTTGTTTGAACTGGGATTGTTGATTCGCTGGAATCGGTAGAAATTGACGATGAGGTATCATCACCACTATTACGAGAATACAAATCACTAAGAATAGTTGCACCGAGAATGCAAATACCCATTGCAAGCAATGATACACCAACGATTGTAATTATTTGACTTTTTCTATTCCTATCCATATTTAATAATCTACAAGAGTCTGTTTGATAAGTCAATTAAATGTTACATTTGTAACTATTATATTTAATATATGTAACAAACTTTAGCGTATATAAAATGTATTACTTTGTAATAAATAAAATGCTATTGTAGTTAGCATGGTTAACTTTAATCATTTTACTCTTGAATTATTTCATCGTATTCTTTAAATTATTGTTCATTAAATGGGATTCATATTGAAACCATACTAAACAAAGATAAATAAGGGGGGCTTATTATCATGAAAAAAATCTTTTATCTATTTTAGTATTACTTGGATCAGCTGCAATGGTTGCAAGCTGCGCTCCAAAAACATCTGACACAACTCCAACAGGAGACACAACACCTACAGATACTACTCCAACAGACACTACTCCAGCACACGAACACTCATTTGGAGATTGGACAGTAACAACACCTGCTACTTGTGGTGATGATGGCGTTGAAACAAGAACTTGCGAATGCGGAGAAACTGAAACACGTCCAGTTCCAGCAACTGAAAATCATACATGGGGTGAATGGGAAAATACAACTCCTTCAACTTGTACTGCAGCGGGTGAAGATACTAGAACTTGTTCAGAATGTGGAGCTACTGATACACGTGAAGTAGAAGCTGGTCATAAAGAAACTACAACCACTGTTCAAGCAACACTTGATACACCTGCATACGATTCTGTTACATGCTCAGAATGTGGCGAAGAACTCAGAACTGAAAATGAAGATTTATGGACAGCAAGAAGTGCTGTTCAAGCATTTGCTGATGAGGTCTTCGAAGATCCATCTACTGCTGTACGTTCTGCAGTTTTGGAAGATGGCACTGAAGTTCGTTATACTGGCGCTAATTTCGGAAGTCAATTAGGCAAACCTCAACAAGCACTTTCAATTGTTATGAATCAAATTTTTGCAAATTTAGAAGGCCTTGATATGTATAGCGGCGCTACAAGTGATGGTGATGGTGGTTATTATTCATTATACACATACGAATCTGATTACACATTCCTAGTAGTAGAAATTGATGCTTACCAAAGTTCAACTAACACAATTATTCAAGTAATGGCATATCTTGACTAATTGCTTAAATTATTATAATAAGCGAGTTACATTTGTAGCTCGCTTTTTATTTATTAGTGATATACTTATAAATATGAAAGTTATACGCGATATTAAATATGGGCCAAAGCCACTTAACATCTTTGATGTTTACTACCCAGAATCAGAGTATTCAAAAGTATTAGTTCACTTCCATGGTGGCGGAATTGAATCTGGTGATAAATGCGATGAATCACAAATGGGATGTGCGGAATGGATTGCAAAAAATGGAATTCTTGCAATCGAAGTAGATTATTCAATGTACCCTACTGCTAAATTCCCAGAATTTATTGAAGATGTCGCTAAAGCAGTTGCATATATTAAAAAGGAATATGCGGAAGGAAAAGAATTATATATATCAGGTCAATCAGCTGGAGCATATTTAACTCTTATGCTTTGCTTTGCAACACACTATCTTAAAAATGAAGGTGTTGATCCAATGGATATTGCTGGTTGGTTAGTTGATTCAGCTCAAACCACTGCTCACTTTAATGTATTAAGAGAATATGGCATTGATTCAAGAGCGCAAATCATGGATGAAAAAGGTCCTCAATTCTACGTAAATGCTGATACTAAATTTACTAGAGTTAAACTCTTCTTCTATACACAAGATATGCCTTGCAGATATGAACAAAATATGTTGTTCTACAAATCAATTCTCCAATTCAATCCAAATGCTAATATTGAATATGAAGTTCTTGAAGGAACACATTGTTCATGGTCAGGCTGCATGAGAGATGGCATCTATCCAATCTGCCCAAAATTCTTAGAATTTATGAATAAATAAAAGTCCATTCACTGGACTTTTTTCGTTATTGATAGAGGTGTCTTGGAACAATATTACTATCAAGCCATCTAATTGATAGGTTGTTCTTCTTAAAGAAATCTTCAAGATCAATAAATCCACTGTAATTTTTTAGCACAACCTGCGCAAATTCTTTTGGATTATTCTTATGGAATTTTAAGAAATATATACGAGATAAATCTTCAAAAAATTCTTTAATTATCATTGGATGTTTTTTGACGATGTCTTTCTTTTTAAGAAGCATTCTATCATCATCTTGTTGCAAGAATCGCCAAATGTATGTGAATTTATAGTTATTAATATAACTATATTTACATCTTGTCCAAACCTTAAGTTTTTCAGAGATTTCGTAAATCCATATATTTGAATCTCTATTAATCAAATCCAATGATAAGTCTAAACGACCATTCTTTTTGAAAGCAGAATACATTTTAGAAATATATGGATTTTGGTCAACATTTCCAAAATATCCACGAAAGCATTCTTCATGCTCGTATGCATCGATCATTTCATCGATTTCATTAGTTAATTCATCAAATTCTTTTTTAGTCATGCCATAGTTATACACCATAAACATGAATTATCTATCGCGATGTCGCGACTTTATTTATTTTTGTGTTTTCTACGAGTTTCTGCTAAATCTAAAATTAGTTCTCTTGTCTTTTCCCAGCCTAAACATGGATCAGTAATTGATTTACCATATTCATTTTCACCTGGTTTTTGAGCACCATCAACAAGGTAGGATTCAATCATTAAACCCTTAACAAGTTTATATACTTCTTCACTTGATTCAGCACTATGAAGAATATCTTTTGCAATTCTAATTTGTTCTTCAAATTGTTTTCCTGAGTTAGCGTGGTTACAGTCAACAATAACTCCAGGATTCATAACATTAGCTTCTTTAAATAATTTATTTAATGCAATTAAATCTTCATAATGATAGTTTGGTGTTGAAACACCACGTTTGTTAACGTAGCCACGTAAAATAGCGTGTGTATATGGGTTACCTTTTGTTTCAACTTCCCATCCACGGTAAATAAACATATGTGGAGATTGAGCGGCTTTAATTGAATTCATCATAACTGATAAATCACCACTGGTTGGGTTTTTCATACCGCAAGGAATATTAAGGCCACTTGCAGTTAATCTATGTTGTTGGTCTTCTACCGAACGTGCTCCAACAGCGACATAGCAAAGAATATCTGAAAGATATCTATGGTTTTCTGGATAAAGCATTTCATCGGCGCATGTAAAGCCATAACGTTTTAATGCTTCAATATGTAATTTACGAATTGCAACTACACCTTTAAGCATATCTTCACCTTGGTTTGGATTTGGTTGGTGAAGCATTCCTTTATATCCTGCTCCTGTTGTTCTTGGCTTGTTAGTGTAGATTCTTGGAATAATAAAGATTTCATCATTTACTAATGGTTCAATTTCTTTTAAGTGTCCAATGTATTCTAAAACAGCCTTTTCATTATCAGCAGAACAAGGCCCAATAACTAAAATGAGGCGATCTTCTTCACCGGATAAGATACGTTTTAATTCAATGTCTCTTTGTTCTTTTATTTCTAACAAATCTTCATCAAGAGGATACATTTGTTTAATCTCTTGAGGGATTGGTAGTTTTCTTTTAAATATCATGTTCATAATCTATACCACCTACTTATCAAAATAGCTTCTTCTATCAGTTGATAAACGCATAATCTCTTTTAGAGATTCTTCATCGTCATCTATTAATGTTTGTTTAATTTTTTCAACTTGCTTAATGAATGTATCAATTTCACTAATAAGGAATTCTTTGTTCTCTAAGAATAGTTCAGACCACATGTTTTCATTGATATGAGCGATACGAGTTAAATCCCTAAATGAGTCACCTGTATACGCTGCATAACTAGTGCATTCTCTACTTGTCATAAGAGATACTGCAATAACGTGAGTTAATTGAGATAAGAACCCAATCATTTCATCATGTTTCTCTGGAGTTAATTCAACAATATTCTTAAATCCAAGTTCTTGACCAATATTTTTGATGATTGATACTTTTTCTTTATCATCACCTTCAGTTGGAGTGACAATGAAGTTTGCGCCTTGGAAAATCTTTTCATTAGAGTTTTCAATTCCAGAAAGTTCACGTCCCGCCATTGGGTGATGTGGAATATAGGTTAAATCACTTCTAAGAATCTCTTTTACCTTAAAAAGGTAAGAACACTTAATACCACATACATCAGTAATCAATGCGTTTTCTTTAAGATACTTTTGATTATCTTTAATCCATGAGACTACAAAACTAGGATAAATACCAAGAATGATAATATCTTTATCGGAAAGAGATACTTCATTGCACTCTGTATATCCATCAATAACATATTTGTTTTTGATAGCGAATTCTACACTACTCTTATTAGTGTCTAACCCATAAACTTTATAACCTTTTTGAGTTAAACCTTTCGCATAAGATCCACCGATGAGGCCAAGACCGACAATTAATATTTTTGTTTCACTATTCATAAATCTTAAACCTTCCTCCTAGTTTTTTAATATCATCCAAATATTTTGGATACGATTTATTAACAGCTTCAAAGTTATTAATAACTCCACCATATTTTATTAACACCATCGCCATTGACATTGCGATACGATGGTCATTATGTGAATCAAGTTCTTTGTCTGGTGAATGGAAATTTCCTTTAGGAACGGAAACGTAATCTTCTCCAACTTCAATATGAACTCCACATTTATCTAATTCCTCTTGCATAGCAAGTGCTCTATTAGATTCTTTGATTGCGAGTCTTTTTGTTCCAGTGAACTTTCCACCTTCACATAAAGAGGCAAACGCAAATAACACTGGACCAAGATCGATACAGTTTGAAATATCAAATTCCTTGTATCCTAAGCTTAATTCTTTAAACATGTGTTCATATACTTTATCGCCTTGTTTAGATTCTTTGTTTAATCCAATAACATCGATATTTGTAGATAATGTGTAATTAAGTCCATAAATAAATGCTGCGTTACTATAATCCCCTTCAACTTCTGAATTAGGAAGTATGAAAGCTTTAGGAGCAATTTCATAAACATAATCATTATTTAAAATGTTCACTTTTGCGTGTTTTAAGACATCTAATGTAATATTAATGTAATCTTCACTTTCTACTGGCTTTAAAACCTTTAAATGGCTCGTTTCATCTAATAAGGATAAGGCATATAGTAAGCCTGTCACGTATTGTGATGAGATGTTACCAGGAATTACATAATCTCCTGAAGTAAGTTTGCCTTTAATTTCAATTGAAGTTTCATTGACTTTAATATCAATGCCTTTGCTAGAAAATGCATCAACATAGACTCCTATACCTCTTTTGATTAATTGAGGTGAACAGTTGATTTTGATGTTACTTGAGAATACCATTGCAACTGGAATAAGGAATCGAAGTGTTGATCCACTTTCTAATACTTCAAATTCAATGTTATCTTGTTTAGTTAATTCGCCCTTAAGAATGACTTCATTATCTTTGATAATAATTTCTTTTCCAAGTTTGCGAAGAACATTAATTGTTTCATTGATGTCATTGTTGAAATCAACGTTAGAAATAACGCATTCATTTTTTGATAACGCTCCAGCAATTAATAATCTATGAGCGTATGATTTACTACATGGAGCCTTTATAGTTCCAGATAGTTTACTTGGAAAAAATTCTACTCTCATTTTATTTTAATAATTCTTTCATTGCCTCAACATATCCATCTAAGCCAAGTCCAATAATAGACTTAACAGCGTATGGTCTAATGTAACTAATTTGACGGAAGTCTTCTCTTTTTGAAACATCAGAGATATGGACTTCCACGAATGGAATATTCACTGCTTTTAAAGCATCGAGAATCGCTATTGAAGTATGAGTGTATGCTCCTGGATTAATAACAATCCCTTCAACTTTATCAAAATATGCTTGTTGAATCTTATCAACTAAAGCACCTTCATGATTTGATTGATATACTTCTAAATCAACATTATTTGAATTAGCAAAATCAGTTACAAGATTGACCAAATCTTGATAAGTACTTTTGCCATAAACATTAGGTTCACGAATACCAAGCATATTAATATTTGGCCCATTAACGATAAGTAACTTCTTCATATCTTGTAAACTCCTTTACTATTTCATTAACTACTTCTTCAATTGTTACATTGTTATTAATAACAATATCAGCGTACTTTTTATAAATTTTATAACGTTCTTTATAACGTTTTTCTAAATCAAATCTATTACTTGAAAGTGGCCTATCATCACTTACACCTAATAGTTCAAGTGGTCTATCAATAAAGACAACTACTCCATTTTGAGATAAGTAATCCATATTGTTTTTGTTTAAAATTACTCCACCACCTGTCGAAATAATCACTCCTTGTTGTTTTGCAATATCCTTGATAACTTCTGATTCAAATTTTCTAAATTCAATAATGCCTTTTGAAGTAATAAACTCATTAGGTGTCAATCCACTTCTCTTTGTTATCTCATCATCACTATCAATAACTTCTCTATTAAGCTTTTCTTTTAACAACTTAGCGATTGTGGTTTTTCCTGATGTAGGCATTCCAATCAACACTATATTTTCACGTTCAGATTTAATTGTTTTAAAGACATCTTTAATAACTTTTTTATCAACTTCAATATCGTGGAATAATTCCCTTGCGTATATTGCTTGTGATACGAGCATATATAACCCACCCGCGTATTTAATGCCCTTATTTTTAGCGTCAATGCAAAGCATTGTTCTAATTGGGTTATAAATAACATCTACAACTGCTTCTATTTTAGGAAAATTATCTAAACAAATAATTCTTCCTTCATTATTTGGATACATTCCCACTGGTGTTGTGTTCACAATCACTTCAATGTCAGATCTTTTATTTGCATCTTCAAATGAGATAGTTCCAGAAGCATTACTTCTAGATACAACAGTAATTGATTTAGCCTTTAATAACTTAAGAATATATCTAGCTGTGTTGCTTGTTCCACCATTACCGAGAAGTAAAACATTTTTATTTTCAATTTCAATATCGTTAACTTTAATTAAATCTAGTAAGCCAAGATAATCAGTGTTATATCCGGACAACAATCCATTCCTATTTACAATAGTGTTAACTGCATTGATTTCTTTTGCGTTTTCATCAACGTAATCAAGCATTGGAATGACATCTTGCTTATATGGGATAGTAACGTTTACACCTTGGAATTCTCGTTTACTAATAAAATCAGATAATTCATTCGGTTCAAGTTCAAATAGATTATAAGAATCACCAAAAAAGCCTTCATGAATATATTTTGAAAAGCTATGTTTTAATGTTCTTCCTATTAGACCGAATTTATCCATAAATACCTACTCTACAAAATAATCAGGACCATATTCACTGATTAATAAATCAAGTACTGCTAAAGCAGTAACACTGGTAATGACTATTGGAATACGCCTAATAATTGCTGGATCATGGCGACCCTTGATTTCAATTTTAACGTTTTCTTTAGTTTTTAAATTTACACTTCTTTGTGGTTTTGAAATTGATGGAGTTGGTTTAACAACGCAATTAAATGAAATAGGCATTCCATTTGTAATACCACCGTTAATACCACCATTATGATTGGTTAAAGTGACAACCTTATCATTTTCATATGCAAATTCATCATTTGCCTCGCTGCCTTTCAAGTTTGCAAAATTAAAACCTTCACCAAATTCAATGCCCTTAATTGCGCCGACACCAAAAATAGCCTTTGAGATAACTCCTTCAACAGATTCAAATGACTTATCACCAAGTCCTACTGGAAGACCATAAACAACAGTTTCTGTAATTCCGCCAATAGAATCTTGTTCTACTTTAACTTTGTTAATTTCATCATTTAGTTTATCTTCTAAATCATTAATTAACGAATATGTTTTGCTATTAATCTTCTTAATATCATCAAAAGATGAAATCTTAGAATCACATACTTCACCACATTTTAAAATGTGTGTTCCAATATAAATACCTTTTTCTTCTAATGCTTTAATAACAATAGATGAAATAGCCACTAATGGAGCAGTTAATCTTCCAGAGAAGAATCCTCCTCCATGGAAGTCATATTCATCACCATATTTCATATATCCAACATAGTCAGCATGGCCAGGACGTGGAATATCTTTTAAATTATCGTAATCACTTGATTTAGTGTTTTTGTTAGTGATTTCAAGAGTTAATGGTTCTCCAGTTGTAACACCATCTTTGACACCGCTAAGAAAAACATATGGATCTGTTTCTACTCTTGAAGTATCTACTCCTAATATTGGGCGGCGTTTTGCTAAAGCGCATTTAATCACTTCGTCATCAACCTTAATACCTTTAGGTAAACCTAAAACAGTCACACCAATCTTTTCAGAATGAGATTCACCATAGATGTTAACTATTAAATTATTACCTAAAACATTTGACATATAGCACCCTTAACTAAAGCTTTTTCAAGTTCTTTAATTTCTACTTTCTTCATAATTACTTTTTCAATATCTTCAACATATACTAAATTAACTTTTGCACCATCAGCCTTCTTATCGCGCTTGACATAAGACATTAATGTCTTCTCATCGTAATGAAGGTCCATTGGGAGACAATATTTAGCTAAGAATTGTTTAACTATTTCAACAACCTTTGGGCTAGATAAATAAAGCATTCCAAGTCCAACGCATTCGCCATGGTAAAGTTTTCCTTTTTCCATCTCTTCGATAGCGTGACCAAATGTATGTCCGTAGTTAAGTATTCTTCTTAAACTTGATTCTTTGTCATCTTTTTCAACAATGCTTTGTTTAACCTTCAAAGCACGATAAATGATTGTGTCTAAATCAGTATTGATGTTTTGTGAATTCATAATGATATCCACTAAAGTCTTATCGTTAGTGATACCCATCTTAAAGGCTTCAACTAAACCTTCAGAGAACAATCTTGTGTTTAATGTAGCAAGACATGATTTATCAATTAAGACAACCTTAGGTTCATAAAATGAACCGATAACGTTTTTGGTTCCGCCCATATCAATTGCGGTTTTACCACCGATAGAAGAGTCAACTTGGCTCAAAAGTGTAGTTGGAATATTGTAGTAGTTAATACCCCTCATATAAGTTGAGGCTACATAACCAGCCAAATCACCAACAACTCCACCACCAACTGCGACAACACAGTCAGTTCTAGTGAAATAATGTTGAATCATAAATTGATTAATCTTTTCATAATTCTTTAAACATTTTGATGCTTCACCACGTTTTACTATGTAAACATATGGTTCTAAGCATTGATTCTTAATAGTGTTAATGTATTTTAAAGGGACACCACTATCAGAAACGATTAATACTTTACGTTGAAGATTCATATAGTTAGAAGCTTCTTCGATAATACCTTCACGGATATAAATTGTTGAACCACGTAAGATTAAAGTTTTGGTTACATCATCGTTGAGGGCAACGATCTTTGCTTGGAAGTCTCTAGAAATCTTGATGGTCTTGGTTAAGAAGTCGATATAGTATTGACGGTATTCTTCTTCAATTCTATCTGCATTGGTAGTAATAACCACTGCTTCACGTTCTTTATTAACAACAGGAAGACTATTTGCTTTTTTGTATTTAGCAATTTCTTGAATTGTTTTCATACGTTCAATAAAAAGTTCCGCCATCTCTTTATCGATAGCGTCCATTTTCTTTCTGTTTTCTTCTAAACTTGCCATAAAAAATACCCCCATATTTCCTATCTTACGTGCGCTTTACACGCTTTGTGTAGATAATAGTCTTTACTACAATTTTTAATTGTATCATAGACTTATTGTTCTAACAAGTAAGGTAAAATGATATAAGGGTATTTATATTTGGCTTTAAAACTAAATATCGATTTTATCAATCAGATTAAGATTAAACATTTTCACAATTTCAAAGCAAATCTTCTCTGAGTCATAAAGAATATCAACTGGGTCATGATAGTCCCCACCAATAATGACTTTAACATTGTAATGTGATGCAAGTTCCCAGAACTTTAAATATGGATATTTTGGCTCATCATCATATCTCATTTGTGTTTCATGAATGTTATTAGGATTTGATCTATATCCTTTACGGACACCTTGCATATTTAATTCGATTGGGATGTCACATTCTTCCGCAGCCTGAAGAATTCTTTTGTATTGTTCAATATTCCCTTCTGTCCAAGAGCACATGAAAAAATCAGGGTGGCAGATATACTTGACTAAGCCAGATCTTGCACCTTCGATAATTCTATCCGCCATAAGTCTCATATTGGTTGTTTCATCATAATGGAACCAGACTAATTTACCATCTTCCATCATTAAATGTTGGCCAAGAATAAAGTATTCAACTTTACCTGAATTAAGAAGTTCTTCATACCACCACTTCATTTCAGAAAGATATTCAATTTCATAACCAATATGGATTTCGATTTGGTCTTTATATTTTTCTTTTAAAGCATTGATGGATTCTAGATAGCCAATCATTGTTTCGGTATTTTGTCTAATACCTTCTTGTGGTCTATCTGGATAAGGAACATGATCAGTAAATCCAAGAACTTTGATTCCTTTTTTAATGGCCGCTAAGACATATTCTTCATCTGTTCCAACTGCGTGGCCACAGCGATATGTATGAGTGTGATAATTATTTATAAGCTTTTCCATAACAAATAATATTTAATCACTAATAAGTGAAAAATAAAAGAGTCTACTTAGTAGACCCTTATATTTATTAGTTACCGTTAATGACTTTTCCGATAGCGTCTGCTAATGGGTCAAGTTTGTTATATGGTGTAGAACAGATAGCAATTCTTAAATATCTCTTCTTCATTGGAACAACATAGACATTTTGGTTCTTGAGTTCTGCCGCAATCGCTTTAGCGTCACCATGAGTGTCAATTGTTACAAAGAATCCAGCTTTATATGGAACAGGATCGAGTCCTAATTCTTTAAGTCTATCATAGAAGTGTGAGCCTCTTCTGATAAGCATTTCATTATTGGTCTTAACTTCATTCTCAAGTTCTTTATCGTTTAAGACTAGTGGAATTGATACAGCGTATGCTTTGTTCGCCATAGACCAAGTTGTACGAATTGTACTTGGGATGGATTTCTTAAAGTCATCAATGTCTTCTTTTGATTGTGTAATTGCAAGGATTGCACCAACACGGTATCCATAGATACCGAGAAGCTTAGATGCTGAGAAAGCAATAAGAATCATAATGTTAGATGAGAATCTATCAATGAGTGAGAAGAACACTCTTGATTTATCATCTCTTTCCATATCAATGTATGCAATATCAAGAAGTAAGATAACAGGTACTTCTTTAGATAATTCATTAAGATATTTGATTAATTCAACCCATTCTTCACGAGCAAAGCTATAACCAGTTGGGTTTTCGCATGGGTCGTTAATAATAATCATTACACGGCCTTCTGACTTATATTGTTCACATTTTTCTTTAATTGATTGAACATGAATTGATTTATCACCATCAAACATTTGGTAGTAATCGTATTTAGCGCCTTTTTGTTTGATCATAGCTTCGTAGTTTGACCAACCAAGAGATGGAATTAAGACAGTTTTTCCTGCTTCAGCATAGCTTCGTAAGCCTAAATAGATAGCACCTGTGCCACCCATAGCGTATGCACCGTAGGTTTGGAAATTATCTTTAACTAAATCGTAATATCCTTTAAAAACCCATTTCATGACAGCTTCACGGTATTCACGTGGTCCTTGGCATGATGGATATGTTTTGTTTTCATCTAAAATAGTAAGTTCATCAATGTACTTACTTGTGGTCTTTGGAACAGCAAGCCTTCCCTCTTCATCGTAAAGGGAACCAATTGATGAATTAATAACATCAATTCCACATTCCATTTTAGCGCGTGCTTCAGCGTTGATTTGGAGGATAACATCATCTCCTTCATTAATAAATGCGTCATTTGATAATAATTTCATAATAGTACCTCCAAAAAATCCTAAATAATTATGAAAGCATTTGCGGCAAATTTCCACAATTATCTATATTTTATATAGTTATCAATGCTAACTATTTGATTTGATATTCGTAAACATAGTCATCCATATAGAATCCATTTCCGATATTGATGGTTTCTGATGACTCTCTTGTAAAACCAACATGTTCATAAACATTGATAGCAAGATCATTATGTTTATTTACATTTAATTTAATTGATTTGTAATTATGCTTATAACAAAGAGCTCTGATCATATTGAAGATTACTTTAAAGTTACCTTGTCCACGATATTCTTCTTTGATATAACATTTAGAAATATAAAGAAACGCTGGTCGATATTGCAAAGCAATAAAACCAATATTCTGTTCTTCGTTATTGATTAAATAATAAACAAATCCTTCACTGATATTGTTCTTAATAGCCTTTTTAGATAGGAATTTATCAACCATATAATTAGTTTGTTCTTCGCCTAAAAGAGTTTTATAGTAACCACCAAAAACTTCATTACCTAAAGAGGCAACGTTTCTAATATCAGAAGAAGAATTTACTAACTTAATATGCATATTTTTATTATAAAGTTTTTAATCTCTGTTCTCAATGACTAATCATATTTATTTACTATTATGCTTATTTATTTAATGTAGATAGTATTTAAGTAAAGAAAAGCGCATCAATTGATGCACCTTCAATTAATTAGTCTTTAATAATTTTTTACCGTAGGTGTGTTCAAAGTCATCTAGTACTTCAAGCATTGAATTAGGTATTCTTTCTCTAAATGCCTTTTCAATATCTTGTGGCACTCCATAATATGCTTCTGCCACTGCACAGCTTATAGCTGCAGTTGTATCACAATCTCCACCAATAGAAATTGTTGTTCTTAAGCAATCTTCAAAATCTTTTGAGATAAGGAAGCAATATAATGCTTGTGGCACTGTTACTTGGCAGATCTCTTTAGCATGTTCATACGATGCTCTTAACTCTTCATAATCAAAATCGATATCGTAATTTTGCTCAATGTATTTTTTAATAAACTCTTTATCTTTACCTGTTCTAGCATAGTAAATGCACATTGCTGTTACTTCAGCACCTAATATACCTTCTGGGTGATTATGAGTAACCTCAGTTACAGCCTTGCTGTATTTAATTACTTCTTGCTCATTTTTAGCAACCCATCCGATTGCGCCAATTCTCATCGCGGATCCATTCCCGCATGAGTTATATGGCTTCCTATCATTTCCAAGTACCCAAGAATAGAAATTTCCTCCATATCCAGCATTTGGGAATTTTCTTCCCCATTTTTTAAATGTGTTAATTATTTCTGTTTTGTTATTTAAATAATCTTTATTACACATATCCGCTACTGCGATACTCATTACAGAATCATCAGTAATTACGCTTTTTCTACTAAGAAGCGGAAATTCTTTTGTTTTAATATTGTTAAATTCGTAAACTGAACCGCAAATATCACCTATTAATGCACCAATCATACAATTTCCTCCTTTAAGTTCATGGTTTATTATATATGCTTTTTTGTTAATATTTCCTGAACATCTCGCGAAATAACAAATTTGTAAAGAAAAAGTCCATTAAGGACTTAATTTCTTGGTTTATCTTCAAGGATGGTTATTTCAACTTCCATGTTAATAAGTTTTTGTCTATTACAGAAATAGATAAGAATCATTGCAAGGCCTAATGGGATAAGGCCAAGTAACGCCCATAAGGTAAACACAATACCTACAACTGTGTCGATAAGGAAGAGGATAGCTAGTATTAAAATAGAGACCTTAATTGTCTTTTTAAATTTTTTATATTTTTCAGAGAGTTCTTCTAATGCGATTTCATCTTTAGATCTTTGGACAGTGTTCTCTATAACGGTGTCTAAATCTAATTGAACAAGCATTTCACGTAATTCTTCTACTCTTTGAACATCAAATGGATCTTTAGAATCGCGTTTTAAAACAATCTCATCAACAATTTCTTGTCTTGTCATAATTCACCTAAATTAAAGATTATCTGGATATGGTTCGAAGATATCCATATCTTCTAATTCGCTAGCAGGAAGTGGTTTATACTTCTTTTCTTCAACTTTGAGTTCATCTTCAGTGAGTAAGTTATCAATAACAACAACGTTACTAACAAGTTTACGTAAGTATTTACCTACTTTACGTTGAATCTTGCCAGCGTCTGCACTTAATAAATTAATTGGGACTGAAAATGAGTTAGTTCCACCATCAGCAAATTCGATTTTGACAACTGTTGGCTTACCAGCTTCATATTGAGCGCTTGGTTCGTTACCAAGATCTTTAATGTGCTTTGTAAGTCTTGTGAAGTACCAATCAAATTCTGCTTGAGAGAAACCTGTTTGAGAAACACTGTATTCAAGAAGAATGTTCTTTGTGTCTCTCGCAAAATCTTCACTCATAGAATCATAGTAGTTTTCTGTTCCTTGAGCGATGTGTGAATACTTTAGGCCATTTTGGTTGATGTTTAGAATATCGCTGTAGTGAGTGACCTTCTCAGCTGCAGGATATTCTCCGAATACGACGGAAATTTCTTTAATACCATTAATCATAGTTCTATTATCTAACAATATATTCATATTGTAAATAAAATCTTAATAAAGTTTTTAAACTTCTAATTTTGAATATATTCTTAGACCTCTCCTTTCTATCTCTGAAATACTTTTCTTATCTAAAACTTCATTATCAAAAACAGATACACTTATAACCTTATGAGTTGCTTTTTCTAAGATTCTTTTAATCTCAACTTCATTTGCACTTCCAAAAATTACAAAAGAAAGTTCGCTATTAACTTTTGCATTTCCTTCGAAGTAATCGCCAGTTATCAAAGCATGCTCAACTTCTAAACCTTGTAAGCAATCTTCTAAGATATTTCTTAATTCTAGAAGTGAATACACTCCATGATTCTTATCATAGACCACTTCACTTTTTAAAGTATGATTGATGATATGTTCACAAAGTAGATCCATTACCCAGTTTGGAGGTACTCTACTTCCTGTTTCATAATTTTCAATCGTTCTTTTTGGAATACCTAAAAGAGCGCTTAGCTCAGCTTGGCTAAGTCCACTTTTCTCTCTAATAAGCTTAAGATTCGATATTTCTCCCATTGCTTTAGATTATCACTCATTGGGTGGTAAAAAGCAATTAAATATTTTCAATTGGTTTTGTTAATAATTTTTTCTTCAAAGTATCCATAAGGATAGCGCCTAGTGGAGCGGATATTAAAATTGCAACAACGGCAGCGGTTAAAACTAAGTTTCCACATGATAAGCCTTCTGATAAAGCAATCGCTCCAATAGAAGCTTGAACAGTTGCTTTTGGTAAATATGAGATAGCGATATAGATCTTTTCTTTAAATGAATATTCAGTCTTAATAACACATACGATTACTCCAATTGTTCTAAAGAGTAATCCAATAAATAATAGACCTACAATAATTGGCCCATCTTTAGTGAAAGCATACTTAATATCTACCGCGCTTCCCACTAACGCGAATAAAAGAATTTCAAAACCATTCCATAATGAATTATAGGCTGGTTTAATTTCCTTTGCTTCATTAGGTAAAAACTTAAGTAAGGCTATACCAATAACAATTATCCCTAAAAGGGATGATATAGAAAAATATGGTTTAATTAGGTTTTCAATACCTACCATTAAGAAGGATACACCTAATACCACTATAACCTTAACCACAGTTGGTAACTTTATATATTTAAATAATAAGATAATAAGAACTGCAAATATTGCTCCTAGTGCAATTCCTGAAATAATAGAAATTGGAATCATGGCAATAGATAAACCATCAAATGAATTTGTCGCGACAACACCTTTAAAAGCATAGAACAATACAATAACAAAAATATCATCTGCACTACTTCCTGCCATAATTAGTTCTGCAACATGGTGATTAGATGAATAGCCTTCTTCTTGTAGTTTAATCATTCTTGGAACGACAACGGCTGGTGAAACTGCTGCTAATACGGATCCAAGAAGTAATGCTTCTGTTATTGATACTCCAAGTAATAACGGTCCAAAAGTTGTAATTCCTGCAATCTCAAAAACTGCTGGTAAAAAACACATCAAAATTGCGGGTCTTCCAATCTTTTTTAAAACACCTAAATCAAGAGATAATCCACTTCTGGTTAAAATGATAATCAATGCGATTTGGCGAAGATAAGATGAAATAGATAAAAGGGTTGGATCAACAATATTTAATAAAGATGGTCCAATTAAGATTCCGAGAATTAAATACCAAATTAGTTTTGGCAAACGAATTTTTTCAATTAAATATCCACCTAAAAATCCGAAGGCAAATATTAATCCAAGAGATAAGAATGTGTTCATAACTTCCTTTCTGACCACAAAATAAAAACTGATGGTCTAAAAGATTCTAGACGTCATCAGCTTATCGCGGTTTAGTGTTTATAGCACAAGGAAGATCATCATTTCCTGTTTATTTAGATTGTTTGAACCACTCCGGTAAAAAGTGGACCTCCACATGATAATACATAGCCAAACGATCTATCAACAACAAATGTATCGTATACGTATTCATATTCTGGTCCAGTAGATGTCGCAATGTCCATTGACACTACTGTGATAGCCGCACCTTCAACACCTGTTTTATTAACATTAAGTTTTGTCACATGTCTTATATCATTCACAAATAAAGGCCAATCTGAAGTGTTAGAGAAATCTGCTTTCTTTTTATCAAAAGCCTTTTCGATTCCAAAACCTTCTTTTAGAACGTTCTTTAAAGAATCATTATAAGAAGCTTCAAATTCCGGAAAACAGCAATCAGTGAAATACATTTCCTTTTTCTCTTCATCGACTGTAATGTATTTTCTTGCCATGCATTCCGTAATAGTTTCTTTAGTGAATACTTCACTCAGTGAATAGCCAGCGTTTGGTACGACAAAAGTTAGTTTTGCACCAGAATTAGTCCTAGTATAAAAAGAACGATATTTATCCTCTTTAACTACTTTTCCTGAACAAGAATATCCTTTTAAGAGTTTGATAGATTTAGTTGATAAATCTTCCATAGTGAACTCATATTCTTTAGATGTGAAAGATAAATCTTTTCCACGTTCATCCCAAGTGTCTTTAAAATACAAAGTATTTAAAAGCACTACCAAAGTGGCGACATTTAATTCTAAATCTTGATCAATCAAACCATTAGTTTGTCTTTTTATAAAATCACGAATTAAACTATTCGCTTTTTTATTCTCTTTTTCAAAATCAACTTGGAATGAATATGAGTAATATAATTCAGATAGTACCTTAATTAATTTTTCTTTGATTGAAGAACCTTTTTGGAACCAAATAGAGTTAGTGAGTTTGATACCACCATGAGTTTCGAGTTTACCAAATGAATTACGATGAGTAAAATCAACATTCATGCTATTTACGAAATATTGAATATTATTTGTTAATTCTTCATAAGTTAAATCTAAAGCATCAAGAATTTCTTGTCTTGTTTCGCCATCCGATGATTCAACAGTCATAGCAAGCGCCACAAAAACGGATACAGGTGATACTGCGTAATTAGATGTATTGTTTTTATCTTTTAATGTAGCCTCAGTGAATTTTGCACTAAAATTATTAACCTTATTTAAAAAAGTATTATAGTTAGCAGGCTGCGTGACATTTTCCTTAACAGGTTCTCCTAACATCGCTTTCTTTAGACCATTACTTAAACCACTGGTGGCCTTGCATCCAGTCAAAACTAGTATTGGTAAAGTTGATAAAGTAATCCATTTATTCTTCATATTTAAATAATACATCTTTTTTTCTTTTTAGTTACTAAAATATTTTGCTAGTGTTGCTTTGTATATAATTTCTCATTTTATTTTTTGAAAACAAATATTTATATTTAATTTGAAAATGTACATAATTATGCTATTATTTTGTCGGTGGTGATTAATATGACTAAAATTATACCTATTACAGAACTTAGAAACACAAACGAAATCTCAAAAGAAGCCCACAAACTTAATGAGCCTATTTTTGTAACTAAAAACGGATTTGCTGATTTAGCAGTTATGTCTATGGATGTATATAACTCTATGACATCCACTGTTAAACCAGTATTTGTCGAGAAGACAAAATTCAAATTAGATACTCAAGATGTTAACTATGGATTTATCAATGTTGCCGTTTGTAACTTCAAAGGACAAAT
>JAKSVY010000100.1 GCA_024413875.1 Bacilli bacterium
TTTTTAGAGCTCCATTGATGCTCGTCTTCTCAATGATAATGGCATTTGCAACAGGAGGTCAGATGGCTTGGGTATTCGTTGCTGTCATTCCATTAATTGCCATTGGTTTCGGATTAATTATTAAATTTGCAATGGGAATCTTTAGAAAAGTATTCAAGAGATACGATGCTATGAATGAATCCATGCAAGAAAATGTGTCAGGTATTAGAGTTGTCAAATCATTTGTAAGAGAAGATTATGAAATCAATAAATTCAACACTACATCTGATTCATTAACAAAAGACTTTATCAAAGCTGAAAAGATTGTTGCGTTAAATAACCCAATTATGAATACAGCAATCCATGGTGTTAACATTGCTATTTTCTGGCTTGCTTCATTAATGATTACGGAATCAGCATCTTGGCATCTTGAAGACGGCGTTAAAGTTATTGACTGGGGCAAATTATCAGTATCTCAAATGTCTGCCTTATTAACATATGGTATTCAAATTTTAATGGCTATCATGATGGTATCAATGATCATGGTTATGCTTTCAATGTCTTTAGAAGGCGTAAGACGTATTGCTGAAGTTCTTGAAGAAGAACCAACAATTCATAATCCTGAAAACCCAATTATGGAATTAAATGATGGCTCTATTGATTTTAATAATGTCAATTTCAAATATGTAAAAACAGCAGAGAAAAACACATTAGAAAATATCAATATCCACGTAAAAAGCGGACAATTTATTGGAATTTTGGGTTCAACTGGTTCTGGAAAAACATCTTTAGTTAATTTAATTTCAAGATTATATGATGTAACTGAAGGTGAATTATTAGTCGGTGGACATCCAGTAAATCAATACGACTTAAAAGTATTAAGAGATTCTGTTTCCGTTGTTTTACAAAAGAATTTCTTATTCTCTGGCACCGTCGCTTCAAACTTACGTTGGGGCAATAAAAATGCAACTGATGAAGAATTAATCAAAGCTGCTAAAATTGCACAAGCTGATGAATTTATTGTTGCACATAAAGATGGATATCAAAGAGTCATTGAGTCCGGAGGTACAAATGTTTCCGGTGGTCAAAAGCAAAGACTTTGTATTGCTAGAGCAATTTTAAAACAACCAAAGATTTTAATCTTAGATGACTCAACTTCTGCGGTTGATACAAAAACAGATAGATTAATTAGACAAGGTTTAAAAGAAGACATTCCAGATACAACAAAGATTGTTATCGCACAAAGAATTTCTTCTATTGAATCCGCGGATCAAATCATTATTTTAGATGATGGCAAGATCGATGCAATTGGTACTCATGAAGAACTTTTAAAAACAAATAAGATTTATCAAGAAGTGTATTACACTCAAAATCAGAAAGGGGAAGAATAATTATGCCACCAGTAAGAATTAAAGAACGTGGACGTGCTAAAAAGGGAACTATCAAACGTCTACTTGCTATATTATTTAAAAACTTCCCAGTTCAATTAATTACAGTTGCTATATGTTTGGTTTATAACATCATAAGCAACTTAGCTTCTTCTATTTTCGTTTCTTCTATTACCGAAGTATTAACAAGAGCTATTACAGATAATTCCAATGGTTCTGATGCTTTGAATGCTGCTTTTAATGGTAGTTATGCTACTTCAATTATGGGTATTCCATTCAACACAAATATCACTCAACTATTAATTGGTTTAGGTATTATTTATGGTTTAGCTGTATTTGCTGCTTGGTATTGGAATAGAACTATGGGTATTGTAACTCAAAAATTTATGAACCTTTTCAGAAAGAAAATGTTCGACAAAATGGAGACATTACCTATTAAATATTTTGATACACACGCACACGGAGAAATCATGTCTTTATATACAAACGATATTGATACAGTTAGACAATTCATTTCTCAATCATTGCCTTCTATGTTCCAAACAGGTTTAACAGCTCTAGGTATTATCTTCTTAATGTTAACAAGTTCAATTTGGTTATCATTAGTTGTTTTAGGTGGAACTGTTGCTATGTTTATGAATACAAAAGTCATAGGCGGACGCGCAAGTAAATACTTTATTAAACAACAAATTGCTATTGGTAAAACAGAAGGTCATATCCAAGAAGCTATGAAAGGCTTAAAAGTTATCAAAGTATTTACTCACGAAGAAGAATCAGAAGCTCAATTTGATGAATTAAATAATCAATTATGCAAAGACATGACTGAAGCTAATATCAACGGCAACATTATGATGCCTATCAATGGTAACATTGGTAACTTTGTCTATGTATTCGTTGCAGCATTAGCGTGTACATTATATGTTACTCACGCTCGCAACTTATCTGTTACAGGTCTACAAGTTTTAGAAACAGCTGAATTCTATAAGTTAATCGTTGCTTTCTTAATGTATGCAAGAATGTTCTCAAATAACATTTCTCAATTCTCTCAAAACGTTACATTTATCGTTATGGGTATGGCAGGTGCTTCTAGATGCTTTGATTTAATAGATGAAAAAGCTGAAGCAGATGAAGGATATGTCACATTAGTAAATATTAAATACAATGACGATGGATCATTTGAAGAAACTAATGAAAAGACAAGATTCTATGCTTGGAAACATCCACATTCTGCAGACGGAACTATAACATATACAGAACTAAAGGGTGATATTGTTTTAGAAAATGTCGACTTTGGTTATGTTGAAGATAAAATTGTTCTTCATAACGTCTCCATCTATGCTAGACCTGGTGAAAAGATTGCTTTCGTTGGGGCAACTGGAGCAGGAAAAACCACTATCACAAACTTAATCAATAGATTCTATGATATTGCAGATGGAAAGATTAGATATGATGGAATCAACATCAACAAGATTAAGAAAGATGATTTGAGAAAATCATTAGGTATTGTCTTGCAAGATGTTAATTTATTTACTGGAACAGTAATGGATAACATTAGATATGGTCGTTTAGATGCAACTGATGAAGAATGTATCGAGGCAAGTAAAATTGCTAACGCTTATGATTTCATCACAAGACTTCCAGAAGGATTTAACACAATGTTAAATGGAGATGGAAGTAACTTATCACAAGGACAAAGACAATTAATTTCTATTGCTAGAGCAGCAGTTGCTGATACTCCTGTTATGATTCTTGATGAAGCTACTTCTTCAATTGATACAAGAACTGAAAAGCTTGTTCAAGCTGGAACTGATAAATTAATGGAGGGAAGAACTGTATTTGTTATTGCTCATAGATTATCAACAGTTCAAAACAGTAATGCAATTATGGTTCTTGATCACGGCAACATCATTGAACGTGGTACTCATAAAGATTTAATTGCTCAAAAAGGTACATATTATCAACTATATACAGGTGCCTTTGAATTAGAATAAAAAATCACAGTTCAGAATTAGATGCCTTTATTAGGGGCATCTTTTTTGATATTCTAAATCATATGAAAAAGATTATATTCGTATGTCATGGAAATATATGTAGAAGCCCCGCTGCTGAATTCATTGCTAAAGCCTATTTAGAAGAAATAGGTAGATCAAATGAATTTGATATTTCATCTATGGCAGTATCACTAGAAGAAATAGGTAACGATATCTATCCTCCAATGAAAGAAGAATTAAGAAATGAAGAGATTCCTTATACAAAACATTACGCATCTAGAATAAGCCAAAAAGACTATAACAATGCAGATTATATTTTCTATATGGATTCAAGCAACTTATCTTATTTAAATCGATTAATAGATGACTCTAGACATATTGTCTATCCTATCAATAAGTGGACATCATCTATTAGCTATATAGAGGATCCTTGGTACACAGATAGATACAAAAAAGTATGCAATGACATTAAGCAATGCATACTTGATATTTTTAGGAATATTTAGATTAGAAAGTTAATTTTAATTTAATATATCCGTCAGCGTTTAGCTTATCGATATTT
>JAKSVY010000101.1 GCA_024413875.1 Bacilli bacterium
TATGTTAACGGTTTATTAAGCCTAAATCATATAGAGTTTATCATAGATTTGCATTCTTTACTATTAATAGTTAAGAAAAAAAGCCACCCATTATTGACTAGGTGGCGTAAGAATTATCTGCTCTTATTAATTGGTTTTACTAATTTACCGTTGTGGTATCTTTTTTCATATTTTCTACCACTACTATCAATGTAAACCACTACTTTTTCGCAGTTTTCTCTTCTTCTTTTTCTAACCATATTTTTATCAAGCTCTCCTTTAGCTTGTAAACCATATTTCTAGAAACATGTAGCATATGGCTCACTTCCACCATTGTTGGTTTTCCAAGTGTGATGGAAGTGAGTATCAGCTGAAACTTACGCGGAAGAGAATCGAAGAATTCATTATATTCTTTGATAACCAATTCCAGCTTGTCCAGTTTCTTATCAATTTCTAACATGTGAGATAGATCATCCATGCCCTTTACATAGTACGGGTCATTTGTGTGACCGCCGGTCCTATCATAAGAAGGGCCAGCAATTGACATCCATCTGTGGTTATAAAATTGCCTACGCTGTTCTAGGTAATTTATAGTTCTTTGTGTTTTCTTTACATTTCGAATCCATTCATGAAATTTAGAATGGTAATCCTGAATCATCGTTATTGTTTAACTTTTCGTTGTACTCCTTTAGTAATTTCGACATTTCTTCAAAATAAGCAGTACGTTCATCTTCATGCGATACCCAATCAGTGTTGGTAATTAGTGCATGGCGAATGTATGCATAAATGTCGTCTATTCTTACTGTAGGATGTTTTAGATAAGCAACTAAGTATCGAAATGCCCTAGCCATATCTTCTGCGCTATAGCTTTTAAGCACTTCTTTGAAAAGGTTGTTGTAATTAGGAATGTTTAGATCTGAATCAGAGATAATGTTGTTATCGATTAGAACTTTAGTCCACTTGCTTGGTTCAAAATAATTTTCGTAAAATTCTTCATCAATATTTATCACTTCTTCATCCTTTATACTTTTCTTTACTTTTCTTTCCTTTACTTTACTTTGTGTACTTTCTGCTGCAATAACTGGGGTTTCTGTAACAATAACCCCGGTTTCTGTAACAATAACTCCTGACTCTTTTGCCCTAAATTCCGTTATTTCTGCTTCAGATAATAGTGAAAATTCCGTAACTTTCTTACGCCTTCTAATAGCCATGTTCATATAAGCTATTTGAATTCCGTGTGAGGAAACCACCCCCGATTCCAGTAAGGGCTTATCCAAAAGCGAGTATTCTGCCATATGGGTGATTATAGACTCCACGAGTGATAACTTAGGCCCATACTGGCTCTTTAAACTACGGTATAGAGACTTGGCTAGCTGTGAAGCAGTCATCTTAAGATAGTAACCATTGCTTCTAAAAACTAGACATAAAACCCTAATGTAGACAAGCTCCGCGATTGGCCCAAACTCATCAAACAACTCTTGAACGTTTGGATCTTCATAGTAATCCACATCTAAAGAGAAATAATCGAATCCGATCTTCTCTGGTCTTGGCATATTAAATCATTTAAAATCCCTCCTATATTTTTGATAACTAGTGATATCTCAACATATGTTGAAACCACTATATTAATTGCTAAAGATAGACTTAACGTTTGATATAACTTGTATTACTTCAACCATTATTTCTTTAGCTTTTCTTCTGCAGCTTTAATGAAATCTTCAACAGCTGCACGTGTCACTCTCAGCACTCTACCGACTTTGAAACCGCGGATTTTTCCTTCGGTTACATATCTTCGTACGGTGATTGGTGAAAGGTGCAACAACTCTGCTGCTTCATGTATTGTGTAAGTTGATAAATTATCCTTTGTTTCGTTCATTGAAATGGCTATCTCCTTCAAAAGAATTTAATAGCTGTTCAATTAAAGTAATGCCTGATTTAGTTACAAACACCACTTCCGTAGTAATCTTCTTGTCACACACTGTAGAGATTGTTGTAATCTTCTTAAAACGAACATTATCTAGATATTCTTGTGTTACCTGGTTTTCTTCATTCAGAATTCCAAACGATCTAAGCATTGCGAAGAATCTCCCTTTAGGGAATCCTCTATTAAATATCTGATCATAATAGACATTTAAACTTACAGCATTCTTTCTTCCGAATATTTCTACCATAGAATCCAGATAAGGTTTGTTGTCCTTTTGCTTGGCTTCCATCTGTGCAATTTTAAATTTAGCTTGTTCATAATCGGACAATAAACTCATTCGCATTGATGGGTCCTCTAATTTTTCTAATGTATACTCATCGCCTCTGACAAAGAATGGGAATACATCTTTTGTGAGCCATTCTGCAACTAAAGTAGATCTAGATTGGTCTTGAGCTAGGTTAAATAGCCTATTAAGATATTTCAAACCAATAAAGAGAACACTTTTATTCCTGGTCCCCTCATGAATTGGTAGCAGATATACTTCTTCAGAAATTAGTTCACTTCTGATTCTATTGCCTAGTTTCAATTTTAATAAATCGCATGAATCCTTAAGGCAATAAACAAAATCATGGTCAACGCGGGAAATTCTAAGAGTCCCTACGCCTTCCATTTCTTTGGAAATAAGCATGTTCTAACATTCCTTTCATAACTCATTTCCTTTTTTGACCGAGCAAATCTCCTAGCTGTGTTTCAACACCTTTATTGATTCTTGTTCCTTGTTCCGTATAAATGTTTGTTACTTTAGGATCACTATGGCGCAATGTTTGTTGAACTTGGTCCGTAGTCATTCCCAATTTATCAAACGCCAGCATAGCGCATGTATGTCTAAGCGAATGAGCAGTAATTTTAGGATCATCAATTCCTATACTTCTAAGCATGTCCTTTACCATCATCGAAATTTCTCTAGATTCTAAACGGTTAGTTTTAACTAAAGAACGATGTGGATGTGAGACAAACAAAGCAGGAATATCATCTGTTCTTTGTGATAAATAAAACTGAATCTTTTCATAAGTATGTGGCTCAAGCATTACGAATTGATCTTTCGTAGTATGCCCTTTGCCCTGTACCCATAAACGGTAGATTCCTTTTTCTTCACTAAGAATTTGAATATCATCCTTATTTGCTCTTGCTACTTCAATGCATCTTAAACCGGCAGTTAACATGAGCCAAATAATAGCATCATTACGAACATCCACTATAGTGTGGTATCTTTGTTTCGCTCTGAATGTTGCTTTTTTAGATAAGGCTTGGGCCTGCTCATAAGTTAACGCGGACTTAACAAAAGTATTTTGAATACCCTTAATTTTTACAAGTCGAGCAATGTCCACCGCTCTTCCTTGTAATTCCATTTCAGAATAAAAACTTCTCAAACAAGAAAAAATTATCTTAAGTGTTGAGATAGCTGGTTTATTTGGCTTACTTTCCAAATATCGTTTATAGCCAAGAATTGTTAGACGATCTTGCTGTGCTAAGTTATTCTTCTGACAATATTCAAAATAATCATTCAAAATCCTTTTATAGGTTTTGATTGTCGTATCACTTCTGCTTTTTAATGCTAGCGTAATTAAGAATTCGTCAATGTTTTCTTTTAAATGTTCGTTCATAACTATCTTGATAAAAACCTCCTTTTATTGAAATATGTTTTACGGTAGCGTCTCACTAATGTTACCGGGGACCAAAAATGTATCAACTACATTTGGTCCTTTTTATTTCTT
>JAKSVY010000102.1 GCA_024413875.1 Bacilli bacterium
GTTCTGAAGAACTTAACAATTGGGAATTTTAATTCCTTATTATTAATTCTATCAATCGCGTATTTGCCAGTACATATAGCGATAGGGATTCCTCCAGGCATTTGTAACCATTGGCCACTAAGAATTAAATTCTTAATGCCTCTGATTTTGCCATCGTGAAGTAACATAGTGTTCTTATGAGTGATTCCCCAAGACATATATGCTCCATGGTGAGCGTTCGTGTATCTAACAAATGTTTCAGGTGTTACAACATCGAGAAGTTCAAGATCACCTTTAAGTAATCTAAATCTATTTTCGATTTTTTCTTTAATAAGATTTCCTAATTCCTCTTTGTGAGCATTATATGCTTTCTTATCTTTGTTAAGTTCTTGCCAGAATGGATAATCTTCATCATCTTGGTGACATAAGACATTTAATAAGACACGACCATTTTTGATAAATGTTTTATCGTAAGCATATGATCTGATACGAATCGTATTTTCAGTTGTGTTACCAACTTTAAATGATTCGGTAGGGAACTCATATGTATTTGTAATTCCAAGAGTTTCAAACTTCTTAACATCAACAGAGTATGACGCAAGCACACATGATGGAGCAAAATACTTCTTTGTGTCTTTGATTCTTGAACCAAGTCTATTTGATTTATATTTGCCTTTTAATAATGAATTCAATGTGTGGTTGATATCTGTTGCCGCGACAACATAATCAGCATAGTGGCATTCGCCGTTTTTTAGGCGAATTCCTATGGCTTTTTTGCCTTCTACAATAATTTCTTCAACATCAGTTCTATAGTGGATTAAACCACCTAAATGCTCGTAATTTCTAGCAAGTCTTTGTGACATTGCAAGAGAACCACCGATAGGGACACCGCCACTTCCATTAGCGCACGTTCCATAAGCATAAAGAACTTGATATAAGTTATGTTTATCTCCTGGAAGAATAGTTGCAAAGAACTTTTGAAGTAATGGTGATTTAAACTTCTTTGCGAATTTAACATTACTTGTTGTTAAACACTTAATAATTACAGGAAGATATGGAATTAATAAGACAACTCTTTTAATTGCTCTAAACATTGAGACATCCGCCATTGAGTTTTCAAGTGGTAGAGGAACTTTAAAGATAAGCTTTGCGTATTTTATATAACGTTTAATTAATTTCTTATCCATCGGAGCAAGAGCAACTAATTCTTCTTCGAGTTTATTCAAATCATTCCAAAGAATAATTGGTGTTCCATCAACCTCAATTGTTGAGAATGATTCTTCACGAATAATATCGTCTTGATCAAAAGCATCAATAGACTTCCACACTCTATTAAGTTCAGTGCCTTCTTTAGTGCCGGTTAACCAGTGAATACAACCATCAAGTTTATATCCTTTACGATACCAGCAAGTGCATAAACCACCTGGAGTAGCGTTTCTTTCAAAAATCTCTGAAATATACCCATTCTTTTGGGCAAATATTCCTGATGAGAGACCCGATAATCCGCCTCCGATAATAATGATTTTTTTAATTGGTTTTTCTTTCATAAGCTGAGTGTGGTGAACACTATTATACTAGTGTTATCACAAATAGTATCTTTAATTTATATTTTCTTTATAATTAATCGATTTTTGTTCAATAAATTATCACTTATATTTTACCAAAAATATTAATCACAAAAAATATATAAAAATTTCATTTAAATTCTTGATTAATAAACATATGTTTGTTAAAGTAATACAGCAAACTTTCTCTAGAACTTATTAATAGTCTAGGGCGGAAGGAGTTTAAATTATATGAAACCAGGTATTCACCCAGAAACTTACGAAGTAGAAGTAACATGTGTCTCTTGCGGAGCAAAGTTCATCTCTCACTCTACAAGCAAATCAATTCACGTTGATACTTGCAGCAACTGCCACCCATTCTACACAGGTAAGCAAAGATTCGTCCAATCTGATGGACGTGTTGACCGCTTCAATAAGAAATACGGCTTAAAGTAATTAAATAAAACATTAAAAGGTCCACGGTTGTGGACTTTTTTATTCATTATATCTATAATAGAATAACTTAAAGAACAAGGAGTCCCTCATATGAAAAACAAGTTCTATATTACAACCCCAATTTATTACCCAAGTGCGGAAGCACATATTGGTCACGCATACTGCACAACTGTATGTGATATTATCGCTCGTTACAAAAGAAATCGCGGAGTCGAAACATACTTCTTAACAGGTACTGACGAACACGGTGAAAAGATTCAAAAGAAAGCAGCAGAAAAAGGTGTTACACCTCAACAATACGTTGATGAAATTGCTGCTAAATTCCAAGATTTATGGAAAGCAATGAAAATCTCTAATGATGACTTCATTCGTACAACACAAGAAAGACACACAACAGTTGTTCAACAAATCTTCACAGATTTATATAAGAATGATGATATTTATTTAGGTAAATATGAAGGGTGGTATTGTACACCATGTGAATCTTTCTGGACTGATACACAAGTTGGTGAAGAACATCTTTGCCCTGATTGTCATAGACCAGTTCACAGAGATACAGAAGAAGCTTATTTCTTCAAAACAAATAAATATCTTCCAGACTTATTAAAAGTCATGGATGAAAATCCAAAATTCATTCTCCCAATCTCAAGAAAGAATGAAATGATGAACACATTCATTAAACCAGGATTAAATGATTTGTGTATTTCAAGAACATCATTTGACTGGGGTGTTCAAATTAGAGAAAATCCAAGACATGTTATCTATGTTTGGATGGATGCATTGTCAAACTATATCACTGCATTGGGTTATGGTTCTGATAATGAAGAAAAATACAAAAAGTTTTGGGCTGATCCTGATTGTGAAGTAGTCCACATTGTTGGTGCAGATATCTCAAGATTCCATGTTATCTATTGGCCAATGTTCTTAATGGGTCTTAACTTAAGACTTCCTGATAGAGTATTTGTTCATGGTTTATTAGATTTAAACGGTGAAAAGATGTCTAAATCACGTGGAAACGTAGTTTCACCTCTTCCATTAATTGAAAGATATGGTGTTGACACAGTTAGATGGTATTTAGCTCGTGAAATGACATTTGGACAAGACGGTAAGTTTACTCCTGAATTATTTGTTGAAAGAGTAAATATGGACCTCGCTAATAACTATGGAAACTTAATTAACCGTACCTCTGCAATGATTAATAAGTATTTCGATGGTATTGTTCCAGAATTATCCGCTCCACTTTCAGAAGCTGATCAAAAACTTCAAGCACTTCAAAGTGCAACAGTAAAGGAATATGAATTATTAATGGATGACCTTAAGGTTACTGAAGGTTTAGCATCTGTTATGGAATTCCTTAATGGTGCGAATAAATACATCGAAGAAACAGCGCCATGGGTCTTAGCTAAAGAAGGTAAGACTGATGAACTTAAGAATGTAATGTGTGTACTTGCTAACGCAATTGTATGTGCAAGCATTATGCTTAAGCCTGCTCTTGTTGAAAGCTTTGATAAAGTCATGAAACAATTCAATGTTCCAGAAGAATTACAAAACTATGACAACAACGTCTATAAGTTCTGTCCATTATCAGGAACAAAGGTTACAAGAGAAAATCCATTATTCCCAAGACTTGATAAAGCAGTGGAAACTGAATACATTGCATCTCTTGCAGCAGGTAAGTAATTA
>JAKSVY010000103.1 GCA_024413875.1 Bacilli bacterium
CTTTTTTCTACTTCAGGAGCTTTTAATAATTCATTAATAACTTCAGAGATTGTTTTTAAAGTGTCTTCAGTAACAAATAAGACATTAGGAATCTTTTTGCTAACAATAACTTTTTCTGTTAATGAGTTTAAAGACACTATTAAATCAGTTGAAGATAGATCAACTGAACAAGTAACACCGACAGAAGTATTAATCTTAACAAGGACAGGTAAACGGCCTCTTTTTTTGGCTTGATTTTTAATGTTAACCTTTTTCAAAACATCATATGAAATTAATTGTTCGACAATTTTACTAACAGCAGTAAAAGAAAGATTTAACTTATCTGCAAGATAGTTAATACTTTGTTGTCCATTTTTAAGTAAGTTAATGAGTTTGATTTGGTTATCTACTCTAAAGTTGTATTGATTATTAAAGTTTTGCATAGCAATATAATTTTATACATTAAAAAGCGTTATGAAAAGATTTTATTTTTTGCTAGCCATAACGCTTGTTTAATTTTATTAAAGATTTGGATTTAAATCGATGTATCCATCCGCAGTAGACCATACGCCTCTAACATAGAATAAATTGACGTATGATGTAGGAGTGGATGAACCATTATAGTTATCTGCATTAGAGAGATCAACTGTGACTCTATAATAGCCATCTTCTAATCTAGTGACTGTTACTTCACTTCTATTTGAAGTACCATCAGAGTTAACTTGATAATATCCAAAGTAACTGTTCCATCCTTCACCTAGCATGAAAGAGATACGTGTATCAGTACCTGATGTGAACTTGATATCAAATGTAAATGTATCTGATAGACTTAATCTTTCTGGTAAATCGTATGTGAAATCAGTTCCTGAAGAGAATGTTTTTCCGCGGATTACGTTTCCTTCAGATGCATTAATATCAACATATCCATTTGCGTCAGACCAACTACCTCTAATATAGAGTAAGTTAACTACTGATGTTGGAGCATCTCCACCCATGTAGTTACGTGCTTCAGAAAGATTAACACTAACACGGAAATAGCCATCATCTAAGGCAGTTACAGTAGCAATATTTCTATTACATGTTCCAGCCGAAGTGACTTCGAAATAACCAAAATAGTTATCCCAACCTTCACCTAACATGAAGTTAATGTGGCCTTCACTTGTAAACTTAATATCAAATGAGAATGTGCTTGTTAATGGAATATTATCAAGATTAATTGATAAATCAGTCCCTGATGTAAATGCTTGTCCACGTGGTGCGACTTCACCATCATAGAGATCAAGATTATCCATTAAGAAGTTCATTTCATAACCATTTGTAGTAGCAAGAGAACTATTAGCCTTAAAGACAATTGAGGCTAGTTCTGTCTTTGATGTTAAACCAAATAAATCCTTAAGATTCCAAGAAAGTGTTACCCAACCATTTCCAGAAACTTTTTGTTGAGTTTCCTTACCAAAGTCATTTAACCACTTTTTTGTAGTTCCTTCATATTTAACAAGTGATAAACCAACTGTGATTTCTCCGCCTTTTAAATTCTTAAATGATGCAGTTAAGATAGGATTGTTATTTGTCTTATTTGTAAGAGAGATATAGTTTGAACAATCCGCTGCTTCGTCGTCAGATAAAACGCGCCCTAAGATTGCTCCATATCTATAATTTTGAATGCCCTTATAGTAATATTCGATTGAAGAACTTGAATCATCCATTACATCAACAAAGTTATTTCTTGTTTGGATATCACAATATGTATTAACCATTTGAGCATCAATAGAATCAACTGCTTTATCTTCTTCGTTAACACTAGAAGTTAATGTATTTAAGCTAGGATTATCAAAGAAATCATATGCAGTAACTTCAACATTATATGTTGATGCGGATGGAACATTTTTAAGGATAAAGTAGTTTTCTTCAGCATTTTCTAAATACTTATAGTAATTACTTACTTCATCGTAAATAGTTCCATTAACTGAAATGCGATAGTGTTCACAATAGTGATAATCTGTTACTTCAGGGAAGCGAACAGTCATTCGTCCATCTTTAACACCAAATGTTAATTTAGCACCTTCAGCCCAACTTAAACCTTCCGCTCCATATAATGCATTAGCAGCAGCTTTATTTTGGAATCTATCATTAGTGTATTTAAAATCATCCTTTGAATTAATTGGTTCAAATGTCCATTGATTACCAACTAATCTA
Organism: Bacilli bacterium; assembly: GCA_024413875.1. The sequence continues at coordinate 2,176 of JAKSVY010000103.1, forward strand.
CCACCTGGTACATCAGTGAAGTATCTATCAATTGTGTAAGTTTGGTTGTTATTAACCTCAACAACTTGAATTGTTGGGGTATATGCTTCTTTATATTTAGCATTCCCTACCATCTTATCGGCTTTAGAAGATCCGCCACCAGAAACGTTATCATAGTCATCACAAATAACAGCGGATTGATCAACCATTCTTGAATATGATGAAGTTCCTAAGTTAATTGTTGTGAAATCAACTTGGTTAATAGATCTTTCGTTAATACCTGGGAAGTGTGTATCACCAGTAAAGACAACTGCGTTTGGAGTGTTCTTTAATAATCTTTCAACTGGTTCACATTTATCAGGATTACTTCCTTGACCATGTGTCATAGAAGTTGTTAAAGGATAATGATATTGAACAAAGATTGGTCCACCTTTTTTAACTGAATCTAATTGCTTAATTTCAGATAACCAACCTTCAAGTTCATTATATAACGCACTTCCAACAAGTCCTGATGAGTTTTCCGCAGAAATTGCGAGGAAAGGCACTCCATTTATTACTTTGTAATAAGAAGGAAGTGTTTGACTATTATTAATATAATAAGGAACATTACTTGTTTTAACTAAATTAGTAGAGTTAATACGAGCGTATTTCTTAAACATTGTGACAGCGTCGCCTGTTTCTTTTTCGCTTGTTCCCCACCACCATTCGTGGTTACCCATATTCCATACAAATTCAGGGTATTTAGTTTCATCTTCACCATAAACACTCTTTAGAATGCTTTCAAAATATTCATAGTAGAACTCATTTGCTTGGTTTGTAATATCACCATTCATTAAGACAACATCAATATTGTTTTCTTTAATGAATTCAAAATGAGACTTAAGTGCTAATGGGGCATTAGCAGTTGCGCCAAAGTTAGCAGCGGCGCCTTCCTTTTGTTCTGGAGCGCATAATTGAATATCGGCAAAAACAGCAAACTTAAGTTGTGTTTCAACTGGTTCAGGTGTTGGGATAGTTGTATCAGTATTTGTGTCTGTGCTAGTGTCAGTACTTGTATCCGAACTAGTGTCTGTTGATGGATCTACTGAACTTGGATCTGTTGAAGGGTCCACTGTTGAACCAGTATCGCTACTAGTTGGAGTAGTGTCACTACTAGACTTACCACCACAAGAAGCAATAAGGAATGTTGCTAAAGCAAGAGTTCCAAATTTAATGAGTCTATTTTTCATATAAACCTCCTTATTTATCTAAATAATCAGCGAAGTATTTGCCGATTTCTAATTCTAATTTTATATAAGCTGGGAATAATTCAAATGGAAGTGATGACTTTGGATCATAACCTCTGTTATAGCAAGTCTCGACTTCAAAGGTTATGTTTCCTTGATAGTTATATTCCTTTAGTGTATCTAGGATATCCTTGAAGCAAATTCCATTCGTGTATGGTATTTGATGGTTATCACCATGTTTATCATTATCATGAATATGTAATGCTTGAAGTCTAGG
>JAKSVY010000104.1 GCA_024413875.1 Bacilli bacterium
GTGGCTCTACTTATGGTCAAAAAGTTTGGAAGACTTATAAGAAGGCTGAAGTAAAGGCTGCTCAAAAAGCTGCAAAAGAAGCTAAGTAATTGAACATAAAGTAAAAGACATATGAACTCAAAACTCATATGTCTTTTATTATTGTAACTATTTCTTAAATGGATTTTCGCTTGGGTATGGAAGAGTTGCAGGTTGGTTGTAACCAACTTTTTCAACTCCTAAATACTTAAATACTTCAAATAATGTTTTACCAAAGTGTCCAAAGGCAACAGCTCCATGGTGTGGGAAACCATTTTCTACTAAAACATAGCGATAGAATCTTTCCATCTCTGGAATTGCAAAGACGCCGATAGAACCAAATGAATGTGTTGCTACTGGTAATACTTCACCTTCTGCAACATAAGCATATAAGTGATTATCTGCTGTTGATTGTAAACGATAGAATGTAATATCACCTGGTTTAATATCACCTTCAAGAGTTCCATTAGTGACTTCTCTTGGAAGGGATCTTGCCATAATCTTTTGGTATCTCATTTCTGGGTGGCATAAAAGCTTTGAACATGTGTTACCACAGTGGAATCCCATAAAAGTATCTCTAAATTTATATGAATACTTACCTTCAATATCATTCTTATAGAGTTCTTTAGGTAATGTGTTGTTAATGTCTAATAATGTGACTGAATCTAAACTTACACATGTACCAATGAATTCTGATAAACAACCGTAAATATCAACTTCACAAGATACTGGAATACCCCTACCTGTTAATCTTGAGTTAACATAGCAAGGAACAAAGCCAAACATTGTTTGGAAGGCTGGCCAGCACTTTCCTGCGATAGCGACATATTTACGATATCCTTTATGGTTTTCAACCCAATCTAAAAGAGTTAATTCATATTGAGCGAGCTTAGGAAGAATTTCTGGAATCTTATTTCCAACACCTAATTCATTCGCCATATCTTCAACAACACTTGGGATTCTTTCATCACCTTCATGTTTCTTGAATGATTCAAATAAATCAAGTTCACTATTTTCTTCAATTTCAACATTAAGGTTATAAAGTTGCTTAATTGGAGCGTTACACGCTAAGAAGTTTTGTGGTCTTGGACCAAATGAAATAATCTTTAAATCATTTAAACCGATGACTGTTCTTGCGATTGGAAGGAAGTTATGAATCATATCCGCACAATCATCTGCATCACCAACTGGTGATTCAGGAATATATGCTTTAATGTTTCTTAACTTTAAGTTATATGAAGCGTTTAACATACCACAATATGCATCACCTCTATCACTTGAAAGCACACCAATGTTTTCTTCTTCAGCTGCGCAGAACATCTTTGGCCCATCAAAATGTTTAGCGAGTAATGTTTCAGAAATTTCTGGTCCAAAGTTACCTAAGAAAACACATAAAGCATTACAACCATGTGCTTTAACATCTTCAAGCGAATTAACCATATCAATTTCGCTTTCAAAAATGCAAATTGGACATTCATAAATGTCATCAGCGTTATATTTAGCTTTGTAAGCTTCCACTAATGCTTTTCTTCTTTTAATAGAAAGTTCAATTGGGAAACAGTCTCTTGAGACTGCAACAATACCAACTTTAACTTGTGGAATATTATTCATAATTATTTATCTCCTTGCATTACACCAAATTCCTTAATAGCGGATTTTTCGACATTAAGGGCTTTTTTATATTTATTCATAAAGACGTTGAATCCTTCAATATCTTCATTTGTTGCCATATATGATTTTGATTCTTGTGTCTTGAAGACCTTATTATTCAAATAATCTTCTAAAGATTCATTATCTTCTTTTTCTAAAAGGTATGCCGCTAAAAGCGCTTCGCCATATGGTCCACCTTCACCTGCGCTTGGAAGGGTGATGATAGGACATGCTAATGCACTCGAAAGCATTACATTACCAACCATAGGTGTTTTAAAGAAACCCCCGTGTCCAACTACTTTATTAACTTGAACACCTTCTTTTTCTTTTAGGATATCAACACCTAATCTAATCGTGCCTAATAACGAATAGATATGAGATCTAACAAAATTTGCTAAGCTCATTTCACTATCTGGTTCTCTAATTAATAAGAGCTTTCCTTCATTAACATTTGTAATTGATTCGCCTGTTGAATAATCAACTGGATAAATACCTTTAACGCTTTTATTTCCTTCCATAGCAGCGTTAAACATCATTTCATAGACATCAACATCATTAACAGAGCTATTAAATTTGTTAATTACTTCTTTAAATAACTTTTCCCAAGCATTAATTTCACCCGTTCCATTGTTAACATGCACTAACGCAGCATTTACTCCACTTGGAGTCATGATGACATCAATTTCTTTATATAATCCAATGTCTTTTCCAGTAACAATTGTGACATTGGAGCTTGTTCCAATTGATGAATTTCCAGTTCCAATTCCAACTGAGTTTGTGCAAATCATTCCAGTTCCCATGTCACCTTCTGGAGGACAAAATGGAATACCTACTTCTAAATCGCCTTCAGGATCTAAAAGTAAACTACCTTCTTTGGTTAATTTACCAGCATTTTGCCCAGCAACTAAAACCTTAGGGAATATATGTTCAATCTTCCAAGGGACGTTGTCCTTAACAAGTTTATTGAATTTATTAATCATTACTGAATCATATGTTAAGTATTTTTCATTAATTGGGAACATTCCGCTAGCCTCACCAATACCGATAACTTTTCCACCAGTTAAAAGATAATGGATATAGCCGCATAACGTTGTTGCGAAATGAATATCTTTAACACTATTTTCTTTGTTTAAGATAGCTTGATAGATATGTGATATAGACCATCTTTGCGGGACCTGGAAATTAAATTCTTTAGTTAATAAAACACTAGCCTTTTCGGTAATAGTGTTTTTCCAAGTTCTAAATTCTTGAATTTGATTATCATCTTTATCAAAAACAAGATACCCATGCATCATTCCAGAAATACCAATAGAGTCAATGTGAGTTAACTTTTCATTAAATCTTCTTTGGTAATCTTCTTTTAATTCTTTATAACAAGTTTGTAGACCTTTAATTGCTAAAGGTAAAGAATAGGTCCAAATTCCATTAATAAAATCACTCTCCCAAGTAAAAGATCCGCTTGCAATGATACCGTGAGACTCATTGATTAAGACACCTTTAATACGTGTAGAGCCAAGTTCAAGTCCTAAATATTTTTTCATAGCTGTATATATTTATTATATAAATAAGGTTCTTTCAAAACAAATACTTATGATATACAAAAATCACAATTAGATTAGTTGTATTTGTTTTTGATGCAAATATCCATATATGTGATATATTTAAGCACGTATGAACCTCAGCTTATTTATTAAAATTTTTGATTTCTCTGGCTACACCCCATATGATTGGGTAGCCCAAATAATAGGATTTATTGGCGCAGCCTTCTTTGTTACTTCAATGGTGCAAAAGAAGAAGATCTCGATGATCATCTTCCAATTCCTTGCTTTAACATTCTTATTTGTTAACTTATTAATGATCCATGCGATTGCAGGTGCAATCATGGATGGATTAGGTGCGATAAGAATGGCAAT
>JAKSVY010000105.1 GCA_024413875.1 Bacilli bacterium
TATTCTTTTGTTTCTTCCACTATTCGTTGATATTTTTTCTTTTTATTAACTAACTCAATTTGGTTAACAATCTCTAAATCAATGTTATCAACAATAATGATTCCGTTATCTTTTATGTTGTTTTTTAAGAATTCAAATAATTGGATCGTTTTCTTCTTTGCCCCATCTATGAAAATAAGGTCATAGAGCTCATTAATTGGTTTAGACATACAATCATAATCATAGAAGGTTATTTTGTCTTGTAGGCCAAAATCCACAATGTTTTCCTTACATATTTCAATGCGTGGTGGCCAATATTCATAAGTAGTTACATGAACATCATTTAATTCCGCTAACTGGATGGTTGTGTATCCTATCGCAGCGCCGATTTCTAAAACACTTTTGAAGTTATTATCAATGACTAATTGTTTTAAGAAAGAAACCATATCTCTTCTTGCAATTGGGATATAGTTTTCTTTCGCATATGTTTCTAATTCTTCAATAGTTTTCATTCTTTATTAATAGTTTTTGAGATTGCTTTCTTAGCAATTGATTTAAATATCTTTTTACCAAAACTATCTTTTTTATTATTTTCTTTAACAGGCTCTAAATTATCCCCTGCTTCTTCTTTTAAATACTCGATTGTTTTAAGTTCAGCATCTGTGTAGTATTCTTCATCGGAAATAGATTCTTGCCCTTTTGTTTCTTTAACAATGTCAGACACCATCTTGATAGCTTCACTACTTTCAATATCAAGCTTAACAGCAAGATACATCATAGATGCATATTTTTCTACTAAGTAAATGGCGACATCTGACGCAACAGAAGCGATAAGCATTACAATTGAAACAGCAAGTAAAATAAGTGCTAAATCGCTAACACCATAAACTATCAAATCAATGATTGTTAAAACAATGGTAGCGACTTTAACTAAATATTTAACAATACTCATTCCAAAACGAATTTTCTTTTTATTTTCTTTTCTAGTTTTCTTTGCTTTGCGAGTATCGTTTTCTTTATCACGCACGCATAAATCTATAATAAAGGAAACAATAAGGACCACAAGTAATACCGAATATAACGCTAATCTTACAGGTGAGTCTAAATGGGTAACGATTAAATAAACATAATAACCAAAGAAAAAAGTTTGAATGATGTAGTTTAAAACCTTCTTTAAAATAGATAATTCTTTAAGAATCATCTTATAAGCTAAGTATGTATGTTTAACAGTAATTAATGACATTACTATTTATCCTTATGTGAATAGTATACACCAACGAGTTTAAGGCGATCACAAACCGCACTGAGTTCGTTAAGCATATCTTCTCCATCGAGAGTGTGAACAGAACCATCAAGTTCAACATAGAAATAATAATTCCACATGAGATCTTTCATTGGGCGAGAACGAAGATTTCTCATGTTAAATCCATGTGAACCAATGATATTTAATGTTTTAGCAAGGCTTCCAGCTTCGTTCAAACATGTGAAGTTAAGGATAAAGTGTTCACCAACTTTATCAAGTGATCTTGTTTTATTCAACGAACGAGAGAACACCCCAAATCTTGTTGTGTTATTTCTATTAGAGTTAATATCTTTTTCCACTACTTCAAGGCCATAGATTGCTGCAGATTCTCTTGATGCAATAGCGGCAATTGTTAAATCATCACTATCAGCAACTGAACGAGCTGCTCTTGCAGTGTTATCAGCTTCAACTGCTTTAAGGTTGTATGCACTAATAAAATCGCCGCATTGATTTAATGCTTGTGGGTGAGAAATAACTGATTTGATATCAGATAACTTAGCGCCTGGTTTAGCAACTAAGTTTTGATCAATTTCATAATCTAAAATTTGGTTAATGTATAAAGTGCCTTGGAATGTTAAATCCATAACTGCTCCAACATCACCAGCATAGCTATTTTCTAAAGGAAGAACCGCAACATCGCATTCACCTTTTTCAACAGCTTCATATGCTTTAGCAAAGCTAGAATATGCAACATGCTTTGCGTATGGGAATAAACGCTTAGAAGCAAGATGAGCAAATGCACCTTCAATACCACTATAAGCAACTTTCATGCCTTCATTTAAATATGCTTGATAATCTTTTGATAAATCCATTGCGTTCTTAATAAAATTAACATAATATTCACGGATTTTATCATCGGCAATATAAGAAGAATTTTCGCTGATAACTACTTTTTCTCTTGTTTCATTTAATAAAGGTAAACCGAGTTCTTTTTTATATTCTGCAACAACTTGAGCTTGTTCCATTCTTTGCTCAAAAAGCTTAGCCATCTCTTTGTCGATTGCATCAATATTCTTACGAGCTTCTTTTAATTTATCCATTCTTATATTCCTCCATAATATTTTTAAATTTTGGTAAGGCGTTTTTAATTGTATCTAAAGCAATACAATATGACATTCTTACATAACCCTTCATTCCAAACGAATCACTTGGAACAATTAAACAATTATATTTTTTAGCGCGTTCTGAGAATTCTTTTCCATCTCCACTAGGAGACTTTACAAACATATAGAACGCTCCGACAGGTTTAACTACATCATAACCCAATTCAACAAGTCCCTTATATAATGTATCCCTATTTGTTTTATACATTGATAAATCACCAGTATAGCCAAGTGTCTTTGGAATCATATATTGGAATAACGCTGGAGCGCATACAAATCCAAGTGAACGAGCTGCGCCACAAATACCTGCATATACCTTATTAGCATCTTTACACTTTGGATTAACAAGAACATATCCGATTCTTTCTCCTGGGAGAGATAAAGATTTTGAGAATGAGTAGCAGACAATTGAATTATCGTAATAGTTAGTTACAAATGGATATTCAACATCTTCATAGATTAATTCACGATATGGCTCATCAGAAATTAAATAAATCTCATGTCCATATTCAATTTCTTTTTGATGTAAAAAATCAGTTAATTCCTTAAGTTCATCCTTATTAAGAACAACACCAGTTGGGTTATTTGGATAATCAATGATGAGAGCTTTTGTGTTAGCGTTAATAGCCTTATCTAATTCTTTGTAATCAGGTTTTAATGTATCTTCATCTGAACTTGCTACAACTATCTTAGCTTGTGCTTTTTCAATAAAGACTTTGTATTCAGGGAAGAATGGTGCGATAACCACTACTTCATCACCTGGATTACATAAGGCATTTAATGAAGAGGTTAATGCAGCAGCCGCTCCAACAGTAATATAAATTAAGTTTGGATCAGTTTCTGCTTTGTATGTTTTATTTAAATAGTTAGAAATTGCTTCACGAACACCTTTATCTCCTTGAGCGGATGTGTATCCATGAAGTTTAACTGGATCTTCATTAGCTAATAAATCAATAAGAGTGTCTTTTACAATACTTGGTGAAGGTACAGATGGATTACCAATACTAAAATCGAAAACGTTTTCTTCACCCACTAATTCTTTTTGAATTTTTCCGTATTCAAAAAGTTCACGGATAACCGAACGAACTTCTCCTAATCCAACCATCTTTTCATTAATCATCAGATAAAACCCCTTATAATGTGAAAAATTGTATCATAACAATTTTGATATCTCAACGCGTAAC
>JAKSVY010000106.1 GCA_024413875.1 Bacilli bacterium
CGGTGTTATAGATGTTGATAATATCTTGTTCATCAACACTTCTACCGTTATTAACTAATTCAGCAACAACTTGTTTTGTTATCTTTTCTGAGTAATGAGCATCGAAATCCTCACCCCAGTTGTTATCCATAGCTTCTTTATATTCAGCTAAAGAATATTTATGTTGATCGTAAACCAATGTTTTAATTGCCCATAAGGCATCAGCAGTATTTGCAACACCAAATCCTTGAGGACCAGTGAAGTTATATTTAGCTCCACCCCATTGAATTGGTTTTGCTTTTTCTAAGCATCCTTCTACCATGCATGATTCGAATGGAAGAGGTGCTCTTTCTTGATGAGCAAAGTCAATTGAGTTAATTGAGTTTACAAGTAACTTAATGAAGTATTGCATTTGTGTTTTATATGCTTTTTCAAAATCTTCATAAGTTTTTAATTCTGATATTTCACCAGTTCTTGGTCCAATTTGTGTTCCCTTATCAACACCATTTGTGAAGACTAATTCAAGTGGTCTACACATATTGAAGAATGCTGCATCGTGCCATCCTTCGGTTTTGTGTGATGTTTGTGGTTCTACACATCCGATGATGTTATAGTCTCTAGCTTCTTCAACGGTTAATCCTCTTGAAATTAATTGAGGAATAATTACTTCATCGTTGTAATATGCTGGGAAACCAATACCGGTTCTTGTTAATTCAGCTGCTCTTATTAGGAAGGCATGTGGTGAACCATTCCAAACTCTGACTGAGAATGATGGTTGAGGTAAGAATACATGTTCTGTTGCAGTGATGCACATGAATGAAAGATCGTTTGTTGCATCAATGCCATGGATATCTTGACCACCGACAATGAGGTTTTGGAATAAGCTATATCCAGCAAATCCTTCCGCGCTCACGCAGTCACGTACCTTATTTAAATCATTTAGTTTTACCCATATACAATCGATGAGTTCTTGGCCTTCTTCTCTAGTAAGAACTCCTTTATCTAAATCAGCTTTGAAATATGGGTACATATATTGGTCAAATCTACCTGGAGAAATTGAATGTCCACTCGATTCAACTTGTAATAACATTTGGATAAACCAGAAAGTTTGCAACGCTTCTCTAAATGATGTTGCACCATTTTCCGGAACATAATCGCATACTCGAGAAATTTCTTCTAATTCAGCTTTTCTCTTCATATTAGGAGTTTGCCCAGCCATTTTCTTTGCTAATTGAGAATATCTCTTAGCATATCTAATAACTGCTTCACAGCTTCTAATAACTGCATCTAGGAAAGCTGTCTTAGTTGCATATTCAGCATCTGCAACATCTAACTTAGCTCTATTTTCTTTTGCTTCATTAATGATGTAACGGTAGCCATATTTCATTACCTTTGGATAATCAACTGTAATATGACCAACACCGTTATAGAAATAGTTGCCTGGAGTATAGATATTGTGATCAATAGCGCTTAATGCTTCTGGAGCCATATAAGAAGTTGCTAATTCGCTTGTTGTTTTGCCTTTCCAATATTTATATGCTTCAGCTAATCTAGCTTTAGTCTCATCACTAATATGGAATGGGTCAGCAACTCTTGTTTCTACAGTTTCGAATTCTGCTTCTAACCAATCAAATGAGAATTCAGGGAATGTTTGACATCCACGTGGGGCTTGAGTAGCTGAGCCAACAATTAATTCTTCGTCTCTGATGATAATTGGAATATTGTCGAGAATATGTTCGAATGCCTTTGAACGTCTAGTGACAATTGGTTCACCTTCAGTTTGTTTATAGGATTCAGTGATCAAAACAGCTCTATCTGCTTCGATTTCAGGTAACTTGCGATATAAGTCTTCTACAAGCTTTGAAATACGTTCGGATTTAGCAATTTTTTCAGTATAGAACTTTTTCACGATACTCACCTCCACATTTATATACACGTATACTATACAACGCAATTCCGCGAGAAGTAAACACATTTTTGATAAAAAACAAAAACAAACAACATAAATCCCACATAAAACAACATAAAAACAACAACATAAAACAACATTTTGTATTTAACGGATGTGGTTTTTAGTTGTTTTTAATCATATAAATTTTAATATTTTATATTGAATAATATCTTTTTTTCTTTGAAAAAAGAGAATTTTCGCTTTAGTTAGATGTTTGCAAGAAACAACATAAAGCAACATCAAACAAAAACAACATTATTTTAGTTTTTTTATGTTGATTTATTTTTAAGCAACAAAAAAATCCCAATCGTTTTGGTTGATTTGGGATTCATTTGTTCTAGTCTAATTAATTAAATTGAACAGTTATTTTTTCACCTGCTACAAAGAAACTATCATAAGGGGTGATTTCCATATATGCAGGTGCTTTTGTCAACCCTTCGAATTTAAAGGTAAATCTATCTGGCATTAAGTTTGTATCCGCATAGATAAAATATTCTGTTAGATAATTTCCTTCAGCAAGTGAAGTTCCTCCGGCTGTAGCAACTTTTACTTTGTAGTGATGGATATAATCATTATCATCATATGCTGAATCAATTGTTACTGTTGCGTTGTATAGTTGAGAAACATTTTGAACAGAAACATATGGATTCACGTCATCTGGATCATTGAAATATGGAGCCTCATTATAAGGATATTCGCCGCGTTCTTTTGGATACGAGCATAAGTGCGAATTATTATTTTTAGGCGCACCTACAATCCATGGGTCACGCATCATGAAACCATCCATTCTTAAATCGAGTCGATTGATTCTCATGTTGCCTTTATTATCAATTTCAACAAGAGTGCCTGATGGTAAATCATAAGAATTAAATCCATCGCCGTAATACAATCCATAGCCATTTGTATTTAAGTATTTTCCATCATAAGTTGTATATTGAAGACCACCAGGATTAAATGTTGTGAATCTATTTTGATTAATGTTCAATTCATTTAATGCTGTGTCATGTGTATGACCTGCGACAACAACAGCTTGTGGATAGAACTTTAAAATTTCATTAATAGCTGTTGAATTAGATGCATCTTTTAAAGTTCCATAAGGAATCAAATGAGTAACAACAAATATATATTCGTTGTGATAATCAGGAGATTCTGTAATTTCTTTCATCTTATTAGCTAAATATACTTCCGCATCTTTAGTTAAGCCTTCATTAGCCACAGTTGTGTAATCACATTCAAGTGTAATGAAATGATAGTCACCAATTTTTGCATGACCTAAACCTTTTTCTCGAACCAATTCTTGATCGTCAAAAATTCCATAAATTTTAGGTCCTAATTTATCATAAAATAAAGCGGTATGTGATGCATTACTTGTGTCGTGATTTCCAAGAGTTAAAACAATAGGAAAACCATCAGGTAAATTATTTAATAATTTATCTTTGACAGCATCAATCTCATAGCTTTCAGTATTATAATATCTAACTCCATCGGTAATATCACCAGAAACAACAAGTGTATCCATATCCATGTTCATCAATATTCTTAATGCGTTTGGAATATTGGAAGAGTTATGGATATCACTTAAACATCCAATTCTTCTTACGATATTTTCTTCATCGAAATCACCATA
>JAKSVY010000107.1 GCA_024413875.1 Bacilli bacterium
CCAAAGCTTAACAAGGCCCATAAGGACTTCATCAGGAATTTCATTTACTACATGACCAAGAGTTAGCATATAAATCTCTGCTGTTTTCTCGACTGTTTCAATTAAGCCAAAAGCTTCATCGATTGTATGTCCAACACCATAGATGCCATGGTTTGTCCAAGAGACGAGACGGAATTTTTCCATCTTTTTAGCTGTAGCTTCACCAATTTCATTTGTGCCACATACCATGGTTGGAAGAATGCCGACACCTTCAGGGAAAACAACAATAGCTTCAGTATTTGATTTCCAAAGTTTTCTTGTGAATTCGACTTCATCAGTTGAGCAACAAGCACCCATACAAATTGTATATGTTGGGTGTGTGTGCATAACAATTCTATTTTCTGGATCAACTTTAAGTCTAGCTGCATGACTCATTAAATGAGCTGGGAATTCGGATGTGAATTTTCCTCCATCTTTCCAACCCCATAATAAATGAGCAATAGTGCCATCATCAGAAATTTTAACAATACCTAAATTGGTTTCCGGATCTTTAGAAACGTTTTTGAAATATTTACCTGTTCCAGTAACCAAGAAATAATTACCGTGAACAATTGGATCAGCAACGAATCCCAAAGGAATATCTCTTTTGAAACTCTTGGTATCAAGGAATACTGATACTTCGTTTTCTAAAAGAAGATATGAGATATTACCGCCATTACGTTCATCCCAAATATGGTCATACATATTAGCAGTAACTTCGCACATTTCACGAATGAAAGGAGCGCTTAAGATATCTAATTTTTCCATAAATTATCTAAAAGATAAAACTTCTTTTTCGTACTTTTCGACTTCTTTATACCAATCATTGTCTAAGCCTTGGCGTCTTAAGTATTCATTCCAAACATCGCCTAATGGTAATGTTTTGCATTCTTCATTTAAGTAGAGAAGTTTACCAAAGTTAGCAGTATCTTGATAACCTTTGAGTTCATCGTTTGGTAAGAGTAATGCATTTAATAATGCTTTTTCCATTGCGCGAACACCAGTTACCCAAGCACCAATTCTGTTGATAGATGCGTCGAAGTAATCGAGAGCAATCTTAACTTTTCTAACAGCATCGTTTCTAACGATTTCTTTAGATAACTCTTTCAATTCATCATCTAAGATGACAACGTGGTCACTATCCCATCTAACTGGACGAGAAACGTGAAGTGCGATTGTATCATAGAAAGCTAATAAAGAAGGAATCTTATCAGAAACGACTTCTGTTGGGTGGTAGTGACCTGTATCTAATAAGCAGCAGATACCTCTTGTAGCTGCATAGTTTTGATAGAATTCATTATTACCAACTGTATAAGATTCTAAGCCGATACCAAATACTTTAGATTCAACAGCAGCGATGACCCATTTCTTATCATAGCCTTCGAGCATTTGATCAAGAGAATCTTTGAGTCTTAATCTTGGAGATAATCTATCTGCTGGTGTGTCTTTGTAACCATCTGGGATCCAAATGTTAACTAAACATGGACTATTCATTGCTTTACCCATTTCAGCTGCAATCTTTAAGCATGCTTTACCATGTCTAATCCAGAATTTTCTTGTTTCTTCATCTGGAGAAGATAAAGATAAACCATCTTTCATTTTTGGGTGAGCGAAGAATGTTGGGTTGAAGTCAACGCCTTCTAATCCTAATTCTTTAGCAAATTCGACCCATGGTTCGAAATATTTATATGTATATGCATCTCTATCAACTTTGCCTAAATCATCGCCTAAAATAGCGTAGCAAGCGTGGACATTGAGTCTCTTCTTGCCTGGCATTAAAGAGAATGCTTTTCTAATATCTTGCTTTAATTGTTCAAATCCAACTGCTTTACCTGGATAGTTACCAGTTGTTTGGATACCACCATCAAGAGCACCGACGCCATCGAAACCGAGAACGTCATCGCCTTGCCAACAGTGAACACTGATGGAAATGTCTTTTAATGTTTCTAATGCTTTTTCAGCATCAACGCCATATTTAGCATAAATGGCTTTTGCTTCTTCAAATCTGCTCATGTTATTTATACTCCTTCATTTGCACTTTGATATTACCAATTGCTGTCGCTTCAATAGGAAGGGCAACAACCTTTTTACCTGAATGTTTTTCAACTAATCCGTTGAGGTATTTATTGTTAGCACCACCGCCAACAATATAAATTGAATTAAATTTCTTATCTAATATTTTTTCCATTTCGTCTGCTGCAACTTTATAAGAGTGAGCTAAAGAATGGAAAATTGAATTAAATAAGTCTCCATCATTCTTTGGAGGATTGTGTTTCAATAATGCTTTAATTGCAAGTTCCATATTTTCTGGAGCATTTAATGATTCATCATTGACATCAAATACTTCTTCGTATGTTGAAGATGCAACTAAATCAGCAACTTCTTTAAATGAATATCCCTTAGGCTTTTGAACGTTATTAACAATCCACATGCCCATGATATTCTTTAAGAATCTGATATAACCTACACCGCCTTCATTAGTGAAGTTAGCTTCGAAAGCTTTCTTTCCTGTATTTGCTACTTCTAACTTGTTACCGATAAGTGACCAAGTTCCACTTGAAACAATAATGGAATCACTTGGGCAATCAACTGCTTCAAAAGCTGAACCAGTATCATGAGAAGCACAGAGAAGTACTTTCATTTGTCCGCCAACTTCTTCAGCGATATCTTCTTTTAACATTCCAACAAATGTGCCAGGTTGGCTAACTTCTGGGAATAAGACATCAGGAAGACCTAATTTTCTGGTAATTTCTAAGTCAAACTGACCTGTTTTTGCGTTAATTAAGCCTGTAGTAGATGCATCAGTGTATTCCTTTTTCTTTACGCCAGTAAGTAAATATGAGAAGTATTCAGGAATCATTAAGAAGTCAGTTACGCCTTCTAATCTACCGCGTTTCAAATCATCAAATAATTGATAGATTGTATTGAATGCAGCGAACTGAATACCTGTATGTTCATATAATTCACTGAAAGGTGTAATTGCATGAACTTGATCAATTCTTTGATTAACTCTATCGTTACGATAAGCGAAATGAGGACGTACGTCTTCATTACCCTTCATTAAGATGTAGTCAACACCCCAAGTATCAATTGCAAGGCTTTCAATTTTACTAAATTGTTTAATGGCTTCTTTAATACCATTTTTGACATGCATGAATAATTCATCAGTATCCCAAACCAATCCTTGTTCAGTTGGTTTCATGCCATTAGGGAAACGATAGACTTCTTTGAGAACTAATTCTCCGTTTTCTTCATAGCCAACAATGTGTCTGCCGCTTGAAGCACCGAAGTCAATTGCTAAGAAATTTGCTGCCATTTCTTTCTCCTTTATTATTAATAAATAGATGAGTC
>JAKSVY010000108.1 GCA_024413875.1 Bacilli bacterium
CATTTGCTCTGATCCAAAACACAAGCAGAGACAAGGTTAATAGGAGGAAATAGAATATGGCACGTATCGTTGGTGTTGATATTCCAAACGACAAACAAGTCGGCATCTCCCTTACCTACATCTATGGTATCGGTAGAAAAACAGCTTTAGACATCTGCAGAGATGCAAAAGTTGATAACACAATTAGAGTTAAAGATTTAACTGATGAACAATTAGGTGCAATCAGAAATGAAATCGCTAACTATAAAACAGAAGGTGATCTTCGTAGAGAAGTCGCTTTAAACATCAAGCGTTTAACAGAAATCGGTTGTTTCCGTGGTTCACGTCATAAGAAGGGTTTACCTGTCCGTGGCCAAAGAACAAAAACAAACGCAAGAACAAGAAAAGGCCCACGTAAAACCATCGCTAATAAGAAGATGGCTCCACAAGGCTAATGAAAGGAGAAGATTATGGCTAAAAAGACTACTACACGTAAAAAGAAAGTCAAACGTTCATTTACTCGCGGTGTTGCCCACATCCACTCCACATTCAACAATACTATCGTCACTATTTGTGACTGTGATGGTAATGCCTTATCATGGAGTTCCGCTGGTGCAAACGGCTTTAAAGGTGCTAAGAAATCTACACCTTTCGCTGCAGGACAAGCTGCTGAAGCTGCTGCTCGTGCTGCATATGAACAAGGCATCCGTCAAGTCGATGTCGATGTTAAGGGTCCAGGCCCAGGCCGTGAAAGCGCAGTCCGCTCTTTAGCAGTTGCTGGATTACAAGTATTATCAATCGTTGATAGCACTCCAATCCCACACAATGGCTGCCGCCCACCTAAGAAACCACGTGGATAATAAGGAGGTATAAACCACATGAAAATCGCCAATCCATTTGAAAGATTTGCAGTTTCTCAAGCAGACTATGATGGAACAGAAAATTATGGACGTTTCGTCATTGAACCACTCGAAAGAGGTTTTGGACAAACATTAGGTAACTCATTAAGAAGAGTTTTACTCTCTAGCTTACCTGGTGCTTCTATCTATGCGATTGAAGTGGAAGGTGCTCGTCACGAATTCACAGCATTAGAAGGTGTTGAAGAAGACGTTACCTCTATTATTCTCAATTTAAAAGATTTAGTCTTACGCATTCCTGCTGAAGACGATTCCAACAAGAAACTCGAAATCAATGTTACAGGACCAGCAGTTGTCACAGCTGGCGACATCGTTTGCCCAACAGGCGTCGAAGTTGTCAACCCAGGCTTAGTTATTGCTAATGTCTGCGAAGGTGGCTCCTTAAGAATGATCTTACACGCTAGAAATGGCCGTGGCTATGTCACTGGTGAACAAAACAAAGTCTTACACCCAGCACTTCAAGTCGGTGTTATCTCAACTGATAGTAACTACTCACCAGTTAAGAAAGCAAACTACATCGTTGAAGGTACTCGTGTTGGACACGATTCACGTTTTGACAAATTAACATTAGAAGTTTGGACAAATGGTTCTATGCTTCCACAAGAAGCAGTCGCATTATCTGCAAAGATCTTAATCGACCACTTTGCTAAACTTGTTGATGTTGCAGATATCACAAGAGATATCAACATTGAAAAAGACGAAGAACAAGTTGAAGAAAATAAGTATGACAACATTACTATTGAAGAACTTGACCTCTCCGCACGTTCTTATAACTGCTTAAAGAGAGCTTCTATCCAAACAGTTCTCGAATTAACAGAAAAGAGCGAAGAAGAAATGATGAAAGTTAAGAACTTAGGTAAGAAATCCTTAAAAGAAATTAAGGAAAAACTTGCAGGTATTGGACTTTCATTCAAAGATTTTGAATAAGGAGGTAATGATTTATGCCAGCACAAGGTAGAAAAAATGTTCATGGTAAGACCGGCGTAAGATTTAAAGCCGCTTATACAAAGAGCAAATATGAAAACATGCTCCGTAACGTCGTTACTGATTTAATCGTTCACGATTCTATCAAAGTTACAGCTAGTGTTGCTGTTGACGTCATTAAAGAAGCTGATAGATTAGTTACTTTAACTAAAAAAGAAGATGTCATGAATGCAAAAAGACAAGCTGCAGCATTTGTTCGTAACGTTTACGTTGATGAAGCAAAGACTGTTTCTGCTTTAGATAAGTTATTTAACACAATCGGTCCTAAATATGTCTCTCGTAACGGTGGTTACACAAGACAATATAAATTAGGTAACCGTAAAGGTGATGATGCACCAATCGTGCTCGTTACTTGGGTTGACTAATCTAAGTTAAACAAAAAAATATCCCGATATTCAGTTATCGGGATATTTTTATTGCGTTGTTATTAGTATCTTTTCTTAAATGAATAAGAAATGGAACGAATGTATTTAGTATCTTTTTTAAGTACTTCTCTATTTAAAGTTGAATCTTGCGGTTCAATAGCAATACCTTGATGAAGAGTGTCTTCAGTTCCAATCAATTTAGCATCGGTTTTATAGTTACATGTATATATTTGACATCCTGAGAAATCAGTGTAGATATCTAGTTCGTATTTCGGAGAGACTAATCTTATTTCTTTTAATAAGAATTTTCCAAATATGTAGTGGTGGTCATATCCATTAGTTTTACTATTTAATAAATAAGGACTATTAATACGATCGGTAATATATCTTAATCTTCTAAAAGACATAACTTTATTAACTTTTCTTTCTTCCATTGGAATTAAGTCACTGGGATTTGGATGAATATATTTTCTTGCTGGTATTTTAAGTCTTATATTATCTAAATTCTTTTCGCCTAAAGAAAAGAAAGTGTGATTAGTTAAACTAACAATAGTGGCTTCATCACTTTTAGTCATAAATGTTAAATAAATAGATTCATTTTTGATAACATAGTTTACAAAATAAGTTAGATTACCTGGTAAACCATCTTCAAGATGCTTTTTTACGTAATAATAGGTGATTGTAGCAACGTTTTCTTCTTCTTTGATTTTGTAACTAAAGAATTTGTTACTGAGCCCAGAAAGGCCGCTATGAAGGGAATTTGTATCCTCATTAATATCTAATTTATATATAGAGTTATTTATTTCTACTTTTCCATCTTTAACTCTATTTCCAATTGGTCCTATTGTTTTACCAAGATATAAAGTATTCTTTTTAAAATCCTTAGAATCGATAGGTGTTAAAGTCATTATGTCATCATAGTAATATATGCTAAAAATTGAAGCGCCTAAGTCACATAATGTAACTTTTAGATTACCACTTTCAACTTCAACAAATTTAATTCCGTTTTCTTTATATTCTTTGATGTTCATATCTTACTCAAATTTTGCATTTATCATTAATTTCTTTAATAATTTTAGGCTCTACTTTAATTA
>JAKSVY010000109.1 GCA_024413875.1 Bacilli bacterium
AAAGGATCTATTGGTGCACCTTTAACAAATATTGAATACAAGATTAAAGATAAAGAATTATGCGTTAAGACTCCACAAATTCATAGCTACCGCTTAATTAATGGAAACGAAGTTCCTGCTGAACTTGATGATGAAGGATATTTCCATACGGGCGATATTGGTGTTCTTGATGAAACGGGACATGCTTGGTTAAAAGGAAAGATGAAAGATGTTGTTATCGGTGCAAATGGTGAAAACATCTATCCTGATGAAATTGCTATCAGATTTAATGGTTTACCATTTGTTAACAAGTACACTGTATTGGGAATTAATGAGGGACACGATGAAGTTCTTACATTAGTTTTATCGCTTGATAGAGAACTTAATGAAGATGAAAAGAGTGGACTTTCTAAGGCTATTTCTAAAATTAATGACACATTCCCTAATTCACTTAAAGTACGTAAGGTATTGCTTTCAAAAGAAGATTTACCGGTTAATACTTCAATGAAAATTGTTAAACATGTATTAATTGAAAAATACGATGCTAATAAAGATAGCTTCGAAGAATTATCAATTGTCTCTAACGTAACATTTGATGCATTTGATGCTAACGAAGTTAAAGATGTTCAAGAAAGAGTTAAAAAGATTGTCGCTATGGTCTTTGGTATGAAGCCTGAAGATATTGGTGTTTCTCAAAATCTTATTACTGATTTAGGTGGAGATTCATTTGTTTATATGACTCTTCTAGCTGAACTTGAAAATGAGTTCAAACTCAGTGTTCCTGGTGAACTCATTGGCACTTTGAATACAGTTAATGACTTTGCGTTATTTGTATTGAAAAATAAATAGTTATTTATTTAAGAAATCTAACATATCTTGTGTGACATTATTGTCCATGAGATATGTTTTTTTATAATCGTTATATAAATCGTAAGCAGGTTCACCTTGTCCTAACATACCAAGTCCTTGAGACATTTCACCTTGGATTTGTTCTGACTCGATTGTGAGATATGGGTTATGTCCTTTTCCATCGTAATAATTAACATGGACATTTGGGTGTTTCTTACTGATTTTTAAATATTTATCGTATGAATCTTTTAAAGGAACCACTACATCGATTCCACCATGAAGGCATAACACTTCTGCTTTTGTATGACGAAGGGCTTTTGAAGAATTCCAAAAAGCATATTTTCCATGATGAATTAAATCATATAGAATTAAGCCTGGCGTCATTAATTTAAATGTCTTATTTTGGCCTAGCGCCATATCAATATGAGAATTAAATCCAGCAATTGCAACACACTTTTTAATGCGGTTCTTGCGGATATTTAATAAATTTATTGCAGTGAAAGCACCCCAAGAATGGCCTGCAACAAATAAATCATATTGTTTATATTCTTCTTGTTTTTCAAACCATTTATAAACTCTTTCAGCGTCACCTAAACATTGTGATAAATCTCTAATTCTTGGACCAGTAGATCTCATGGATCCTGAATGGTCATATGCAACAACGATATAACCATCTAAACAAAATTCATTAATTAATCCCAAAAGGTATTCTTGTCCTGCTCCAATACCATGGGAAAACAAAATGATGCCTTTGTAATTTGTAATATTTTTATCTTTATATTCAAATCCAATAAGAGTGTTCTTTCTAGATTTAATATAGAATTTCTTTTTGTTTAAGTTTTCAAAATCACTTGGCATTGGATAATTAAAACGAAGGCATCCATCCCCACGATGATTAAACATTTGATGCATTACTAATTCAATTGCTACTTCTTCAATAATTAAAACAAGAAGCACTACGGAACCTATAACAATTCCTGCGATACCAAATGGTCCCATATTCTATAAATATCTTTCCTTAATCTTTGCTAATGTTGGAGTGTCAGCTTCTGCAAAAGTAAGTTTATCTAACTCTTCTTTACTAGACCATTGCTTTGCAATGTGTTCAGTTAAAACTGGTTCCCCAGATAATAATGTACATTTATATGTTGAAAGATTGATGATTACATCCTCATATTCATCAACAGTAACATTAACTAATTCATCAACTTGAACATCGATTAATAGTTCTTCTTTAAACTCTCTTGCTAAAGCTTGTTCTGGAGTTTCTCCAGGATCAATCTTTCCACCAGGAAATTCCCATTTATAAGCGGTTTTTCCATGGTTTCCTCTTTGCGCTGCAAAGACTTTGCCATCCTTAACAATAGCACCTGCAACTACGAATAATTCTCTTTTCATTATTATTCACCAATCTTTTTAAATTTTGGTTCTTCACCATCATGATAATAGACATAGTCTTCATCTTCTTTATGGGTGTCATACCAAATTTGAGCGTAGAACTTGTTTGTTTTTGCAAGTTCATCATAATTCCATGGTTCTGGAAGGTCATCAATAGCATCCCAGTGTCCAGCTTTGATAACTGCGTATGGAGAAAGGAAGAATCTCTTACCTGAATGAGTTTCCCATTCAAGAGGTGTATATAAGTCACCCTTAACCATTGTTTCAGAGATACATTTACCACCTCTAAATTCCGCTGCGCCCTTCATATCATTGATATCGAGTTCACTATCTGGTTTTTCTTCATCATAACCATGATCGAGTTTGTATCTATTTGCTTTAGTAAAATCTTTTAAATCAGCGTAATCAATTGTTTCACCATCCCAAGTTTTACCTTTTGATAAAACATTGAAGTTTTCCCATTCAGTTGGAAGGTTTTCAAAATCTTCCATAGAACCAAATGCTGCTGTTACACGGCCAACACTCTTGGTTTGTACCCAGTGGTATGGAGCATTTTCATCTTTTAATAATGGTTTAAGAACCATATTTGATAAAAGCTTAGTAGGAACAATCTTTGCTAATTTGAAGTATTTGTGTGAATTTAAAATATCTTGCCAGAAACTATGAATAGATTCTTTTTGGAAATTAAAGTAATCATCAAGGATATAGCTATCAAGATACCACATACAGTGGAAGTTTCTTGTAGCGTTCCAGTTAGGCTTCATAAATGATTCTGGAGTAACCCCAATAATACCGAATCCTTCTTGGAATGTTTCATAGCCAGTTACACGATTAGCTTCACCACCACCGATGTTATAAACTTTCTTCCAGAAATTCGAATCAAGAGTTTCGTGATAATCTTGATTTAATAAGTTCTTTAAAAGAACTCCACTATCATGTGCTGTAACCCATTCAATCGGTACATTGTATGGTGTATGGAATAATAAGCCATCTGAAATGTTATCGTGTAATAAGTTTTTGTGAAGGACACCTGTTTGTCTTAAGATAGCCCAAGTTTCAACGTGAGATTCTAAAACCGCTCTTTCACCTTTAAGTTTTTCAAT
>JAKSVY010000011.1 GCA_024413875.1 Bacilli bacterium
CAATTAAATATTCTTTAAATTTATTAAAAGAGGTTTCCATCTCTTTTTGAGATTTTTCCAATTCATTTATCTTTGTTTTCAAGTTATCAACAGCGCTATTCAACTCTTTCATTTGTGAAGAATTTTTTTCTGCTACCAACTGACTAATTGATTTTGTTAAACCATTAACTGATTCATTAACAGATTCTCTAATCTTTTTTAATTCATTGTCTCCTAGAGCAACATCTCCAGTTTTTCTATTTTTGATGCTTAAAATTAAAATAATAACAGATGCAGTGAGAGCCAAAGCGCTCAAAACCAAACTCACATATTCCATATTTGTACTCCTGTAAATGTTTTGCAATTACATTATTGCACCATTCATTATTTTTATCTACGTGTAAATAGTGATTAAATGACTTCACTTTATGTTGTAAAAATTCGCTAAATACTTAACAAAAAGAGACCTCGCTATTGAGATCTCCAATACTTATATTAGTCTTCTTGTTCAAAGGTAACTGTTTTACCAAAGCCGAATATACCAACCATTCCTGGCCCCATTGTAATACCAACAGATGGTCCAATGCAGATTGTGAATACATTTTGACATTTAAAATCATCTTGAAGTAATAAATTTTTAACGTAAAGAGCAGCTTCTTCATCATCACCATGGATGATTGTGATGTCTTGTTTTTCGCTATCGAGGATGTTTTCCTTAAATAGTTTAACAATTTCTTGTAAAGATTCTTCTCTGCCCCTAACGTTTTTCAATGCGCATTGAACACCGTTTTTATCAGAGATAAGAACTGGTTTAACACCAAGCATGTTACCAATAATAGCAGTTCCAGCGTTAATCTTATTAGCCCTAGACATAAAGCTTAAGTTTTCAGGAACAGCGAATTGAATAACATTTTTTCTAACGCTATAAATGTATTTCTTTAACTCTTCTAAGTTAAAGCCTTCTTCAAGTTTTTTACATGCTTCGATAACAAGTAAACCTTCGCCCGCACCGGCATTTAAAGAATCAATAACTTCAATGTTATTCTCGTATTCTTTTGCTAAACGCTTAGCGACTTTATTAACTTTAGTGACAGTAACTGATTGTTTCGCACTACAACCGATATAGAGAATATCCATATCTTGGTCTAAATACATACGAAGTTTCTTTTCGATTTCATATTCTGTTGCAGGTAAAGTATAGATTCGTTCGCCATTTCTAAGAGCCCCAAAAATGTCGCGAGCTTTTACCTTGTGATCATATCCAACATCAACATTAATTTCTCTATCGCGGAAGAAGATAGTGAAATCAATACAAGCGATATCATACTTTTTAGAGAATGAATCATCGAAGTCAGCGCATGAATCAGTCATTATTTGTATTTTTCTCATCTTCTTTTCCTCCTTCTTCTAAGTAAGAAAGTGTAATTTGATTGAATGGGATATTAATATTGTTTTCTTTGAAAAGAAGGAATATTTCTCTATTCAAATCACGAGCTAATTGAATTCTGTCTTTTTCTTCACAGTTAGCAACAATTCTAAGAACAACAGCAGATTCACCAAGTTCAGCAACACCTTTATAGAAAGGACCTTCAATAATTTCGTTTAATTTCTTACGAATCTTAGGGAATCCATCATATAAAACACGTTCGACTTTTTGTAAATCTTCACTATATTCAATTGAAACATCCACGACAGCGAATGAACTTTCTTTTGTCATATTTAAGACAGATGAAATAACACTGTTATTAAATACTTTGACGTTATTTGAAACATCGACAAGCTTAGTAGTTCTTAAACCAATTTCAATAACTTGACCTCTAAAGTCACCGATTGTAACGATATCACCAACACGGAATTCACCCTCAAAGACAATGAACATACCAGCTAAGATATCGCCAATTAAGCTTTGGGCACCAAGACCAACAACAACGGAAAGGATTCCAGCAGATGTAATCAATCCTCCAGTGTCAAATCCAAATAAGAATAATGCATAGAAGATTGTTCCTAATACACCACCATACTTGAGGACTGAAATAATTAAATTACCAGTTGTTTCAGCTCTTGCACCAAGTGATGCTGAGAACCATTTAACAATGAATTTTAAAATCTTGCTTCCAGTAACGATAATTAAAATTATCATCAATGCTTCTGTAATCGAGAATAAGTTGAATCCTTTATCCCATTTATTAGAGAAAATGTAAGCAAAGATCGAATCGCTAGATCCGTTAGTCATTGCAAAGATAATTACACCGAGAATAAAGAATGACGCAATAGTTAAATAAACCATTAAAATTGAGCTTAATTTTTGTTCAGGGGTCATTCTATTCCATCCCACTTTAAAGAGTCTAGAATATGCACTTACTGTTTTCTTCTTCTTACCATTGAAGCCTGTAACAGTAAAGCCAACCGGGCTAGCAAGTGCTTTACCATCACTTCTAATCTTATCTTGGTAAAGTTCAGCAGTTTTACTATTAGTAACAGTAAAGAATGAAGAACCAATAAAGATAAATATAGCACTTAAAGCAAATGTGAATAATGAGATGTTAAGTCTATTATAGGTAAGCTCAGACATTGGAATAACTGTGGCCAAGAAATATCCATCAACATATTTATAGCTTTGATAGCATCTTTGACCATTTAATTTAATAAAACCATTATAGATTGAGTTATAGGAGAATGCGTTTTCACTGATTCCTAAATCCTTAGCAGTTCTTCCAATGAATTCAGAACGACTTTGTGGTGCGAACACTACGTTGTGTTCATTAGAGTCATCGAAAGCGATGAAATATGACTTAGAACCATATACTGAAGAGTTTTCAAGTAAATAGTCTAAAGAGGCGATTCTATAAATACTTTCAAGCGTTTTTTGATTAATAGAAATTTGAATAACACCTCTATGTTTGTGAATTACACCATATGTACTAATAGTTTCAGCATCATTAGCTTTATATTTATCATAGATTGCTTTATTTGTGTGTCTTGTGACACCACTAGCATCCTTATAAGCATAATAATAGAAAGCAGAACCAATATATTGGTTATGTTGTCCATCATCATCTTCTTGGTATTCTTGAATATAAGAATCATTTGGACCTTCAATAATTTTTCTAAATTCGTATGATTGGTCACCCTCATTCTTTGATAAAGCGAAAGTCCAGTCAGCTCCACTAGTCAAAATTGTATAACCTTCATAGTCAAAAATAGTAATTGAGTTAAGGTCATTGTTTTCACACATTGTAACTAGTTCAGGGCTAAATCTTCTAGAATATCTTGCATTACCGAAATCATCTAATGCTGGCACTCTATCTCCATCACTGTTGGTATACATGATTTTGAAAGTATCTTTATCAGCGTCATCATAATCGAACGCACCACCAATACCATCATCAGAGATTTCATTTGAAAGTGTATAACCTAAAAGTTTATTTTTTGATAAATATTGACTAGATACAAATTCAGAAATCTTTTCTGTATTATCGTTATTTTCCTCAATCAATAAGCCAATTTCATTTAGTTTAGTATATGAAGTTGTTGTTGCATCTTGAACAGTCATGATTGTTTGAGAGAAGAAAACCAATGCAAAAATTGCAACAATACCAATAATGAAGATTGGAAGCATATTATTGAAAACATATGGTTGGAAATATCTTTGAGCGCCTCTTCTATTTCTAAAGCCGATATTTTTTCTTCTTAATTCATTATCTTTCTTCTTGCTGATAATTTCTTCCATTTGGATGCGTACGCGTTCTTTTATTTCTTCTTCAGTATAAGCGCCGACACCTCCAATTTTGTCATCTCTAATTTTTTCTTTAACTCTATTTTCAACAAGAATGAAATGGTTAGCGATTTCTCTATCTAAAATCATTCCTTGTCCATAAACAATACATGCAACAAGAATGAATGAGAAACATGAAATAGAAATGGTGAGTAAATTCTTATTAATAAGAGCTGTTTGATCAATAGCAGCACAAACAATTAAATACTTACCATAAGTAACGGTATTAGATTGCATTGCTACGCAATAGTATTTAACACCATCAATCTTTTGATAACCAGAATAGCCATCTTTTGCAGCATTTTCTTCAAAACCATGTGAAACGTAATCTTCATCATTCAAATTAGTATTACCGTGATTAAAATAAATGAACTTTCCAGTGCTTTTATCAATTGCGAAGAAGAAGCCGTCCTTTCCAACAGATAATCCACTAATAACATTTTCAATACGGTCAATTCCCGCCAATTGAGTTTCAAGATGTTCGTTTGAGAAATTCAAAACAGCAAAATATTTATTGCCTTTATATTCACATACAGGAGAAGAATACATAAAGAAGTCTTTATTACCATTTTGGTTCTTAACAGGAGCAAATGTTACAACTTCATCGACAGTATATTTGGTTCCCCTAATAAATAAATCATCTAAGTCAGATGAATCAACATGTAAATCAGAAAGAGTATTGATGTTTGGATCACTACAAGCAAGAACAGTTCCGTCTGATTGAACAATACCAATTGTTCCTAAGCCTAAATCAGTTTTTAAATTAGCCAAACTCTCACATGTAGTTTTAATCTCTTTTGCTTGATCTACTGCATCAACAATATTTACAACATAATTAGATCTTTCAATCAAATCCGCAGCTGATTCAGTTGTGTTTTGATTTAATTTATTGTATTCAAAAGTAATCTCTTCAATTGTTTCGTTGTTATTCTCGAGTGTTAATTGAATTTCGTTTAATGCATTAATGCCATTAGCTTTTTGTTTTTCTTTTGATGAATTGGTTTGAACAACTGCAATGATGGAACTAATGATAACGGCTCCAATCACTAAAATAGAAATACCTAAACCTCTTCTAAATTTATTGCTATAAAAGTTAAATTTGTTCTTTTTATTCTTCATAGGCTTATCCCCCTGTAAAACAAGTCTAAAACAAACATGTATATTTTATACCTAAATTTTTATTTATTAATAAAATATATTGTTTTGTTACATATGGCACTTTTGATGTCAAAAAAGAGACCTCATTGCTGAGATCTCTAATATGTTTTGGAGTAAATGTAATTACTTAGCCATTGCTTGAGCAACAGAAACAGCAACTGCAACAGTAGCACCAACCATTGGGTTGTTACCCATACCAATAAGTCCCATCATTTCAACGTGAGCTGGAATCATTTTATTTCGCATTTCTTAAAAGTTTTTATTTTTGCGAAATATAAATCTCTATTCCAATAGCCATGTTGCTATATCAACAATCGCAATACCTTTATAATCAGATTCACTATGTCTTGTTCTTGCAATAACCATTTTTGGATACGAATCTTTAATGCTTAATAAAGGCCCAACTTCTCTTTCGAAAGTTTCGTCTTTTGAGATATCATCTGCTACTTGAATATAGATTCTTTTGTTATTTTTAACGGCAACAAAATCAACTTCTTTATTATAAAGAACACCTACATATACTTCATATCCTCTTCTAAGAAGTTCTAGACAAACAAGATTTTCATAAACAAATCCATAATCGATTTTTTTGGTACCTAATTCTGCGTATCTAAATGATAAGTCTGATAGATAATATTTCTTTTCGGTTTGAAGATATCCCCCGCCTTTTATATCGAAACGTGAGATAGGATAAAAAAGGAATGATTTACATAAATAATCTACATATGATGCAACAGTCTTGTCATTTGTTTTTGTGTAATTATTTGTTAATGAATTTGCAATATTTCTAAATGATGTTTTATTGCCAATGGTGTCCATCAAATATCTTGCTATCATTCTCATCAATTCTTCGTTTTCGATTTTATATTTTTGTATTATATCCTTAATAATTGTTGTTTTAAGAATGCCATCAACATATTTAAATCCATCATCACTATTCTTATATAAATAAGAACCGGACATCCCGCCTTTTAACACATAGTCGTCAAAAGATTCAACACCACTTTCAAAATATACGCAGTATTCTTTGAATGAGAATGGCAAAACATTAATCTCAAATACTCTACCTCCAAAAAGAGTAGCTAAATCACTAGATAAAAGAAAGGCATTTGAACCAGTTAAATAGATATTAAATCTTTCTTCATCATGAATTGAGTTAATAATTGTTTCAAAGCCTTTGCATAATTGAATTTCATCAACAAGCAAAAAATTGTTTTTACCTTTTTTGTAATTGCTATTGATATATTTGTACAATTCATCTTTATCTAGCAATGATTCATATTCTTTCTTTGTTAATAGAACTCTTACAATGTTGTTAGCTTTATCTTTCTTTAAATAACCTTCAAAAAGATCAAATAATTTTGATTTTCCAGCACGTCTAATTCCGGTAATCACTTTAATATCTGGAACATTGATATTTTCTATTAATTTTGTTAGATAATTGCGTTCGATAATTTTCATAAATCTATATATTACTATGTAATATCCTTTCGCACTTATATTATATCTCATTTCGCATATCTTAACAATTTTTATTTTTGCGAAATATAAATATCATTGCAAATACATAAAAAGAGACCTCATTGCTGAGATCTCTAATATGTTTTGGAGTAAATGTAATTACTTAGCTGCTAAAGCTTGTGAAACTGAAACAGCAACTGCAACAGTAGCACCAACCATTGGGTTATTACCCATACCGATAAGTCCCATCATTTCAACGTGAGCTGGAACTGATGAAGAACCTGCGAATTGAGCGTCTGAGTGCATACGACCCATAGTATCTGTCATACCATAAGAAGCTGGACCTGCTGCCATGTTATCTGGGTGTAATGTACGACCTGTACCACCACCAGAAGCAACTGAGAAGTACTTCTTACCTTGTTCGATACATTCTTTCTTATATGTACCTGCAACTGGGTGTTGGAAACGTGTTGGGTTTGTAGAGTTACCTGTAATAGATACGTCAACACCTTCCATGTGCATAATAGCAACACCTTCACGGACATCGTCAGCACCGTAGCAACGGACTGCTAATCTATCTGGGTTGTTACCATACTTTGTTTCTTTAACAATTTTAACTTCACCTGTGAAGTAGTCAAATTGTGTTTCAACGTGTGTGAAACCGTTAATTCTTGAAATGATCTTTGCAGCGTCTTTACCTAAACCGTTTAAGATAACTCTTAATGGTTCTTTACGGACTTTGTTTGCCTTTTTAGCAATACCGATAGCACCTTCAGCAGCAGCGAATGATTCGTGACCTGCTAAGAATGCGAAACACTTTGTAGATTCTGTTAATAACATAGCGCCTAAGTTACCATGTCCTAAACCAACCTTACGATCATCAGCAACTGATCCTGGGATACAGAAGCTTTGTAAGCCAACGCCGATCCACTTTGCAGCTTCAGCAGCGTCTTTAGCATTGTTCTTAATTGCAAGAGCAGCACCAACTGTGTATGCCCAGCAAGCGTTTTCGAAACAAATAGTTTGGATATCTTTTACCATTTGGTAAACATCTAAACCTTTATCCTTACAAATCTTTTCAGCTTCTTCAATTGAAGCAATGCCATTTTCATTTAAGCATTTTTCGATTTGTGCGATTCTTCTTTCATAACCTTCAAATAAAGCCATTGTTCTATCCTCCCTAATTATTCCTTACGTGGGTCAATGAACTTGACACCATCGTTGTAACGACCATATTGGCCTTTTGCCTTTTCAAGAGCAACTTCTGGAGAATCACCCTTCTTTAAGAAGTCTGTGAATTTACCAAGTGATAAATATTGGTAACCAATGATTTCAGAATCTTCATCAAGTGCTAATGATGTGATATAGCCTTCTGTTAATTCAAGGTAACGTGGACCTTTTTCCTTTGTTGAGTAGATTGTACCAACTTGTGAACGTAAACCCTTACCTAAGTCTTCAAGACCTGCACCAACAGCTAAACCGTTTTCAGAGAATGCTGATTGTGTACGTCCATAGACGATTTGTAAGAATAATTCTCTCATTGCTGTGTTGATAGCGTCACAAACTAAGTCAGTGTTGACAGCTTCGAGAAGTGTCTTACCAACGATTGCTTCAGATGCCATAGCAGCTGAGTGAGTCATACCTGAACAACCAATTGTTTCAATTAATGCTTCTTCAATAATGCCTTCTTTGACATTTAAAGAAATCTTACATGCACCTTGTTCTGGAGCACACCATCCGATACCGTGTGTGAAACCACTGATATCTTTGATTTCTCTTGAATATACCCATTTTCCTTCTTCTGGAATTGGAGCACAACCGTGGGAAGCACCACAGTTAACTTTGCACATATTTTGTACATCCTTTGTATATTGCATAATTACATTTTTCCTCCTATATGTAACCGCAAATATTATGAATATTTAGATTAAAAAAGTAAAGTTATATTTATTACAATTTGTATACAAAAGAAAAAGAGCAAGCTTTTTCCTCGCTCTTATTCGTAATCAAAGATAGCTTTTTTCTCAATTTTAGCTGAATAAGTATCTTTCCATTCATGATGATTTGGACAAGAATCATATAATGATAAAGAATCTTTTTGCATATCGATTCTGATGAGAAGATCGTACCTATTTTCTCTATCAATACAATTGGTTATATACTCTATGAAATTAACACCTACCACATCAATAGAATCAAAGATTCTTTGAATATTATCTAATTCACTTTTCCAGTGAAAATCTTTGTTAAATTTTACTAATATACAATGCTTCATTTATTTAACTTTTGTGAAAGTGATTTTGTATCTACCATTTACTTCTACTTTATTCTTTAATTCCCAGCCATCATCAATGTGCTCTTTAATAATTGAATCTAGGTTTTCTAAAGATACCAAAAGAGTTTTGGATTTAATATCTTTTGATAATAATTTTCTCATTTGTTCTTCTGTCATTGGCATACAAATATTGTATTAGCAATTCCATTGTTTTTCAATTTGGCGTTTATTTTAAAACAAAGAAAAAGGAATTGTCGCCAATCCCTTCTCTTATATTTATTAATTGTTATTATCCTCTAAATGGTTCAAACATGATGCCATTAATATCAATGTTATCTTTTGAAGTAATATTGATTACAACATCATCACCTTTTTCCATATTGATATAGTTATCACTATATTTGTATTTATAGTTATCTTTAAAGTGGATGAATAAACTCTTAACAAATGATTCAGCGTGAATCTTTACTAAAATGTTATTTGCAGATACCTTCTCTACTTCATATGAGAAATCTGCATCGAATTTTTCATGAGCATACATCTTTGAAGAATAGAATGTTTTCTTCTTAGTGTCTCCAATGCTATATGTTGCAACAAAGTAGCATTCTTTATTATTAGCAACATCTAATTCAACATCGAATGGTTTTGCATTAGATGCTTTAACTGCAAATTCTTTATTAAACAATTCTTTACCATCAAATGTTTTAGCGCTGACTAAGACAGTTGAATCAAATGCCTCTTTCGCTTGAACATCAAAGAAGAAGTGAGTTTTACCTTTATTATCATCGTAGAATGAACCAAGATTTGGTTCGAATGAACGTCTAAGTTGATAATATGCTTCCTTTGGCTCTAAGTAGTAGTCAACAGTTGCCCAAGTTCCACTTGGCCAAATATCATCAAACATCCAGTTTAAGAAAGCACCTGTTTTGTCTGTATGTGCTCTTGAGAATTCTGATTCTGCCTTTAATGATTCTGCTTGCGCAATCATTGCTTTTTGAATGAAATCTTTAAAACCATCAATCTTATCAAATAATTGTTCAGCATAGACTCTTTCACGAACTGGGAAGTTCATTCCTTGAAGTGCACTGTATGGGTTTTCCATAAATCTATCAACCCACATTTCATTCATTGGCCAAATCTTATCTTCAGGGAAGATCTTTCTTAACGTTTCTTCTGAAGAAGGACCTAAGACTGCACATTCTGATGCGAATGGAACAACTTTTTGAGAAAGAGAGTCTCTATATGTTGAAAGACCTTTTGTTAAGCAACTTTCAAAACAGTTAAAGTGTGAGTCACCGCTTGATGGATCGTTTCCAATATCAGTGTATGAGTGTGGAGATTGTCTTCTATAAGGACGAGTTCCATCCATATCCATAACAATTCCATACATTGTAACGTTGACTAACGTATCGCCATGAGTAATGCAGTTACCATAGGTACCTGTCTTTTCATTACCACCACACCAGTAAATTAATGATGGGTGATTTCTTAATCTCTTAATTTGATATCTTACTTCTTCAAGGAAATTATTTAAGAAGTCTGGTTCTTCTTCTGGAATATCTGCACAAGCTAATGCAAAGTCTTGCCATACTAAGATACCTTCTTCATCACAAATATCGAAGAAGATGTCTTTTTCATAAGCACCACCACCCCAAACTCTTAAGATATTTGCGTTCATCTCTTTAGCGAGTTTAACAAGTTCGCGGTACTTTTCATCCTTCATAACACCAGTAAAGCATTCTGGTGGTACCCAGTTACTACCCTTAAGGAAGACTTTTACTCCGTTAATATAGAAATTCATTCCAATCTTATTGTGTTCAATTGGAGTTTCTTTTACTTCAACAGTTCTAAAACCAAATTTACCTGATTTAACATCTTGAAGTTTTCCATCTCTGTATAATTCAACTTTATAGTTATATAAGTTTGGATCACCATAACCAACAGGCCACCAAAGTTTACAATCTTTAACATTAAAGCCAGCAAAGTTTTTGTGACCTATCATTGGTGCTTCATATTTTTCATATTCATCACCATTTGGGGTTTTTGAAATATAGTAAACTAACTTGTCATCCTTAACTTCTTCACCACGAACAATGATAGTGTCGTCAGGACCATATAAGTGTTTGTTATCATAGTTTAAAAGAGCGTGGAAACGAACATTTCCTTCAGCATCCGCAATAACTCTAACATCTTCAATTTGGTATTTATTTTTAAGTTCGAGATATACGTCATCAATGATACCGAATGCACAAATCTTTGGTGCCCAGTCCCACCCAAAATGGCATTGTGGCTTTCTTACAAAGATTCTTGGGATATTAAAGATAGCAAAGTAATCCTTTGTATCAATCTTATCCATTGTGTTTAAAGTTGAATGCATTAAAACTCTTAATTCATTAACGCCTTCTTTGAGGTATTGTTTAACATTGTATGTGTAGCCTAAGAAAGCATTCTTTGTAGAACCAATAAGATTATCATTTAGATAAATGTCTGCGAATAAATCGATGCCTTTGAAAGTTAAATCAATTACATCGTATTCCAACATTTCTTTTGTAACGATTAATTGGTTTTCATAAACATAATCATTTCTTCCAACCCATTCAGCGTCTTTATAGTTTTCTGCAACATATGGATCTTTGATTAATCCAGCATTAAAAAGGTCAATGGTGATATCACCTGGCACTGAAGCATTTAATACTTTGTTATCGAACTTTAATTTCCAGTTTTGGTCTAACTTAATAACATTCAAGTTCATATAGTAACTCCCGATAAATAAAATATAATTTTCTTGTATTAATATAAGTCATTAAAGAATTGCATTCAATTCTATATTTATTCATAAATAAACTCTTTTTAAATATGGCATTTTGCTTAAAAATTAGCAATTTTTTCAATAAAATAGCAATTTTTCGCCTAATATCACAATAATGTTGGGAAAATGTGAATTTATGAACAAAAACATGCGTACAGGTTTTTAAAATATTTTAAGCTTAGTAAGTAAATAAAAAACTCGCCTTAATAAGACGAGTATTTTATCAAAATGGTGACCCGTACGGGATTCGAACCCATGACCTCACCGTGAAAGGGTGATGTCTTAACCGCTTGACGAACGGGCCAGTTTATGAATGGCGCCCACCGAGGGACTTGAACCCACGACCCTCTGATTAACAGTCAGATGCTCTAACCAACTGAGCTAGGTAGGCGCATGCGTTTTCAAGTATTTCAAAAGCGCAAGATAAACTATATCAAAACTTTATAAATTTAACAATAAGAAAATTATAATTTTTCTAAATTAGTTTAATTTTTGTTCAATGCTAGCTAATAAATCGCCAACAGTTTTGAAATTAGTCATATCGATATCATCGAAGTGAATATCGTATTGTTCTTCGAGTTGGAGAAGTAGTTCAACAACATCAAGAGAGTCTAAGCCGAGTTCACTTAATTTCATGCCTTCATCGATTGTATCTACTTTAGCGATAACAGCTAATTGTTTTTTGATTTCTTCAATTTTGTTCATTTGAGTATCCTCTTTTCATTTGTTGATTATACTACAAACTCCACCATTCACAAACACCAATTTTTTAGGCTACTTGTGACATACTCCCACCACTTAAATAAATAATTATTTTGAAGTGGGGGGCTTCTCGCTCAAGTAATCTAGTGATTACAGTATCAACGAGCTAACCGGCTGTGTCCCAGCCTTTAATATTTCTAGTCCTTTCTTAAGAATGTTTAAACTGTTTCTGTAACTGCGCTAGTTGCTTGATCAGCAACACTTTGTGAAACGTTCTTAAAGGCTGCTGTCATAGCAGCTAAAACGACTCCAAAGATTGAGATTGTTAGAATAATCCCAAGTAATTGTCCCTTGATTTCTGACATAGCTTTTCTCCTTTCCGACTGGATTGAAATACCCAATCACCACACTTCTTTCGACGCTTATTTCCATAACGTCTTCTTTTATTATTAATGGTTCATATTCTCTAGTTATCTTGAAAGTAAACAAGCCACCAATTAATGGTGATTCTTCTCCAGTAGATTCAATGGTTGCACCAGCCTCATTCAAAACTAAATTTCGAACTTGATCAGTTATCCTTCCTGATTGAGAGATTAAGTAACCTGCAGTTACACTTACTGCATCTAAATTGGTATATATCATTTGAATGGAGACTATATCTCCTAGCAAGATAAATAATTGAACCAAAAATATTAGCGATAATATAAAACCTAATTTATAAGCCACTGACCATCTCTCCTATAACGGTTACTATTCCGATAGTAATTAACACAATTAAAATTGCAGAGCCCATTAAAGGCGCAACACTTTGTGTTGTTAATGAAGATTCTTTTGAATGAAGCTCTTTTTCATGCATTTCATTTGATAATGAATTAAAGATAATTTCAAATTGATTAAAGTATGGAGAGTTACTTCCTTCATCCACCATTTGGTAGACACTAATCATCATTTGTTCAATGATTAATTCATCGAATGTTTTAGAAAACTTAATAAAAGGAGTAACAGTTTTATCTCCATCTATATCTAGTAATAGTTGGTCAAACCTTTCCTTTAATTTAGGACCAACAAATTGGCTCACTTCTTTTAAAGCTGTATATACATTCATTCCATTTTTGATATAGATTTTGAAGAAAGAGAAGATTGAGATAAATTCATCTTGAACATCCTTTCTTTGCTTTTCCTCCATTGATTTATATCTACTATTGTAGATGTATTCAACGATGATGGTTAAAAGAAGGAAGATGAAGAGGTATTGTAGTTGCTTTGTAAATATTGGTGATATAGCAGATAGTAAGACTCCGATAACCAAAATTAGAATCATGAATGTGAGTTCTTTTTTATAGTTAAGTCCTAATCTTTCGATTCTTTCTTTAATCTTCTTCATTTACTTTATCCTCCTTAATTGAGAGCTTAGTGAATTTGAGTAAAAAGATATGGAATGCCGCGATAAAGAATAAGAAAAATACAATTAAGCAAAAGACAAAGAATCGATTGTTTAACATTGTTATATAAAAATCACTCATTCCAAATCTCATGAATACTAAAATAGCGAATGTTAATACCCAAAGAATTGCGTATTCAACAATCTTTTTAATTCCAATATTAAATGATCTAGTAACACTATTTTCTACCATTGTGGTTTCTTGCATTAATGTCTCTCCTAAAGCAAGGATATTTCCACCTTGGTCTTGATAGAGTTTTAAAACATTAATAAACATTTTGTAGATAGCTAAATCAAAATATCTTCTTAAATAAATGATTCGATCTTCCACTACCATATTTTCTAAATCTGCTAGCTCTTTTTTAAATTCTGGTGAAGCATTTAATGTTCCGCTTGAAAATGCTTCTGTGAGAGATTCTTTTACACTCATAGTAATTAAAAATGAGTTAATGAACTTATAACATTCGTGAGTTCTTTGAACTCTAGATAAGTATTTTTTAATCATTTTGTGTGCAATTAGCATGTAATAGCCTAGAGCAAGTACAAGCATTACTGCTGCAACGATATAGTTATTTGTGGCTAGAAACGCTAACGCTCCTAGAAGAACTGCGCTTACTATTCCTACAATTGATACTATCTTCATAGTTAATTTCTCCTTTCTTATAAATAAGTTTTAATTCATTGTTTTCAACCGCTGATATTTCATCGATATACCTATGGATAATTCCATCTTCATCAACGGTTTTATCTAAATAAATGTAATATTTGATATGTTCATAGATATCTCCAATTAGCTCTTCATAAGTTTGTGATTTATCGCCCATTTGGATCATTCTTACCATTCTATGTGGTATCATCTTTGAACTTTTCGCGTGTATGGTTGTAATGATTGGGTGACCAGTCATAACTGAGTTAAGGATATATATCATTTCTTTACCTCTTGATTCAGCTATGACGAGCCAGTCTGGGTTACTTCTTAACGCATTCTTAATCAACGCTTCAAAACTTCCGTTTTCATTTTTTGATACTTGCCACGTTGTGATATCTAAATCTTCATTAGAACGAATGTTATCTAATTCTTGGATGTTATCGATTATGATTACTCTGGTGTAACTTGGAATTAACGATAATAGGTATTTTTGCAATTCGGTTTTGCCTGTGCCTGTTGCACCTGCAATAACCATTGATTCATGTCTTCTAATTAGTTTTAGTAAAAATTCGTGAATTTCTTTTGGCATAAAGTCTTTATCATCTTTAATCTTTGATTCGTATGAACCAATACGAACTGAAAACGAAATAGCCTTTTCGTCTTTTACTCGACATAGAGAACTATGGACTGCATTAATACGAAATTTTCCAATAGATATATCTAAAACAGGTTCAGCGTATGAAAATTGTTTTTCACTTAAATTTGCTATCTGTCTTACAAAATCACTAGCCTCCTCTTTACTTATTTGAATGTCCCCTTTTCTTCTCCCTAAGAAATTATGCTGATAGAAAATAGACTCACCATTGAAGGATACATCGGTGATATTAGAATCGACAATATACGTGGATAGGAATGAATTGCTTATAAAATCTAATAACTTGTTGTTCACTTTATATCCTCCAATGATGAAATGGTAAATACCATTGCCTTGTCATAGTCAAAAAAGGTGTTTATAGATGCTTGGAGTGAAACTTTCACTATTTGGCAATGGTTATTTAGGCAAAATGATTCGTCATCATTCATAAAATAAATACCGGTTTTGTAATGTTTGATATATCTAGTTAAATTATCTTCAAAATATTCATTAACTCCTCTTATCAAGAGTTCTTGATCGTAGTAAGGCTTACTAGTTTCATCAACAGTAATAACTGAATATTCCATAATTGCTCTTTGTAGTAAGAGGAAAGTTCTATTAACGCCAGAATAACACATTGCCCCACTGCTGAAGGTGGTTGCTAACGCTAGTAAAAGGACATAGAAAATCATGTTTGTCATTTAGCGTTCCTCGATTTCTCCGTATTCAAAGTTTGACTCGGCTTCCGACCCCGAAATGCAATACTCACTGTTATGACAGTCTCCAAAATAATTGCGATTAATCGAAAACAAAAACGTTTGAGAGATGTTTGCCTCATTGTAGCCAACTCCTTTTATATTCAAATTCATCTGAATTTTATCGGTTGTATATCCGTTTTTTGGTAGAAACAGTTTCTTTGTTGGGAATGTGTTTTCTTGGTATGCTGAAAACAATCTATTCGTGTTCTTGTCAACATAAATAGTGTCTTTTAATTCAAAATGATATGCGTCGCCTTTATTGATGATGCTGATAGGTATTTTTCTAAAGTTCCCAAAAACTGTGCCTATGTTATCAAACCAATGATTGTAGTTTTGAAGATAGATATAGCAATCTTGATATGTGAATATAGCGTCAGGTGCGGATGTATAACTGAAGTTAATTCTATCTAAATCTAAATAGTTATAATAACTTTGTTCTTGTTCTCTTTGAAAATCATAGAATTTATATTTTTCCGCGTAATATTGTTCAACAGGCCTTCCAAGCATTGAATACGAATAATAGTTGGTCTCTGTAACAAAACTAGTAACAAAATTCGATGTTAATGCAACGTTAGCAGGAATGATGCTATGTAATGTCATGCCAATAGATATTTCTCCATTTTGAAACGCATCAGAATACACATATATAAAAAGTGCGATTCTTCCTGATTCAACTTTATCTTTAGGGAAATACGCTGTTGTATTTAATTCCTTCGCGCGCCCTGCTTCCTTATAAATTTCATGTGATCCACCTTCAGAAAAATGTTTATATCGAATAGTTAACGTATAATCACTTTCATTTCCAAAGATTACACCAATGTTAATAGGGTTATCTCTATTAGGTGATAAAGGTGGAACCGTGATGTGACTAAACCCACTAACGTCAAATATTGGATATTCAGGAATAAATATCTCTGCTAGCAAAGGTATTAACATCAAAAAGCGAGTTAACCGCATATTAGCATTCCTTATTTACTAAATCCCAAGATTCTAAGAAACGTGATACCGCTAAAACTTTAAGGCGATAATAAGTTGATTGAGGATAGACATTTACCCACCAATATTGGTCATCGCTATAAAAGAAGTCATTGTTAATAATGGTCTTATCAACAACGTCAAGTCTTGCGAATGCATACTCTACTTTTGCAATGTACTCGCAAATCTCTTTGAGCGATTTACCCTTTCTTTGTCCCCCTTCGTTAAGAGTTAAGTGGAAGTTTTTTAAGCTTTGATTTCTTAAGCAAACAAAATACTCCCTGGAA
Organism: Bacilli bacterium; assembly: GCA_024413875.1. Next base: position 16,904 of record JAKSVY010000011.1, read on the forward strand.
ATGTTTTGAACCATTTTTCTTTTTTCCATTGAATTGTCTTTACTATTTCTTCCCATAATGGTCCCCTTTCTTTTTATTTATTAATAGGTATCAAAATCGAAAAAGTGCCGAAAAAAGTTTAAAAAAGTTAAAAAGTCTCGAATTCATCGAAACTATTTCTTTTTAATATTTTTTGTAATTTTTAAAGAAACTATCTAAAAATTTGGGTATAATATGGGCATGATAATTTTAACAGGCCCTAGTGCATCAGGAAAAACAGTCATCGCGTATAACCTTGCTAAGAAGTACGGAATCACAAAAGCCATTACCACTACTACACGTGAAATGCGTGTTGGTGAGGTCAACGGAAAAGATTACTATTTTGTTAGCAAAGAAGAATTTGAAAATCTTATCAAAGAAGATAAGTTAGTTGAACACGCTTGTTATAGCGGTAACTTTTATGGATGCAGTAAATCTGAAGTGGCAGATAACAAAGTTGTCGTGCTTGATCCAAATGGGCTGAGATCATTCAAAGCATTAAATGATAAACACCTTGTTTCTTTCTTTATTGAAACACCTGAAGAAGAAAGAGAAAAAAGAATGATTGAAAGACAAGATAAGCCTGAAAAAATCGTAGAACGATTAAAAAATGATCGTGTTTCGTTCAATAAAGATAATATTGAAGGAATTGACTTTGTTATATATAACGAAAACAAAACATTAGATGAAGTAACTGATGAAGTATATAAAATCTATAGGAGCTTAATTGAAAAAGACCCCACAAGGTCATGACCAAGTGAGGGAGAACCTATTGACTATATTCAATCACTCCTTTATAATTTAAATAGTTATTGGGTCTCCTCGTGGAGACTTTTTATTTACTTCTTGAGTAAATATAAGAGCACGAGAATTAGTGCAATCACTAATAAATCACTCATGAACTATTGAAATAACCAATAGGTTCTTTGAAGAACAACAAAGTCGTCACTTCTTTGCCCTCCCACTTATTAATAGGAAGACTTTTCATAAAATTGCCGAAAAATATTTTTATATTCTATGAATATAGATTTTCAAAAGAAAAGGATGATATTACTCATCCTCTTCTGTTTTATGAACAATTACTTTAACTTTTTCAACTGTAAACTCGGTTGCGTCCATAACTTCAACAGTTAAGTTTTGATATTCGAATTCATCACCAACTTTAGCGAATCTTTCGAGTTTATCAATTACCCAACCACCAACAGTTGTAAAGTCAGTATCTTCAATTTCTTCCATTTCAATTAAATCGAAGAAATCATTAATATTCATTGACCCATCTACTTCGTAAGTGTTTTCATTAAGTCTTCTTGTGAATTCAACAGGAATATCTGTTTCATCCCAGATTTCCCCTACTAATTCTTCTAAGATATCTTCCATGGTTAATAAACCATCTGTACCACCAAACTCATCTTTTACAATAACAACGTGAGTTTGTGATTTTTTCATATTCTCTAAAATGTTAGAGATAGGCATTGATCCTGGAACAAACTTAACTGGAAGAAGCATTTCACTAACATTAATCTTTTGCTTTGCAAGCATACATTTTAAGACACGCTTAGTTGGTAAAATGCCGATGATGTTATCAATCGTGTCTTGATAAACAGGAACGCGTGAGTGAGAGAAGATATCATCATCGTGAGTTAATTCTTCGATGTTATCTTCAATGTTGAAGGCAAACATATCAACACGAGGGGTCATAATTTCATGAGCTTCTGTTTCTTTAAATTCAATCGCAGATCTAAGAAGTTCAGCTTGATCTTCATCAATAACCTCATCTTCCTCAATTTGGTCAACCATTTCTTGGAGTTCTTCATCGCTTACTGGAGCATCTTCCTCTTCTTTTTTCTTAGTGATTGGTTTTGTAACAAGTCTTCCAAACGCTGATGTGATATACACAAATGGGAAGAAGATATACTTTAAGACTAAAATTGGATAAGCAAGTAATTTTGATAATGGGTATGAATAGACTCTACCAACTACCTTAGGAACAATTTCACCAAAGATAAGGATAACCACTAAAAGGATTAACGAAGTTAAAGTACCAGCAAGTTCTGCGTTATTAAGCCCACCTAACAAGAAGACACGTGTACCCACAATAGCTGATAATGATGATGCAGCGATGTTAACTAGGTTATTTGAGAAAAGGATGGTTGTAATGGTTGTGTCATAATTTTCTGCAAAGTTAAGAGCGACTTTCGCGCGTTTACTACCATTTTCAACATCTTTTTTAAGACGGAGTTGATTAACAACTCCATAGACCATATCAGACATAGAGAAAATACCTGAAAGGATAACAAGAAGGGCGATAATTGCGATTAAAACATAATCAAGAGGTCTCATTATTTGTTCCCCCTTCTTTTTAAGATGTTATCTTCATGGATATCCCCTACTAATTCTTCAAGGATATCTTCCATAGTAACCATTCCTACAACTTTGCTATCAGCTTTTACAATAGCGATATGAGTTTTATGCTTTTTAAAACCTTCAATCATATCGTCCGCCATAATCTTAGGTGTGATAAAGTATGGTTTTTGAAGGGTTGATAAAATCGCTACGTTAGGGTTTTTAAGATATGCCTTAATGTAGTTTTTAACGTGGAGAACGCCAACAATCTTATCAATGCTTCCATAGCAAACAGGAATACGTGTATATGAAGAGTTCAAGATAATTTCATGTAATTTTTCACGAGAAATATCTTTTAAATCAATAACAAACATCTTTTCGCGTTTAGTTAAAACTTCACGGACTGATGTATCAGTAAAATCCAAAGAATTATAAATAATATCTGATTCATTTTCTTCCATTTGACCTTCTTCTTGGATTTCCTCAACAACGTTGGTGAAATCTTCTTCGGTCATAGTAGGAATATCATCTGTTTTCATAATCTTATTCACTAACTTAGTGATAAGAGAAAAGAACATAATTACTGGCCATAAAAGGTAATAGAAAAATAATGATGGATAAATAAGAATCATTGCCATCTTATTTGGGATTGATCTCGCTACTAGCTTAGGAATTGTGTCACAGAATAAATAAACGATAATGGTCATCACTACGGTAGTAATTAAAGAAACCATTTCATCGTTGATGACACCATCAAAAATCTTCTTAAACAAGAAGGTTGAAATCATTGAAACAAAGATAGACACTGCATTATATCCAACTAGAGAAGTTATGAGAGTGTATTCAAATTTTTCGTATCTATTAATAACGCGTTTTGCTGTTTTATTTCCGTCATCAGCAAGGACACGCATTTTAAATTGATTTAAACAAGCGAATGATGTTTCTGTAGCAGAGAAAGTTCCTGCTAAGAACACTAAGATAATGATAATTGCGACATAAAGCCACGACAAGGGGTCCATATATGTGTTATTTATCTCCTTCTTTTAGAATGAGTAAATATTACCATAAACTCCACTACTAATCAAAATTATATTGACTATTATTAATAATATTTGTATGATTTGTGGGAAATGTGGGAAATATTATACCACAAAAAGGAGGGCTTATATGGCCAACAAACCACAAAAAGCGGTCGGCATATGTAAAGTAGGCGATAAAGGTCAAATCGTCATCCCTGCTAATATTAGAAAAATGTTTAATATTGAACCAGGTGAATCTTTAATCATATTAGCCGATATAAAGAAAGGAGTTGCCTTAGTAAAGGCGGATGCAGTACAACCTATGGTTGAAAACTCATTCATAAAATAAAAAATGGAAAACGCAATTACAACAACAAACATTTCTAAGACGTATCGTAAAAAAGTTGTTAACAATGTATCTATGACCATCCCTGCTGGTTCAGTCTATGGACTTGTTGGTGAAAATGGTGCAGGTAAAACAACTATCATGCGTCTTATTACAGGACTCACTATCCCTACTTCTGGTACCTATTCATTATTTGGTATTGAAGCAAACGATAAAAGAATCCATGACGCCAAAAAGAAATTAGCGGCAATCGTTGAAGCACCTAGTTTAATTCCTACAATGAATGCTAAGGATAACTTATCATACGCTTCAATGTATCTTGGAATTCCAGTAGATGAAGCAAAGATTGATTCAATCATCGACACAGTTGGCCTTGCTGGAGTTGGAAAGAAAAAAGTAAAAGATTTCTCTCTTGGTATGAGACAAAGAATTGGCATTGGACTTTGTTTATTAAATGATCCTCAAATGATGATTCTTGATGAACCAATGAATGGTCTTGACCCTGAAGGTATCGCTCAACTCCGTGACTTAATCATTAAACTTAATAAAGAGCAAGGAATTACATTTATGATTTCTTCTCACATCTTAAGTGAACTTGAAAAAGTTGCAACAATGTTCGGAATTATCTCTCATGGTAAGTTAATTAAAGAAATCACAGCTGATCAATTAAGAGATGAATGCAGAAGTTCACTCGAAATTATCGTAGATAATGCCGCTAAGACTGAAGAAGTATTTAAATCAATCAATATTACTGATTATAAGGAGATTGGTGTTAATAACTTCCGTGTCTTTGACACTAAAATCACTTCTGGTGAACTCAACAAGGCATTGGTCTTAGGTGGAGTTGAAGTTAAAAGACTTGTTTCAAATGAAGAAACAATCGAAGAATACTACCTCAACATTATGAAGGAGGGCAAATAATATGTTCGCATTATTAAAAGCATCATTCTTCAAATTAAAAAGAGATCTTGGATTAAGAATTACTTTATTCATTGGTCTTGCTCTCGCGATTATCCTCAACTTAGTCTTCCTTGTCCTTGATACGATTGGTGGTAAAGGATTCCACTCAATGGCGACAGGTCAAAATATGTTATTGAACTCATTTAACCCAGGTCAAAACTTTGGAATCGCTATCCCTATTAACTTGGCTATCTTCACTATTTTGGAATTTAGCCAAGGCACAATTAGAAACAAAGTAGTCGTTGGTAATTCTAAACTAAAAATTTATATTTCACTTTTGATTACTGGTTTACTATTCACCTTTGCTCTTCTTATTAGCTATGTTGGGCTTTCAACGATTCTTGGTTGTATATTTGGAAAAGGATTTTTCCCAAATGAAATTATTGATGGACAAAAAACTATTATTAAAGAAACAGCTTTTTCAGCAGACTATATCATTAAATATGTTGTCTCTGGTTGCTTAGCCTATATAACTATTACATCTTTCACAGTGTTCTGTGGCACTCTCACAAGAAATATTGGTCCATCAATTCCATTAATTCTTATCCCAATCATCTTCTTAACTGTTGTCCCAATGTTTACAAAGGAACTCGGAGATGGATATCTTGCAAACTTAGAATCAGCTCAAAAAGCTTTAGAACAAGGAAACAATAATATGTATGATTTCTACATGGACTTAGCTAATTCTTTCAAGGGGGCTTACTATCTTGATCAAGTTGTTAGATTCATTGATCCATTTTACATTATCGGTTCACAATCAATATTAGCTTCTCTTCTTGGTGCGCCAGCAATTGAAAACAAACTATTTATTGCCAATATTATTTCAAATATAGCGTGGACTTCAGTATTCGGAGTCTTCGGAGCACTTATCTTCTGTAAACGAGACCTTAAGTAATTACTTAAAAATACAAAACACGTCATCTCTGGCGTGTTTTTTGATAAAAATTAATTAAAAGACTCTAACCAAGTTAGAGCCTTTTATGATAGTTAATTACTTAACTTCTTTGTATCTATCAAGGTAAGAACGAGACTTCTTGTTATCATGCATTGCGACTAAGATAAGGTCAACACTGTTAGCAAGGTCACGGATCTTTTCACTTGGTGTAGATAAGATAGCTTGTAATCCGAATGATTTGATAAGAGCAACAACTTCTTTAATACGTGTACTATCCATCTTAGAGAATGCTTCATCAAAGATGACTAAGCGCATTGTGTCATTGTTCTTTTCATTCTTAACACGGTACATTTGAGCAAATGAAGCTAAGATTGAGATGTAGAATGGAGTTTGTGTTTCACCACCTGATTGCTTCTTGAATGTTCTTGATAAAGATGATTCAATAGCGAAGTTTCCTCTCTTAACAAGTAAGTCAAAGTTGAGATATGTACGATAGTCTGTGAATTTTTCAATATTTTGAATAATTTGAGCTTTTTGTACAGCATCATCAATATTACTTGAAGAGATGAGACCGAAGAGTTCTTCCATTACTGGACCATATTGATCAACAAAGTCATTACTGCCACTTTGTGGGTTGAGCAATAAATCACTTGTGATCATATCATAGTAATCAGAGAAATCTTTGTTAGGTGTAACGATGAATCTATATGAGTCTTTACCGAACTTGACGTCTTTAAGTGCGGCATTGAGTTCATCAATTTGTGCTTTAACTGTTTCAATTGATGTACGAAGTTTGTAGATAAAGTCATCCTTGAATTCTTTGATAGCGTTTTCATGGGCAACCATAATCTTTTGTTCGTATGTTGGGAGTTGATAATCAGTTAATAACGCTAATTCATCATCAAATTCCTTATTTGAGTTTTCATCAGTTGATGCATAGTAAAGGTTATTAGCAGCAACATAGATACTACGTAAGTTAAATAACTTAGATTTGATTTGACCAATTCTAATGGCAAGAACTTTCTTTTGTCCTTCAGCGTCAGATTTGATCTTTTCAAGAGACATTGTTGCTTTTGCTTTAGCAAATGCTGGTTCAGCAACTTCTTCAATGAATTCTCTTGTGTACTTATTGCTTAATCCTGCTTTGAGGTTATCTGCACTACTGATTAATCCTGGGATTGTAACTTCTCTTAATGTCTTAGATTCAAGTTCAAGAGCGCCTTGTTCTTTAATAAGAGCTTCTTTACGAGTTGAGATTTCCGCAATATCAGCATCGATTTCTTTAATCTTTGCATCGATTTCATTAACATCTTTAAGTTCGCTTGTAGATAAATCTTCATCTAAACTTGCTTTTTCTTTAGAAAGTGATGTTAATTCAGATTCATTTGATGAAATAACTGCACAGAAGTTTTCACATTCGTTAGAAGACATAACTTGGCAAAGTGAGACACCACGAACAGCATCCACTAATGCTTTAAGAGTATTAACTAAATCTTTAGCGGCATTTTGTTCATTCTTCTTAGCATCTAATGCGCTTTGGCCAAGAACTGTTCCGATATATTCAATATCAGCAAGTCTCTTATTTAAATACCATGTTGAATATGATCTATAACCTGTACAATCTGGAAGAAGACCAGAACCACAATCACGTGCTTCTTGGAAAGTTTCACACTTATAAATACCACCTAATAAATAGTTAGTATATGCACGAGCGCCTTCATGCTTTGTAGAGATTACTGTTGCAACAGAATCTTCTTTTGCTTTGAAACCTCTTTCAATAAGTCTTTCACTATCGACAAGAGATACTTTTGTGAAGTTTCTTGCAATGATTTGTTTTAGGATTGCATCAGCTTCTTCAAAGTATTCTTCGTTTACGAAGAGATTAAACTTTTGAGAGTAGATTGCTGCTTCAATAGCTTTTGTCCAACGTTTATCTGTAATATCGACTAAGTCACAGTAAATTTGGACTTTGGCATCTTTATGTAACTTAACTAATTCTCTTTCAAGTTCATTCTTAACTGCTAAGAATTGAGCGTTGAATGGTTTAGAACCACCAGACATGTGTGAGACATCTTGATTAAGGTTAGAAAGATTAACGTATGCATCATCAAGAGCGTTTTCAAGTAAGCTTGAGACAGTGTTAGAACTTCTTACGTATTCAAGAGTTGCTTTTTGATATGACTTAAGAGCGTCTTTTGTTAAAGAATTCTTATTAATAAGATCTTCAACATGAGCGATTACTTTTAATACATCATGTGATTTTTCAATGAAGGCATCCATTCTTGTAACAAGAGTGTTACTTAATGATTCTCTTGATAAAGCATGAGTTGCGTTAAGGAACGCTCCGACATTTTGCTTTAATGAGAAGTTATATTTATTTAAAGAACGAATGAGGTTTTGATAAGCTGATTTGATGTTATTGATCTTAGCATCAATAGCATCTTTTTGAGCAGAGATAGATACTGATGCTGAGTAGTTATCAGAACCAATCTTTTGAGCAAGTAAGATTTCTTTCTTACGTTCAAGGGCAGCAATATCGTTATTGTAGTCATTAATAATTGAAATGATTTCTTCGATACGACCAGCATTTTCTTCAATTGTGCGTTTGTGCTTTTGAATTAAGACTGATGAAGATTCACTTACTACTCTTTCTGAGAAGTATTCAGCGAGTAATGCATCTTGTTTAGCTTTGCTAAGAACTAAGAAGACATCACGAATTTCATTTAATGAAACGATTTTGTCTTTGATCTTCTTTGCTTCGAGTTCAAGAAGTTTGTATTGTTCAATATTCTTCTTCATTGGTTCGATATCAATCTTGTAGTCGATATCACAGACGAATTCTGTAATGAAGTTAGAGATATTTGTGATTGGGCTGAAAGAAACAGCTTTCTTAAAGAGTGAGAAGTACTTTTCTGGAAGAGCACCGAAGACATCTTTTAAGAATAATTGATATTGAACATTTGATTCGAAGAATTTGTATTCACCACTAGCGTAGTTCTTTTTAACAAATTCAGCGAATTCTTTGATAGTACATGGTCTATCTTTACCATTATCATTCTTTACAAAGTCATTGCTTGGGAATGAATCATTGATATAGAAGAAACTATGCTCTTGAGTTTCATCTTCATATACATCAAAGACAACACCTAATGTGAATGGTTTTTGTTTCTTATCATCAAAGAATTGAAGAACGATATATGAAGAGAATCTTCCTGGACGGATATAGCTAACTTCACCATTAACAGTTTCACCTGTATCACCTTTAAGGTATGAGATTAAAGTACGAGCTGATTTATCGTTAGCAGCTTTGTTGAAGTTACGGCTTGTTGTGTCACCAAGTAAAACAATTTGGATAGCATCGATGATTGTTGATTTACCTGTACCGTTTGCACCTGTAAGGAATGTGACATTATCGATGTTTGATGTTTCGTTTGAGAACAAGTGCCAGTTGATTAAACGTAATTTATTTAAACTAAGCATAACTTACCTCCTACATTAATGCGTCTTCTTCTTCACTTTGTGAAGCTTGACGATCGATTTCTTCTGTAAGATAGTCCATCTTGATTTGTGAGATAGCATGTCTAATAGAAGGAAGAATATAGAATGAATAATATGAATCAGAGAATGTGTTCTCTACTCTTGCGACAATGTTATATTGGCCAAGAACCTTCATAGAAGATGAGATTGATGTCATATTAAATTTCTTGTTAACTTTAAGGAATCCTTTTTCCTTTAATAAATCTTTAATAGCATTTGTATCCATAAAGATTTCTGTAGCGTTTGGTTTTAAGACAACTTGTTCTTCGTAATAGTATCTTAATAAGTAGATTAAGAGTGTTGTAACACCATCAAGTCTAAGAGTGTTCTTTCCTTCAAGTGAGCGAAGGGAGATAACACCATTAGTGTCGTCAATATCTACATCAAGACCAGCAAATGATAAGTAGTCATTGAACATATCAATGTGTTTTTCGATGAATAAATAGTCTGAGTTAAGTCTAGACATTTTTCTCGCACGGTCATAAACCTTACGAACAATGAAACATTTAAATAATAAATTGTTCAAAGTATCTTTGAATTGAGTTTGTTCAACATGAGTTAATGTTTCGTATGTGCTTTCAAACATAATTATTTATCCTTTCTTGTTAATTTATATTTTGGTAATTCGAAACTACCGTTTCTGACATTGATATTTTCGAATCTTTCTTTATTGATGATTGAGTCATCAAATTGAGAGTTAATGATACCTAAGATAAGAAGAGTTAATTGTTCCATATTCTTAATATCAATTGTTTCAGTATCAATTTCTTTATTGTTTCCAAATGATTCGAGCATGAATTTGTTAACTGCGGCTTGACCAAATTCATTAACTTCCTTATCAAGATAAGCATTAAGAGCATTCTCTTCAGGAGATACTGGATCTTCAAGTCCCATTAATTCAGTCTCTTCATATGTGCCTCTTCTAATAGGCATTGTGAGGGATGATTCACTGATTAATCCACTTCTTTGCATTTGGATGGTTTCAGCACCCTTAGCGATTGTTGGACATTTATCAACATCACCATCATTTTCATAAAGTTCTCTCGCCATTGTAAGAAGGATAACTTCAACCTTACCTTTGACAGTTCTGTCGTTATTAGATAAATATCTAACTTTCTTTTGAACTGATTCAATGTAGTTTGAGTTTTCATTATCGATATCTGAGAAGTCATCATGAAGTTCGTTGAAGATATCAATTACTCTGTTGAGAATCTTTGTGATTCTCTTGATACGTTCTTCGACTGATAATTCTACGTACTCAGGTTCGAGTCTAGCTTGATCCGCTAACTTGTAGAGAACTCTTTCACTGTAAAGCCATTTCTTGAGGATGTTTACAATTGGAAGAGCATATAAGCCGAATGAGTCATAAGTCTTCATTGGGTGATAGATGTTATCACTTACTTCACTAGCGTAATCATTGAAGTGTTCAGACAAGATATCGTTTGGAGATAAGATGTTTGTTAATCTGTGGTTATAAACACAAATTGAGTGATGAAGCATTGAAACGTTGAGTTCAAGGCTTTCAGCGTTCTTAAGGGTATTAAGTAACGTTCTAAACATAAAGTCATCTTCTTTTTCATCTTCGAGCTTAAGTTCACTGTATGTTTGGTGAACAAGTGGAACATAGCTAGATGTATCTGAGCAAATGTTTTTGATAAGTTCGAGTGAGTAAACTGTGTAAGAAGGTAAGTAAATGTAGAAAGTGTTTGTCTTCTGTTCTTTCTCGATTTCAATCCATCCAGTTTGAGCAAGCTTACGAATGATGTAATTTACTTTTTGATTGAGTAAGTTGTCATCAATGTTTGGTGTTTCATCTTTAACGTTATCACCATCTTCACTCTTGTCCTCATTGATATCGAAGAGGTTAAGAAGTTCACTGCCACGATTCTTGAGCATCATGACATAATCGCTTCTTTTGATTCGAATCTTGTAGGTCTTAAGAGCATCGTAAAGTGTCAATAACGCAAAGGCGTAAACTGAACGATATTTTCTCGATAAGAGAGAGAAGAAATTTGTTGGAATTCTATCAAATAATTTCATAGCAAAAATTCTCCTTATGGCTATAGGATAAGTAATTTTTTTAACACTTACAATACCCAATATAAAAAGTGCCGAATTAATCGAAACTATTTTTTTATGTTTTGAACGCTTTGTGTTCAAAAACACGCGAATATTTCACTAATACGTAGAACTTTTTTGCAAGAAAATCAACATGAAAAAAGCACCCAAATTTAGGTGCTAATTTGTCTTATGAAATAAGGGTTTATTCTCTAATTTTTAATATAGCTTTCGCTATAGAAGAAACTGTATCACTTGCAATCATTGATACTTCTCCATATGCGCTTGCAGCAATCTCTCCAGCAAGGCCATTAATGAACGCTCCAGCTGCTACAGTTAACAAAATATCTTCTTGGTTATATCCGAGTAATCCAGTGATGATTCCAGTTAAGACATCTCCACTTCCAGCGGTCGCCATTCCAGGAGTGCCTCTATCAACAAAATACATTTTATCTTTATTAGCGATGATGGTTGTTGGACCCTTTAACAATAATGTTACTGGATAAGTATTAACAAATTCAGTTACATATCTAACTGGATCATCTTCAATTTCTTTAACACTTACTTTTGTAAGTCTTGAAAATTCTTTTAGGTGAGGAGTTAAAACAATTTTAGCCTTACTATCTTTTAAGATAGATAAATCTAACGTTGATAACGCATTTAATCCATCTGCATCAATCAAAAGTGGAACCTCTACTGTTTTGATTAAATATTCGATTACCTTTTTAAAATCAGAACTTTGTCCAATTCCAGGGCCAATAGAAATAGCCTTTAATCCTTGAATAGAGGTGTTTATTTGATTTTCATCATATTTTATATGACCATTTTCGCTTTCAAGCGGATAAACGGTTGTTTCTAAAACGTTTGGATAAAGTTGGTTGGCTATTTCATTAGGCACGATTACGCGTGATACACCTGAACCCACACGCAAAGCAGCTTGACCCATAGATGCTAACTTTATTGCGCCTGGATAGTTTTCTGATCCACCGATGATTCCAACATAACCATAGGTTCCTTTGTTTGAAAAATGTTCTCTTGGTTTGAAGAAATCTTTTAAATCACTACGTTCTATTAATAAAGCATCATCTTTGATGATATCAATACCAATATCTACATTAACTTTTGATTTCATTACATCCATAGCCTGATTTAAGAAATGGCCATATTTAAACGAACCTATTGAAACAGTTAAATTGGATTTAACAGATGCTTCTGATAATCCATTATTTCCGTTAAGTCCTGAGTTAATATCAACCGACACAACATAGGCTTTTGATTTATTAATTTTATTAATTACATCGAAATATTTGTCTTTTGGTGTTCCTTTAAAACCTGTACCCAATAAGCAGTCTACAATAATATTGTATTTGAACGAGGTTTCACTATTGATGATATATGACTTAATTCCTAATTCTTTAGCTTTATCAAAATAATATTTACCATCTTCACTATACTTATCTTCAATAAGCAAAAGTGTTGAATTGATTTTGTGTTCTTTAAGGATAATTGCTAAAGCATATCCATCGCCAGCATTATTACCAGTTCCACATACAATCGCGATGTTTCCACCCCATTTAACGGATTTAAAAACCCCATAAGCAGCATTCCACATTAGATCTTTGCTGCTTATTTTTGTTGCAATAGTGTTCGCGTCACTTTGACGCATATTTTCAGTCGATACAACTTTAATCATGCCTATATTATATATAAAAAGCCCTAATTTTGATTAGGACTTTATTATTTTTGTTATTTTGTCGCAAAGAGAACTTCTTTAAATAATTGAGTTGTCTTTTCTTTACCAAGTTTTTCAAGGAACATATCAGTTGACGCTCCACCATTATCAAGTAATCCTTGAGTGTACTTATCAACTAATGGTTTTTTGATAACTGGATCACAAACTTTAAATAATGGAAGTAGATTGATGAATTCTTCAAAGTATTCCATTGCTAATTCTTGAACTTTTGCGTTTCCTTTATCTTTCTTTAAGATAGCTTCTGGAAGCCTAATGTCATCATACCAATGAACGCCTGGATCTTTATTAGGAATATCTTGGTATTTATCAATAATTTTTTGAAGTGGACTAATATCAGATTTTTCAACATATGAATCATATAAATCATAAATTAAAGTATCATTCCCCATTGCATGAATTCTGTCATATGAGAATATAGGTGCATCTACTTCAAATGCACTTAATATAAGTGTGTCCATTTTCATAAGCCCCATCATAGCCTTTCCAGTCATGATAGAGAGATTTCCGATACCTTTAATATAATATTGTGAAACTTTAAGTTTCATTGGGCCGACTTTAAGATTTTCAAAATCTTTAACGTCAAGTTGTTGAACTTCATATTTTTCTTTCAAAATATTAAGCATTAATTCAATAGAATTGTCTTTCATAGATGTGGTCTCCTTAGATGTGTAAATTAATATTTAAGAACAAATTCGTAAATGTTATTTCCGAGTTTTGTTTCATTAATAACTTCATTATTAAATTTGAAGTCTAATGTAATTTTATCATCAGCAGAGATTACATACACGATATTTTCTCCTTTGATAAGATATTGAACTTTGATAGTTCCGTTAATAGTTTTAAGTTCACCTTTAAATTTAGATACTTTTTTACTAAAGTATGGACTTACAATTGTGGTCTTAAATCCAGGGTTATCAAGTGTTGGCGAAACACCCATCATGGATTCATACATCCACTCTGCAACTGAGCCTAATGAATAATGGTTAAATGAATTCATTCCATCTGGATTAAATCCGATATCTTTTCTATAGCTATCCCATCTTTCCCAGATAGTTGTCGCACCTAAAGATATTTCATATCCCCATGATGGATATTCTTTTCTTGTAAGGAGATTATACGCTAAATCGGAACGACCAAATTCACATAATTGTGGCAATAAATATTTCGTGCTGTGGAAGCCTGTTGTGAGGTGTCCAAATTGCTCTACTTTTCTAATTAAGTTAGCACTTGCGTATTCTTTATCAATTAATCCAAAATGGTAGGCTAAAATATAAGCTCCTTGGGTGTCAGATTTTAATAATCCATTTTCAATATAACGTTTTCCAAAGCATTTTTTAACTTTGTTAAATTCATTTAAATATTTCGCTTCACTCTTATTATTTAAGATATGGCAAACTTGGCTTACAAGATAGTTATCATAAGCATAATATCCATCGTTATAAATATCTTTATCAGTAGTTTCAAAAACAGATAGCCAGTCTCCATAAGATTCACCACTATAATGACTGTTTTTAATATTATTTTGTTTGATGTATTTTAGATATCTTTTCATATAAGGGAGACACTTTTTAAGGAAAGATTTATCCCCATAATAAAGATAGAGATTTAATGGAATAATAATGATCGCGTCACTCCAACCTGGTTTGCCTCCCCAACTTCCCCATCTATGAACAAAATGTGGGATGACTGAAGGCACCATATCGCCATAAATATCCATTGAATCCATCATATCTATACAGTATTTCTTTAAGAAAGCATGTGAATCGTAGTTAAGCATTGCAGTGTTAGAGAACACTTGTGCGTCACCAGTCCAACCCATTCTTTCATCTCTTTGAGGGCAGTCAGTTGGGATTGATAAGAAGTTGCTTCTTTGTCCCCACAATACGTTCTTATATATTTTATTAACAAGGGAATTGTTTGTGTGTATCTTCCCTGTTTGAGTCATATCAGTAAAGAAGGCATAAGCTTCCACTAATTTGATAGTGACAGTTTTTGGGAACACTACTTTTATATATCTAAAACCATGGAATGTATGACGAGGTAAAAATTCCTCATCACCATCACCTTTTAAAATGTAGGTATCTCTTGCTAAAGCACTTCTTAAGTTCTTGTTATAGAAATCACCATTTTCATCAAGAACTTCACCATGATAAATTGTGATTTGATCACCTTTATTGCCCTTAAAGATCGTGTGAGTTACACCGGCAAAATTTTGTTTAAAATCATAAACAATATAACCATCACCTTGTTTTAAAATAGTTGGTTTAAATGTATATTTTCTTTTAATTTGGTGGATTAAAGATTTCTTTAATTCCATATCAATTTCATATATTTCAACTTTTTTAAAGTTGGAGATATCATAATTTGGATTAGAAAAATCTCCCAAATCATAGTTGTTATCAATATTAATTCCGTTTTGGTTATCGCATGAGCGAATTGCTCCATCATTTGCAACTTCACTTCCATCACTTTCGCAAATTGTTTCATCTTTTGTAAATACTTTATAGCAAACCTTTAATGGGTATTCTCCGAAGGAATTCTTTCCAATTATTGAAAGGTTTGAAGCATACCAACCATCACTTAATATTATTCCAATTGAGTTAGTGCCTTTTATAAGATATTTGGTGATATTAAAATCACGGTAATAAACGCGTTTTGTATATTCTGAAACGTCTTGGCTCATGTAGTCATCATTTACTAATTGGCCATTAATATAAAGACTGAAAACACCTAAAACAGCAATTCTAATTTTAGTGGTTTTTATTTCGTTAATATCAAAACGACGAACGATATAAGTAGATGGTATACCAAATTGCTGTTTTTTGTTATTAAAGTCATAAGACTTATCTGTAATATATCCGACCCATTTCATACACAAACATTATACTCTACAAATATTTATTTGCGTATTCTAAAAATAACTTAGTAGTTTCTCTTGCTTTCGCTTTATCTTTATCTAGTCCATGACCAGATGTAGGAAAAGCAACAACTTTATGTTTATCACTATTATTTAATAACAAGTTTTCTAATTTCTCAAAGTTTGAAGTTGGTATTAATTCATCTAACAAACCATAGGATAATAATGTTGGAACAGCGTCTTCATTAACATAGGTAACAGGTGATGCTTTCGCTAGCATTTCATTAGCGATTATAGGATTGCCATTAACACAGTCATATCCACATACCCAAGAGAAAAGTTCATCATATGACATTCCTAAATCTTGCTTATATTGATAGTTTACGTCGGTTAAGTTAGTTGGAGGTGCTCCAGCAGCAACACATTTCACTTTGATTGGGGATTCATTTGGCCTTGAATATCCATAAAGAAGAGATAGATGCCCTCCAGCAGAATGGCCTGTTAACATCGCGTTATTTACTTCAATTCCTATATCTTCAGTGTAGGATTTAATTTTTGTTAATGCATTTGTTATTTCATTAAGAATTCCGTAGACGGAATAATCTTTTGAAACATATGTGTAATTCATTGTCGCACACACAAAGCCTTTCTTTGCGTATGCTTTAATAGATTCTTCATAAGTTTCTTTTTCACCTACTACCCACGCACCACCATGAATATATAAAATTAATCCAGCTTTAGTGGCATTATTTTTAGGGTAAGCGATGTCTAAATAATTTCTTTCAAGTAAGCCATATTGAATATTTTGCTCAACTGTAATTGAATTTGAACACGAAGATAAACTGAAAGAAAGTAAGGATATCATTGTGAATAAAATATTCTTCAATTTCATACAACTATTATCTTATAAAATTTTTAAAAAGTGTATAACAAAAACATCTTA
>JAKSVY010000110.1 GCA_024413875.1 Bacilli bacterium
CAACGAATTTACCCCAACGTTTACTTACGTTAATTAATTCAATTCTAGGCATATACTAACCTCCAATACCCTTATCAATACTTGCTCCAGTTAAGATGTTGACTAAGAAGTTAGCAACAAGAACGAATACGACAATTAATAAGTTAATAGCGTTACTTAATTGTCCAATACCGTTAATTGAGAAGTATTGAAGAGTGTTTGTAATAAGAGTTACTTGAGAAGTAACAAGAATAAATAATGTATATTCTCTCATACATGAGATAAATGGGAGAAGATAACCAGAGATAAAGCTGGATTTTTGAATAGGGAATAAGATTTTGACCATTCTCTTCCACCATGGACAACCGGTAATAATTGCAGCTTCTTCAATTTCACCAGAAACTTGAAGCATTGCATTTGTACCAGTTCTACTAGCCATTGGTAAGAATTTGACTGAACCAACAATAATACAAATTGCTAAAGCAGAAACTTCTAATTGAGTTGTTGATTGATCTAAGAATGATAATGCAGGCATTTTAATCAATGCATAGAAAACTGCAGAGAATGAAAGTGCTGGAATTAAGTATGGCAAGAATGCTACTGAAGAAACAAAGTTTGTTAACTTACCTCTTCTATCCTTACTTACTGCATATCCAATTAAAATACCGGCTGTACCTGCTAATAAAGCAACAGATACAGAAGTAATTAATGATCTACCAAATGATTCCCAAATTGTTCTGTTATGGAAAACACCTTGAGTAGAAAAATTCTTTGATGCAATGAATGAGTCAAATTGTTGAGCGGAAATCCAATATTTCAAAGAAATACTTGATAACACACCGCTAGTTTCTTCCAAAGATTCAAGGACGAATGTAATAAGTGGAACAATTGATGAGAAAAATACGAGAATTAATACAACAATTGTAATAGGCCACTTAGCACCTCTTAAATTAACTTTGGATGCTTGTCCTGATTTACCAGAAACAGTTGTAAAGTTACGACGCGATTTAGTAAACCAGTTATTAAGCGTTAAAATTAAAACTGAGAAAACTAAAAGAACAACAGCCATAACATAACCGAATCCGTGGAAACCAACAGTTGAGAAGGCGCCACGTAAATAGAATGAAATGGATGGGAACTTTAATTTTTCAGGAACCGTATAGGTTGATAATGATGATGAGAAAACTAAAAGAATAGTTGAAATCATTGCAGGACCAACGATAGGAAGTGTGATTCTATAAGTAATTTTCCATCTGTTTGCTTTTAAGATAACAGCAGCTTCTTCAAGGTTAGCGTCCATGTTTCTCAAAATACCACCAATCAAAATGTAAGCGAATGGGGCATAGTGAATACCCATAACAATAGCACATGGAAGGAAACCATAAATCATCCAGTTAGGGACGCAAATTCCAGTTAAAGATTCTAATAAACCAATACCTGGGGCTGAAGGAACAGCGCTGTTTTTGAAAAAGTTTTCCCAGAACATTGCGATAGACCAAGATGGCATAATGTAAGGGAAGATGAAAACTGTAGAAATTAATTTCTTACAAGGAAGATTTGTTCTAGTGACTAAATAAGCTACGACTCCACCACTAATAACTGCAAAAGCGCAAGCTGATAGAGACATTAATATAGATCTACCTAAAGGTAACCAGAAATTGTTTTGAGAATAAGACTTTAATTCCTTTGATTGAGGGAATAATAATGATGGCCATTGCATAAATGTAAATTGACCGTTTTTGACATGTAAATTCCATTCATCATTAATTAAGCCTGCTTCAAAAGGTCCATTAACTTTAAGTGAGCTGAGAACTAATTGAATAAGAGGATAAATAACCATCAAAGTAAGAAATATTGCAAAGAAAATAACAATAATATTTGATGGTTTTGAAATATAGTGTGTAAATAAATTCCAATATTTTTTGAAATTAAAACGTTTCTTAGTATTATTGCTTTCTGGCATTTCACCTTGAGGTCCTTCCGCAAGAAGTTTTTGTTCCATAAACTTTTTCCTCCTTTCTTTATTTTAAATAAGAGATAAAGAGAGGGGCTTTTTTAACCCCTCTCCAAATTTTGTTAGATTGTATTAGTGAATCTTAACTAAGGATTGGATGTAAGCAACTGTCATTGCTTTGACTTTAGAAAGATATGTGTAATCTTCTGTTAAAGATCTTTCAATCCATTGTGTTTTACTCCAGTCATAGGAGTTAGTTGTTGGTTTAGTTGTTGTTGTACCATAAGCTGGCATTTCACCTGGATAATAATAACCATATTGGTTACCATTTTCTTTTTGTCCTTCAGCGTTGACAGAAGGTGTTTTGTCAGAATAGATAGCACTCTTATAGAAATCACCATCTAATAAGAAACGAGCGAATAAGCAAGCCATATATGGGTGTTTTGCATTGTTAACGATTTGTGAATCCATTGTGTAGAAATAACCGTTAAAGCCTTCGATTTCCCAATCCCATTGGACTGTATCCATAGAACAAACACCTTGAACTTTTTCATAAACAGTGTTGTTATTTTCATCTTTCATTTCGTTGCCTTTAGCATCGTACTTAGGAGTTTTAACTTCTTTAACTAAGTCTTTTAAGATTGGATCTGTTTCTTGTCCTGGAACTGCGAAACCACGACCAGCAGCATCTTTCATTTTAGAATAAGCACCGAAATAGACGTAACCAGCTTTCCAGTCATCTTTTAATTGAGTATCTTTCATAGCTGTACCATCAGAAGAATGCCAACGGCCATCTGTAGCGTTAACTGTGTCTAAGAATTCTTTAACCCATTGTTCACCAGCTGTAGCATATTTTTCAGAAGCTTCCCAATCTTTGCCATAGTATTCTTTATATGCCTTTTCAATTCTTGCTTGTGCTGCTGGAGCATAGCATGAGAGTAAGAATGACATATTGATTTGTTCTGTAATTGGAGATTGGAAAGGTACTTTTGATAAGTGGTCAGCGTCTTTGCTTGAACCTGCTACTTGCCAAATGTTGTAGAGATCTTTACCAGTAACGTTTTTGAAGTTTTTGTTTGTCCAGAAAATTTTGTTGAAGTGGATACCTTTTAATGGGACAGTATCTTTTTCTGCTAAACCAAAAGATGCATAATCCTTTGGAACAAAGTTGTGTAAGATGCCAGCTTCTGTGTAGTCAGAAATTGATCTTTCATCTTGTGTTAATGCAAAGTCAGCAACATATGTATTTTCTGCTGGTTCTAAAGCTTGTAATAATGTGTAATCTTTGTAACCATTGTTGACATATGTGTTACCTTTGTCTGCTGGATCATCTAACCAATCAAATTCTTTAGCTAATGCAGAAACTGCTTTAGATAAGA
>JAKSVY010000111.1 GCA_024413875.1 Bacilli bacterium
TCTTATCTAAAGCAGTTTCTGCATTAGCTAAAGAATTTGATTGGTTAGATGATCCTGCAACAGAAGGTGGCAACACTTATGTTAACAACGGTTATAAAGACTACACATTATTACAAGCTTTAGAACCAGCAGAAAGTACATATGTCGCTGACTTCGCATTAACACAAGATGAAAGATCAATCGCTGACTACACAAAAACTGGTATTTTACACAACTTTGTACCAAAGGATTATGCAGCAGTTGGTTTATCAGAAAAAGATACTGAACCTTTAAAAGGTATCCACTTCAACAAAATTTTCTGGACAAACACAAACTTCACAAACGTCACAGGTAAAACACTCTATAATATTTGGCAATTATCTGGTACAAAATATGATTCATCTGCTAAGCAATATGTAGAAGATGGAACAGCTGATCATATTGCAAAAGTTTCATTCCAAACTCCAGTTACAGAACAAATTAACATGTCTTTCTTACTTGCTTGTCAAGATCCAGCAAACCAAGCAAGAATTGAAAAAGCATATAAAGACTACTATGGTCATGAATGGAACAATTCTGCTAAATATGCTAACGCTGGTGCAGAATGGGTTGAAGGTTTCTTATATACAGTTAAATCAACAGGTCGTTTCCACGATTCTGATGGTTCTGCTATGAAACAATATCAATTAAAAGATGACTGGGCAGCTGGCTATGTTTACTTCGGTGCATATTCTAAAATGAAAGATGCTGCTGGTAAGTGGTATGCAGTCTCTGGTCAAGATACAGATCCAATCTTAAGCGGATTAATTGAAACTGAAGGCGATAACGCTGGTAAAGTTAATGCTATGAAGACAGTCAAATGGGACTGGGAAATCAACGGTTTCAATGGCTACTTCTACACAATGGATTCACAAATCGTTAACAACGCAGAACACCCATATATGGCTTGCTTATTTGCTCGTTATCTCTTAAACGGTGATTTCTACAAATCAGCTATCTATTCTGATAAAACACCAAACGAAGATGGTACAAATGGTAACCAATATGGTTATTACTATCCAGGTGAAATGCCTGCATATAGTGCTTCTGAAACAAAACCAGTATCTAACTCTTATGACTGGTCAAAAGATACATGGAAATCAGTTTCATTAGTTGAAAACTATTCTTACCTCAAAGATGTTAAAGCAGCTAAAGTTGCTTACATCAACTCTTTAATCGGTTAATTTCAATAACTGAACTTCAATGAGGGGGCATTTGCCCCCTCAATTTATGTATTTATAAATTATATATTTAAGAAAGGAGGAAACGTCAAATGGAACAAAAAGTCGTATTTGATGGTCCTGAAACATCAATGCCTGAAGAACCAAAAAACAAAATTAATTTCAAAAAATATTGGAATAAGTTTCTTCAATATATGTCAAAACCATCTAATATCATTTTAGTATTTTTTGCTATATTTCTTACTTTGATGGTCTTGTACCCTCTTCTCCAACTCGTTTTAAGTTCGTTGAAGACTCATGGCTCTTTCGAAGCAGATTTAATTAACGATGAATGGAACTCTTCTGTAAAAATGAAATCATTTACATTCTTGCAGTGGCCAACTCTCTTATTCCCTAAATCATTCGAAATGAAGTCATATTCTACAAATAGTTTCTGGAAACCTCTTGGTAACTCCATTTTAATGGCATTACTCGCTTGTGCAATTGCTGTTATATCTGGTGGTGTAGTAGCTTACTTGATCACAAGAACTAACATACCTTTCAAAAAATTCATTTCGACAGTTTTCATCTTCCCATACATCATGCCTTCATGGTCAATTGCTATGTTCTGGGAAAACTTCTTCAAAAATTCCGCTGTCGCACAATCACCTGGTGTTGGTTTATTGGAATCATTAACAGGTATCTGTGCACCTGGATGGTTATGTTATGGCATGTTACCATGCGCTATTGTATTAGGTATTCACTATGCACCTTTTGCATATATCCTTATCGGTGGCATTTTGCGTAACATGGATGCTAACTTAGAAGAAGCTGCTGTTATTTTAAAAGCTAACAGATGGAAGATTACATATAGAATCACATTACCTATCGTTGCTCCTGCAATGATTTCTACTGTTCTTCTTGTCTTTTCTTCATCATTATCAACATATACAGTTCCATACAAATTAGCATTTAACTCTATTTCCATTTCCTTACGTAGTGCATTCTCTACAACAGGTTTCCATGGATTTGGTTATGTTATGGCTGTTATCTTACTCATCTTCTCTGTCTTAATTTTAACTTTAAATAACTGGTTTACTAAATCACGTCGTAACTTTACAACTGTTTCTGGTAAATCTGGTCAAGCATCTAAAGTTAATTTAAGAGCGGCAAGATGGCCAATCTTTGTTGTAGTTGCAATCCTCGTAGTATTCTTTGCTATCGTGCCTCTCTTCACATTCATTATTGAATCCCTCGAAGAAACAAGTGGTATGCTTGATACAATTACCGGCAAGTATTGGTTCTCAAGTGAGCAATTTGATACGTTCATTGCTTCCAAAAACTTCTCTACTCAAGGTGTTTTCCATAATAGAACTATTTGGCAATCATTTGGTAGATCAGTTCTCGTTTCTGTCTTCGTTGCTTTATTAGCCGGTTCATTTGGTATTTTAATTGGCTACGCAGTCAGTAAAAATAGAAGAGGAAAGTTATCTAACTTTGTTTCTTCTGTCGCATTCTTGCCTTATTTAATTCCTGCTCTTTCATTCTCTGCTGTCTTCTATGCATTAATTAAGACTCCAGCATTCTCTAAATTAGACGTTATGGCAACTCAATCTGAATTATCTGCTATTGCAGTTTGTATTATTCTTGGCTCTGTCAAATTCTTACCAATGGCTAGTAGAACAGGTACAAATGCTATGTTACAAGTCTCTGGTGAAATTGAAGAAGCTGCAATTATCACAGGTTGCCCATGGTGGAAACGTATGGTAAGAATCTTATTCCCTATTCAAAAATCCAGCTTTATTTCTGGTTATCTTCTCCCATTCATTTCGTGCATGAGAGAATATACATTGTTTATCTTAGTTACTTCACAAGTAACATTATTAACTAACACACTTTCTTACTTCTCCATAAATAGTTTAGGACAGTTAAGTAATGCTATTAACTTAATCATTGTCGTATTCGTACTTGTGGCGAACTTCCTTGTCAACGCCTTAACCGGTGCGTCTATTGATAAGGGTATTGGAGGATAATATATGCCTAGAATTGAATTAATTAACGTAAGTAAACGTTGGGGTAAATTCGTTG
>JAKSVY010000112.1 GCA_024413875.1 Bacilli bacterium
CTCTATGTTGGTGTTAATAACATCATCAATAATGGTGATAGTGGAGAAACTACAGGCGGATATTGTGTTGATTTATTTGATAAGATTCATAATAGACTTCCTGACACTAAGATCTTCTATGTAATGATCAATAAATTACCTGGATATATGCATCATCAAGCAAAGTTTGATGCATGCAATCAAATGTGTACTGATTACGCAAATACACATTCATATATGGATGTGATTGACGCAGGTACATGCTTATTAAAAGAAAATGGTGAACCTAACAGCGCATATTTCCTTACAGACGGACTCCATATGTCTAAATATGGATATGTCTTATGGGGTGGTGTTGTTAAGCAAACCTTAATCAATTGGATGAAAAATGAATAATGTTACTGATATGTTAAAACTTAAAAAACAAAGCAAACTCCGCTTTGTTTTAAGTCTTATCGTAGTAGCGTTATTATTCATCCTTATGGCAGCTGGAGATGTCTTATTAATTGTTCTTTCTCCAGAAAAATTTATTGTTAACCTTATTCTTGCAACTATTATTTCTGTATTGGTTGTGTGGGCTATTATCTTCTATTTTTCAATGATGTATACCCAACTTCGATATATGTATGAAATAAGTAAGAAGTATTCTAAATTTAATGAAAGTGAAGGATACTTTACGGTCATTGAAGAAAAAGAAATCACAAAGAATAAGGTGACATTTAAAGCATTAAAAGTATCTTATGTTGATGGTGGTGCGACCTACACAAGAGATTTACTTTTATTAGATGATGTATCTTTAGAAAGTGACACTAAAATCAAAGCAAAGATATATCAAAACTTCTTAATTGGTTATGAGGTAATTAAAAATGAAAATAATTAGCTCAAAATCTATTAAGAACACATTCCAATATACTTGGTGGATATATCTATTAACACCAGTATTACTCGCGCCATTGTTCTATTGGTCATTTAGCATTTACCACAGACCTACTTCATTTGAAAAGGTTGAAATCTTTGTTGGAGCGGATGTTGTTGATAAATCATTTACCGAAAAGCTAAAAGATAAAGTAGTAAGTGATTCATTACGATTAGTGGGAGTGTCATCTTTATCTCCAGAACAACCTAGATATAAAGAAAAACTCTCAGTTGTAGGTATCAATAACTGTGATCTTCTTATTCTTCCTAAAGAATCGGTTGATATGTTTGAAGATACGAGTGAATACTTTGTGGAATTAGACACTGAATTAAGTAGTTATTCATCAAATGGATTCTATGAAAAAGAAGATAAGAAATATGGTTATGATGTTTCATCTTCGTGGCTAAATGAAACTTACATTAATTTCAAAAGTGATACTAGCTATTACTTATTGATAAATGTTTCTAGTAAGAATGCTGGAAAATATTATAAAGAAGGCAATCATAATGAGAATGCCTTAAAGGTTACAAAAGCAATATTAGAAGGAATTTAAATGAGAAAAGAAAAAATTAGAGAAACTGATTTTGATGCCTCAAGAGAACTTCCAAGCAATCGAAGATCTCAGTTTTTCGATTTATTCAAACATCGTTTCTTAGATTTATTTAAATTAACATTGCTCTTAGACTTATTTATCCTTCCATTATTCGCGGTCTACTTATTGTTCTCAATACTTATAAGTGGAAGTGATCCAACGCTTACATATACTTTGTATTTTTATATGTCACTAGCGTTTATTCCTTGTGTATGGATCCTCTATGTTGGATTAGGTGGAATTGTCGAACCACTTAAACAAATGATATGGGGTGAAGGAGAATCTAATCCTTCTATGTTCTTCAAAGGAATTAAAAGAAATATAAAAGCTTCTCTTATTGGAGGATTTATTGAATCTATATCAATATTTGGAGTAATGTTTGGAACAATCTATCTTCTTACCCACGCGCCAGAAAGTAAAAATAACTGGATTATGGGTGTAGGAATTGGGTTGTTAGCCGCTCAAGCGATAATCATAACAATGATAACTTTCTTCCTTGTTATGCAAAACACAACGTTTGAAAACACTGTGTTTGGAATGTTAAGAAATAGCTTTATCTTCTCCCTTGCAAGATTACCTATTAACTTATTGTTCATTATCATCTTCCCTGGAGTATCTGTTGCATTATTCATAATACCAACAACGATTACTCCATATATCGGGATAGCGTTAACCTTATTATTTAACGGAATTGGTTTATTAATTTGGGCACTTAACTCTATCTCATTATTCGACATCTACATTAATGAAAATCAAAACCCAGATTATTATCATAAGGGTTTAGCAAAAGAAACTAAGGAGGACTAGTTATGGCAGGTCTAAAACTTAATCACATTTACAAAGTTTATCCAGGAGGCGTTCATGCGGTAAACGACTTTAATCTTGATATCAAGGATAAAGAATTTATTGTTTTTGTTGGACCTTCAGGATGTGGTAAATCAACCACCCTTAGAATGATTGCAGGTATTGAAGGTATTACTGCTGGTCAATTATTCATTGATAATGAATTAATGAATGATACAGATAGTAAAGATAGAGATATTGCGATGGTTTTCCAAAACTACGCTTTATATCCACATATGACTGTTTATCAAAATATGGCGTTTGGCCTTAAACTTCGTCATACTGATCCAAAAGAAATTGATGAACGCGTTAAAAAAGCAGCAGAGATTCTTGAAATTACTGGTCTTTTAGCAAGAAAACCAAAAGAACTTTCGGGTGGTCAACGTCAACGTGTCGCGTTAGGTAGAGCGATTGTTCGTAACCCTAAGGTCTTCCTTCTTGATGAACCATTATCTAACTTAGACGCTAAATTACGTGTTCAAATGAGAACTGAAATTACTAAGTTACATAAAGAACTTGAAACAACATTCATCTATGTTACCCACGACCAAACAGAAGCTATGACAATGGGTGATAGAATCGTTGTTATGAAAGATGGATATATGCAACAAGCGGATACTCCAATCGCCTTATTCGAAGATCCTGCCAACCTTTTTGTTGCGACTTTCTTAGGTTCACCTCAAATGAATATTATTGAAGGTAATTTGAGTATTGATAAAGACGCGAAAGTTAATTTTACTGGTAATGAATACTCATATCCACTTAGAAAAGAAGTTGTTAGACAATTAGAAGAATCTAAATTTGACACTTCAAGAACTGTCTTATTTGGTGTTCGCCCAGAACATGTCCATATTGCAGATAAAGGTATTCCAGCAGTCATTGATGTTGTTGAACAATTAGGTGATGAAACAATCGCGTATTGTAAGGT
>JAKSVY010000113.1 GCA_024413875.1 Bacilli bacterium
TACTATCCTTGCAAAGGTAGAAATTAAGGATGTTAATTCTAACTTCGCTACACTATATCGAACTGTTCTTTGTTTTTGAAATGGTTACTTGCAAAACGATAAGAATCTTTACCGAATTTTTCAAATCTTTTTGTTTCTGAATCAGGAATTTTGGTAAATACAGTCTTAAGATAGCTAGGTTTTTGATCTTCACTTCTAAACATAAGACCATTAGCCTCTTCTACATATGAATAAATTAATCCTGTTTTATTTTCAATGTAGTAAGTTCTATTAACATACACTGATTTATCATCTTTATATTTGCTTGCAAAATCCAAATAACCTGGATAAAGAGCGGTCATAAAAGGATCAATATCTGGATTAAATAATAAACCTAAATCACTATGATATTTTACTTTTGTAAAGTTTTTATATGTCGTCACTTTAATTGTTTCACTTGATGGGTATTTGTTGGTGAGGCAATTAACTGTGCACGCGACACCATTATTCATTATTGATATTCCGGAACTTCCTTCTTGCGCGTATCTATCAAAATTCTTGCATCTAGTGTCTAAAACTTCTTGAATCTTACCAGTCCTATCAGAAGATGTTCCGCCCATTCCATATTCTGATTGGTAGTCATTCTTGCCATCAAAATAATATCCGCTTGAAATCTTTGAATTGTAGTCATAAACATAAGAAATAGAAGGTGTCATACCATAACTTTGGTAGCCGGTTTCTGCTTGATGAAATTTTTCTACCTCGGTATATTTTCTGAAATATTGGAATGTATCATTTTTGAATCCAGCTATTTCAAAATAACCTTTCTTACCATCATTGCTCTTGTAATTAGATTTGATAATGGAATTAACACTACCAACATTAGTAATACTATAATCTCTAATAGAGGTATCTCCGTTGCGAATTGTTTTACCATTAATTGTTACTGAGCTAACTTTAGAACCTAAATTAATATATTTGGTTTCAGAAAAACTCATTAATGATTTTGAACTACAACCAGTGCACATAAGTAATGCACTAACACAAAATAAACTTTTTGAAATATGTCTCATAATCTATAACCCCTAATATTTTTTTATACTATTATTTAAAACTTATTTTTACAATATGTGAAACAAAATGACAAAAAATGTTTCACATAGGTAAAACTATAACAAAAACCACACCCAATCGGATGTGGTTTTAAGTAATCAACTAATTAGTCAATCGCGATACCTTTGACTTTAGCGACTGATTCAACACCAGCTTCTTTGCAAAGGATCTTATTTAAGTCTGCTTGCATAACAGCAAGTGAGACTACGTTAAGCATTCCTAATGGAAGGATAACAGAAGTGATAATGTAAAGAACTAATCTGTTCTTAACTGGTAATCCAAGTTCACTTTCTTTAGCCATAAGAGCTTTATTAACTTGAATGAAGTAATAAATACCTACGAATGGAATAAGGAGTGATAAGACAAACCATACCCAGTGAACCTTACGTCCATCTTTATTAATAGACTTTAATGATACACCTTGCCAGATAGCACCGAAGATACCACCTGATAAGACCCAAAGGGCAATGTGAACAAAGACGTTACCGCCAACTTCTTCATCAACGTGTTCTTCTTCAACGCCAGTAATATCGTATTCTGGGTGTTGTTTCTTTAATGCAAGAGCAATGCTCTTTTGATCAAAGTCTCTTGGTAAGCAGAATGCTACAAAGAAACCGATTAAACATGCTAAACAAACAATTGCAGGGACGATGAGTAAGCCTAAGTTATAAACATCACCTTCAAGTAAAACTTGACCTGAACGTTCAGAGAATAATTGAGCAGCCTTTTCAAATGAAGTTGCCATTACAACTCCTGATGCCTTCTTGGAAATGAAGAAGTTCTTGATGTTATCGTAAACAAGTGATGAACCGAATGCACCGACGATAGTAGTGCAGACAATTCTTGCTGCGAAGTACATAGCAGAGTGATCTCTACCTGTAATCTTCTTTTCAACACCTGCAACTTGAGCAGGAACAAGGTAAGGGAACATGAAGAATGCTCCGATAGCCCATGATGCACATAAACCACCTAACATAGAGATTAAGTATTGAAGTCCAACACGGCCAGTACCTAATACGTAAAGTGATGCAGCATCAAATGAAAGAATGCAAAGAGCGAATGAAATTAAACATGTTTGGAATGCAAATCTTAAACCCTTCTTTTGTTTAAGCTTATTTAATAAATAAAGCATAACAGGAACAGGTGCGAATGCAGATGTATTAACTAACGCCATTTGGCCTGAGTTAAATCCCATGCCACCAATGATTAAAGCGTTCATTGATGCTAAGAACATTTGTAAACCGAAGATTGCACAGCAGTCAACGATAACCCACTTCATGAATAACTTGTTAGAGAATGTAATCTTTAATGATTCCCAAATTCCAACTTTCTTATATTCATTAGTGTCTTTACCAGCATTTTCTGGATAACCGTACTTTTCACCTTCCTTGATTAAGAATACTGGAGAGATGATAGTAGCGAATAATGGGAGCATGCACCAAACAAGAACATGGATGTGAACACCAGCAAGTTTTAAGATAAGTGGTACTAAGGCATAAACGATACAGTAAGAAATTGTATCGAAGAATGACTTATAAGCTGTAACACGTGATCTTTGTGCTTCACCTGTACATACTGAAGCGATAGAACCATAGAAAGTAATAACGCTCATTGAGTAAGATACGAAGAAGATGATTGCCCAAGTTACCATCCAAATAGTGTTGAGTAATTGGTTGGCATTTTCGCCAGTGCCACCAATAGCGAACCAACACATTGCGAATGATACAACCATTGGGATGAAACATACTAAGATTGGAAGTCTTCTTCTACCAAACTTAGTAGAGATACCATCAGTGATAGATGCAAGTGGGATATCGATAAGTCCATCAATTAACTTAGCAACAAACCATAATGCAGGGAACACAAGTGGTAAGATTAAGCAATAATTTGAAATTGCTTGAACTGAGTTTGAACCAAGTGCAGCAGGGTTGATAGCATCAGAGAAGTACGCTCCTAAAAGGACTGCCATGAAGTTAGGACCAAAGCTACCCATTGCAAACAATAGTTCTTTCCATTTTTTGTCTAAACTACGAACCATAATTTGTAATCTCCTTTTTAAACAAAAGTGACACTATCATAGAATGTGTAACACA
>JAKSVY010000114.1 GCA_024413875.1 Bacilli bacterium
TTTCAAAATAATATCCAGCTGGACGATATTTTGCTTGTTGGCAAACAGACATTAAATTGTCTGAGTTGCAGTAATATAATTGGTAATCTTTTGAGATATCAATAACAGATTTACAGAAATCACTAACTTCATTATAAACACTATCAAGATAGTTATTACCTTCGCTAAGGTTGAATGGTCTAATAGATGATGAGTTCTTTGTCCATGCCTTGCAGCCTTCTTCTGTTGCAAACCATTTCATAAATGTTTTTGCCCATTCTGGGTGTTTGCAGCTTGATGGAATGAATAAGTTTTCGTTGAAGTCGCCTTCGACAACACCTTTCTTGCCCTCTTCGCATTTATAACCTGCAGGTCTAATAACGTTACCTGCGTTATCGCTGATTTGTGGGAAAGCAAACATCTTCATATTTACTGATTTTTCAATTTCAATTTCATCAGACATTTCTGTTTCAAACCATGTTCCGTTTGGCATCATAGCTGCACCTTGTCTGAATAATTTAACTTGTGCATCTGTATAGTTAATAGAACCACTATTTTTGTAAGTATAGTTAGAGTTCATGAGTAATTGTTGAACTAGTTCTAAGCCTTTTTCAAGTCCGACACGGTTAGTTGGTTTAAATACATCGACATTATCGAACTTAAAGAAGTTATCCATAATTTCTGTGCCAGAATATGAAATATCCCAACCCTTATCTGCTAAATATAAATAATGGTTTTCTGCTGCGTAAACGAAAGGAGCAATAGTAGTATTTGTACCTTTTTCTTTAACGTTTGAAGCTTTAATAGTTTCAGCTAATTCTCTTAATTCTTTTGTTGTTTCAGGAACATTCCAACCATTTGCTTTGAATAAGTTATCATCATAAACAAAACCATCAATGTTGTAATAAAGAGGATAACCATAGTACTTATTTTGGAATCTGCCTAACTTTTTAGCGTTGTCATCCATTCTTGATAAGATTGTTGTTCCATCACCAATATCTTCATTGAAAACATCGCTAAGATCCATAATGTAACCTTGATATGCCCACATTCTGACATTTTCAAAAGTACGGTTATAAATCATAATGTCACTAGCTTTCTTTTGTTTTAATCTAATTTCACAAGTTGAATCCATTGAGGCATTTGGTTTTAACTTGATCTTGATATCTGGATGTTCTGCTTCAAATGCATCTCTAATAGCTTCATATGGTCTTTGACCAAAACCAGCTTCAACATATTCAATAGTTAAGAAATCATCACTACCTCCGCCTTTACAACCTGCTAATCCGCAGATACATGCAGCTAAGCTTAATAAACAAATTGATTTTTTCATAAGTATTCCTCCTATTAATCAACTAAATTTTAATTTAATGGAACAATGAATGTTCCTTCGCCAGGTTCGAGATCGAATTTGAATACTCCATTATTCGATTCAAGGATTTGGCGTTCACCTAATTTATAAGTAAGTAAGGCTTTAGCGTTTTTAACTTTTAATGTAACGCTATCGGATTTTCTATAATATGGGTCTGAAGCATTGAGCAACATAAACGCATCCGATCCATCAGTTTTTCTTTTCATTAATGTAAGAGCGGTATCTTCTGTTGCACTAACAATAGAAACTCTATCGCTTGAACTTACTGATCCACGTTCGTGAGAAAGCATATCAAATAAGTTATTAACTTCACGGCCTTCACCTAATTTACAGATGATATTGTCATAGTCATAACAAGTAACAACCTTTTCAAAGTTCTTAATTTCGTTATTAGCAACTTTAACATAATCATAGTTTTTGGTAAGTTTTCCATTATTAAGATCAAGAATTCCGTATTGGCCAGTTTCTTCATTTTTACCAATACCATATTGATAATATGTAAATGTCTTAGCACCAAAACCTAGTCCTGCATAAAGTTGATATCTAACATCACCAATACCTGATAAGTCTCTCATACCAGTGAAGTCACCACATGTTTGGACATATACTTCAAGGTCACAACCATAGTCATTGCATCTTTCAGCAGCGATTTGATAATTATATAAATATAAGTCCTTCATATTGGAACCTGATTTTGATTTCATAAATGGGTAGAAATCGTATGAAATAGAATTAACTTTTTTACCTACGTATGCATAATAAGCATCAGCATATTCTTCCCATCCTGGTCCTAACGAATTACCACCCGCGTGGCATGGAAGTAAGTTATTAATTGGACGAACATTTTCTACTCCAAGTTCATTCATTCTTTCGAGGTAAATTTTGTTAATTTCGCCAAGAATTTTTAAATCTCCATAGAAAACTTCATCAGAAAGATAATTTCCAGCATATGCAGGATGTTTAAAATATTGTCTTTCTGATGGACTTGTTGCTTCTGGGAACAAGATCTCATACGCATTTTTATATTCTTCATATGAATCGAGTTCACTTCTAAATTTTGCTAAAGGATTTGAGTATCCATTATAAATACCCATATCATATGCAGACCAGTCTCTAGCGTAATGTTTAAGGCCATATTTTTGGCAATAATCTAAAATTTGAAGTGATTGTTCATTGCAAACTTGATAACTCTTTTTAAGGGAATCTTCTAATGAAACCCCAACACCATAGAAACCTTCGTATAAAGATAAAGTATGAGTAAAACCAGCTTTTGCAATGTTTTTGTAGTTCTCTTCTGTAATTGTAGAAACATTAGAACCAGTGAGAACTTTTGCAGGACAACTTGGAGCATACGCAATAATGTCAACTTGTCTACCTTCATCAAATGTTGGTATGGTGTAAGTCTTTGCTCCACATGATACAAGCGATGCAGACACACCGACGCATAACGGAATTAAATAAAAATTCTTAAGTTTCATATTAATAACCCCATTTCTTTCCTAATTTATCTAAAAGTTTCTTAACTAATAAAATTATTGGAATTGCTACAACAGTAAAAATAATACCCATAGTTGCGGCTACATTATTATTTGAGCCAACCAAACTATTAATAAGGTAAGCAATTGTTTGAGTTCCATCTGAACCACCAGTTAATAAGGTAACTTGGACGAATAATGTGAATACAACACCAATGGAACCAGCAAATGAAACAGTTAGTGATGGCCAAATCATTGGAATGATAATGTCAAA
>JAKSVY010000115.1 GCA_024413875.1 Bacilli bacterium
TATTTGCCCAGTCTGTGGAGCAGATAAAACATCATTTGAATTAAAAGAAGTTTAATTATTATCTTTATTTATTAATATAAGAGCAGCCTTCTTTGTCTTATAGGTGCAATTTTAATCTTTTTTGCACTTCCGATATAAAAATCATTATTGACAAAAAATAAACAATTTATTAATATTTACCCGTTAGATCAAATAGAGGAGCGCTACAGACTAGTACTTACTCCCTAAGCCAAATAGGAGTAACGAACAGCAAGAGCGCCGAAACATATAAGTAGTGAGGGCACACGAACATATAGTTGGGCTATAGGGAAATACCTTATAGACTCCCTAGCACAAACGGTGTTAGGAGGAGCTGTTGATGTTATTCCCTCCACGGATTGCATTGATAGTTAATGCGGTCTAGATAGGAGGATTTTTTTATGGCTAAAAACCAAACAGCTCTTTTATTAGGAGCAACACTTGCATCTTTATGTTTAACTTCTTGTGGAAGTAAAGGAGTTGATAACTCAAAGTTAGTTATCGGACTTGAATGTGCTTATCAACCATTCAACTGGACAGAAGTATCCGCTAACGAACACACACTTCCAATTTCAAACGAAGCTGGTAAGTTCGCTGATGGATATGATATTGCTATTGCAAAATATTTATCTCAAGAACTTAATAAAGAAGTTCAAATCGTTAAGACAGAATGGGAATCATTAATCCCAGATTTACAATTAGGTTCTATTAACTGTGTTATTGCTGGTATGACTGATAATGCTGAACGTAGAGCGTCAATCGATTTCACAAGCGAATACTATCATAGTGAACTTGTATTAATCACATCAGCAACTTTCGCTGCAAGTCACACTGCAACACTTACAAGCAGTGATTTAACATCGCTTTTAAATAATCAAATTATTGTTTCACAAGTATCAACAGTCACTAATGACTGCATTGATGTTTTTACTGCAAATTATGGTGCAATCCACGGAACTCCTTTAGCAACTTTTGCTGATTGTGCGCATGATGTTGCATCAGGCGCAGCATTCGCTATGACTGCTGAGCTTCCAGTTGCGTTATCTTTAACAGCAGCAGATTCACGTTTAGGCATTGTTCACATTGAACAATCTATCTTAGGTGAATCAGCAGCAGATTTAGGTGTATCTATCGGTATTAAGAAAGGTAACACTGAATTAAAAGACGCTATCAACGGAGCTTTAGCAAAACTTAGTCAAGAAGCTAGATGGACAATGATGGAAGCAGCCATCGCAAGAAGTGCAGATATTGCTGAATAATTATGAATATTTTTGAAGATATTGGATATTTAATTACTAATTACTACCAATTCTTTCTTTATGGTCTTCTTTCAACCATTATACTTTCAGTATTTGGTACGGTAGTGGGACTTTTTCTAGGCATCTTTATTGCCTTAGGAAAAAGATTAACCTTAAAGAAAACTGATAAGTGGTATAACAAGATCTGGAAAGGATTTGTTTTAGGCATATCTAATATCTATTCAACCGTCATTAGAGGAACTCCAATGATGGTTCAAGCTATGGTCTTTAAATATGGGTGCCAAGCTCTAGGGGTAAATTGGAACACCATTCTTCCAGGGGCACCTGTATTAAATGGTTGGTTAGTTGCAGGTTTAATTGTTATTACATTTAATACTGCTGCTTACATGGGTGAAATTGTTAAGTCCGGTATCAATGGGGTCGATAACGGACAATTTGAAGGCGCTAGATCTTTAGGTTTAACATCTAGACAAACAATGTCTAGAGTAGTGTTACCTCAAGCTATTAGAAACGCTATCCCAACCATTGGTAATGAATGGATTGTTAATATTAAGGATAGTAGTGTTCTTAATGTTATTGGGGTTACAGAACTATATTTACAAGCTAAAGAAGTTGCTAACAAAGGATATAGATTCATTGCAGCGTATATCATTATTGCAATCCTTTATTTAATCCTTACATTATGCACAACTGGTATCTTAAAACTTGCTGAATACAAGTTAGATGGTAAGAAGTTTAAATTCTCTCTTTTCCATTATAGAAATAAGGAGGCTAAGTAAATGTCTATTTTAAGTGTTTCTCATTTATCAAAGTCATTTGATGGTAACCCTATTTTAAAAGATGTTAATTTAGAGGTTAACCAAGGTGAGTGTATCACCATCCTTGGTAGCTCTGGTTCAGGCAAATCAACCTTGCTTAGATGTCTTAATCTTCTTGAAACACCTGATAGTGGTTCAATTATCTACAAAGATAAAGATATCTTGAAAGAACATATTAACGTTAACCATCTTAGACAAGAAGTCTCAATGGTCTTCCAACAATTTAATTTATTCAATAACTATAACGTCTTACATAACTTAACTATGCCTCAAGAAGTAGTGCTTCATCGTCACTACAAAGAAGTGGAAGAAATTGCATTACAAAATCTTGAAAAAGTAGGGCTTCTTGACCGTAAAGATTATAAGATTTCCAAGATCTCTGGTGGCCAAAAACAACGTGTTGCGATTGCGCGTTCATTATGTATGAATCCAAGTATTATTTTGTTCGATGAACCTACTTCCGCACTTGACCCATCAATGGTTAATGAAGTCTTAAAAGTTATCAAAGATTTAGCGGAACAAAAGATCACAATGATCATCGTTACACATGAGATGAAATTCGCTGAAAATGTTTCGGATAAAGTCGTATTTATGCATGATGGAAGAATTGTAGAAGAAGGCACTCCTGAATACATTTTCCATCAATCTACCAATGAAGAACTTTGTAAATTTTTAAATAAAGATTTGAGTGAGTAACATCACTCTTTTCTTTTATTAAAATTCACAAGTAAAACATAAATTAATAACTATGTTATTATAGTGACTATATTTTTTGATAATTTCAAAAAGATTTTTTCTTAAATTTCATTGTAAAATCTAGTGTTACAAAAGAGACAAAAATCCCCATTGAGAAAAAATCATCTTTACAACATATACATATGTATATATAATATGCGCATATTTTTGATGGCGGTCATACATATCGTAGATAGCCAAATAAAATTCATAAAATAATTCCTGGGGAGGATGAAATTATGAAGAAAATGTTT
>JAKSVY010000116.1 GCA_024413875.1 Bacilli bacterium
TTAAAAGGAATGTTTATTTATGAGAGAAATTGTATTAACAGAAGAAGAGATCCAAGCAACTTGTAAAAGACTTGGTGAACAAATTACAAATGATTTAAAAAACGAAGAAAAAATACCAGTAGTCATAGGTGTTATGAAGGGTGCTTTGAATTTTATGATGGATCTCATCAAAAGAATAGATACACCTATTTATACAGATTACATTCAAGTATCTTCTTACGTTGGAACAGAAACAACTGGTGTTGTTTTTCTAAAAAGAGATACATCAATTGATTTAACTGATAGAACAGTTATCATTGTTGAAGATATTGTTGATACAGGTATTTCTATGGATTATCTTGTTGAACACTTTAAACAAAAAGGACCAAAGAAAGTTCTTGTCTGTGCTTTGTTTGATAAGATTATTGCAAGAAAGAAACCAGTTAAGATTGATTACTGTGGCAAAATATTAGATAAGAATCAATTCTTATTAGGCTATGGACTTGATTATAATGAGGTGCATAGAAATGAGCCATATGTCTTC
This sequence comes from Bacilli bacterium, assembly GCA_024413875.1. The sequence goes on from JAKSVY010000116.1 coordinate 524, forward strand.
ATTCCAGCAGAAGGCGAAATTGCTGAATTAGATAAAAAAATTAATAATGACAAATAAAATAAGAATCACTCAAAAAATGGGTGATTCTTTTTTTGAAAATTTACTTTTATGTTGCGCTCACATAATATGCGAGTATGATAAAAAGCATAAATTAATTTTTGTATGAGAGGAGGAATTACAATTATGCATACAAAAAAGAGTCTGCTTTTAGTTGTTGCTACATCAATGTTGCTTGGTGCTTGTGGTGGTAAAGCTACTGATAGTTCAACTAAAGGTGATACAAGTAATGGTGGAGATGATGATACAAGCAGTACAACATTAACACCTGTTGAAAAAGTCCTTGCTTCTATTGGAGATACATGGGCTTTCTCGAGTGAAATGAACATTAGACAGTTCTATGGAACACCTGGAGCATTAGAAGAAGATAGCTTCACACAACTTAGTGAAGTATTTGTTTCTAACGTTACAACAGTAATTAAAACTACATATGATGATGACGATGACGTATATGTCACTCGTTATGATAAGGATGAAGAAGGATATTTATCCACTTATATGCTTAACTACACAAATAACACTGTAGAAACAATCCCATATGTTTATTCAGGATCTGACGAACCTGCTCCATATTCAGTTGCTTTTGGTAACCCATTTAAAGGTTCTGCAGCTGACTGGGATGACGATGGTGACGGCACTTTAACTTATAAGGGAGAAGACGCAACAGGAGCATTCAATGAAAGTATGTTTGTTCAACTTACTTCTTTCTATGGTACTGGCTTAAGTGATTTTAAAATTTCTTATAATAAAGATACATATGTTGCTACAGGATTTACAGCTCATGATTTAGAAGATGAAATCTATGAACCAGAACCAGAAATGGCTGATTTTATGGATCCATTTGAATCTGGTCAAGAATTAACTTTAACTGCAACATTCACTGATCCTGAAGAATATGATTTACCTGCTATTCCTGAAGCCGTTTCAGCTCAAGAAGGACAATCTGAATTAGAAAACGTATTCAAGGAATTAAGAAAAGGCAACTATACAGCTACTTACGAATACAAACAATTCGGTTGGGCTTGGGATGATGAACTCGAAGATGTTGTTCCAGCTTTAACTGACGGAGTAACAAACGTTTATTTCACTCCTACATCATATTATTTTGAAAACTGTGGTGATATGTTACAATCAAATGCAAATTTCGGTGGCTTTGTTAATTCTGATGGAAAACTTCAAAGATTTGCTGTTGATGAATATACTAATGGTGTTAGCTTCACTTCAAAACCAGTAGGTGGTTTAAATAACCCATATGAATACTTCTTCGGTTCATTATTCTCTTACTGTGGACAAGTATTCAATGTTGAAGAAGATGGTTCATATACATTGCCAAATGTTGTTGGTTTATATGAAGAAGATTTACTCGCTGGGGCATTTGGTCCTGATAACTCTGCTATGGGTTCTGCTACAATTGTTCCTGGTTCATTATCATTAAGATTAACTACAGATGGACTTGTTTATGAATATGAAACAACACAAGGACCAGTAAAATGTACAATTTCTAACATTGGTTCTACTACATTTGATGTCGATGTATCAGAAGCGACCCCATATGTTCCAGAAACAAATATCTTTAATTGGCTCATCAAAATAAGAAGCTATGACATGCTTACATTTGTTTCTCAGTTAACTGTTGGAAAATATAATGAAGTTCCATTTGTTGAACCTGCAGGTAACTATCAAATTAATTTTAGAAGACGTTATTTACATGACCCAGAAACAGATACAGATATTGGGTACAATTATTCCTTTGAAATCTACTGTGAATGCACAAACATGGCTGATTACAATGATTATGTAAACGAATTTAAAGCAATTGCAGACGCTAATGAAAACTTAGAATATGATGAAGAAACAGACGGCTATGTTTATAAAAACGAAGAAGGAATTCCAATGTGGGAAGTTTATGGTCAAAACTTCGAAGAACAAACAGGTTCTAAGTTCGTTGATTTATGGGGTAGAGAATATAATCAAACATTCGTTTTAGTTATCGAAAATCTCAACGTTCCAGACGAAATTAAAAACATGTGGAATGACGTTGAATAATCTATTACTAGATTAAATTAAAACTCTAGGTAATTTGCCTAGAGTTTTTTGTATGCTTTGATCCATGCATCAGCAATAATTTTTGCTCCTAATGCATGTGGGTGCACGCCATCGTATAGAAGATTATCTGCTCCATATTTAATAGCAGCTTTGTCCATTATTTTTTGAAGTGGAATGAATAATGCGTTGTACTCTTTTGCAATTCTTTTTGCTGCTTTTGCGTATTTATATACTTCTTCAAATTGATCATATGCTAAATCGGTTATTCTTCCATGAAGGACAAATGGTTCCATAATCATTAGTTTAATGTTTGGAAGTTTGTCTTTGATATCGTCAAGCATAGCTCTATATGTCTTTTTGAATTTTGGTAGTGAAGTACCATTATTATCAAAGATTCCATGCCAGACATCATTAACGCCAAT
>JAKSVY010000117.1 GCA_024413875.1 Bacilli bacterium
TATTCTCACTGTAAATAAAATGATTAATTCAAAATAAGGCTTGCTTTCATCTCGGTAGTTGAATAACCGAGGATTCACGCTTGTTTCCTAAATTAATTATAAACCACGAACAATATAAGATAAATAAGAGAGTTTGATTATTTTTGTCCCAATTTGTATCAATTCAATTTTTCGTATTTATATTTAACCCTATTTAAGGGTAAAATTATTAAGTTATTTTGTGAGGTGATATTTATGGAAAAGGCTTTTGATAATGCACTCTATTTAAAAATTCAATCTGAGAACATTCTTAAGAGAATGGAAACTTTTGGTGAAAAACTTTATCTTGAATTTGGTGGTAAACTTTTTGATGACTATCATGCATCACGTGTTCTTCCTGGTTTTGAACCAGACACTAAACTTCAAATGCTTTTAAAGATTAAAGAAAAAGCAGAAATCGTTATTGTTATTAACGCTAACGACATTGAGAATTCAAAAGCAAGATCTGATATCGGGGTTAAATATGAAAACGAAGTCTTAAGACTTATTGATGCTTTTAGAAGCGTTGGACTCTATGTTGGATCAGTATGTATTACTAGATATCACTCAACAACTACTATTGATAAATACATTTCCAAGTTAAATAACTTAGGTATCACAACATATAAACATTACGCAATCCCAGGATATCCATCAGATATTGAAAATATCATTTCTGAAAATGGTTTTGGTAAAAATGAATATATCCAAACAACTAGACCAGTTGTTGTTATTACTGCACCAGGACCTGGTTCAGGTAAGATGGCAACATGTTTAAGCCAACTTTATCATGAAAACAAAAGAGGCGTAAAAGCAGGATACGCTAAATACGAAACATTCCCAATTTGGAATATCCCATTAAATCACCCAGTTAACCTTGCATACGAAGCTGCTACTATCGATTTAGCGGATGTTAATATGATTGACCCATATCACTTAGAAGCATATGGTAAATTAACAGTTAACTATAACCGCGACGTTGAAATCTTCCCTGTATTACGTTCATTGTTCGAAGCTATTTCAGGAGAATGTCCATATAAGTCTCCAACTGATATGGGTGTTAACGCAGCTGGCTTTGGTATCGTTAACGATGAAGCTGCTCAAAAAGCATCAAAAGATGAAATTATTAGAAGATATTTGCAAGCACGTGTTGACTTACTTAATAGCAAGATTACTCCAGCTGCTTTAGATAAAGCCGTTCTTCTTATGAAGAAAGCAGGTGTTAAGCCTGAAGATAGAGCGTGTTATTTACCTGCTTTAAATAAAAAGGATGAAGTTGGAAAAGAAGCAATGGCGCTTGAACTTCGTGATGGCACCATTATTACTGCTAAAGACTCTAACTTATTACTTGCACCAGCCGCATTACTTTTGAATGCTTTAAAACATTTAGCAAACATCTCTGATGATTTTGATTTAATTCACAAATCTGTTGTTGAACCAATCTCAAATATGAAGGTTGAAGTTTTACATAAACGTAATCCTAAACTTCATCTTGATGAAGTCTTATCTGCTCTTGCTATCTCAGCAGCGTCAAACCCACTTGCTGAATTAGCCCTTAAGAAAATTAAAGAACTCGAATACACTGAAGCTCACTCAACAGTTATCCTTTCAAGTAACGATATTGATGTATTTAAAAAACTCAAGATCAATGTCACCACTGAACCTGAGTATTACGCTAGAAAGATTTATCACAAATAATTAATAGTTGGTTATTTGATTAATATAATCACCAGCTGCTGCGCCGGTAGATAAAGCAATTTGAATGTTAAAGCCTCCTGTAAAGGCATCAACATCAATAACTTCACCCGCAAAGAATAATCCTGGAACCAGTTTAGATTCCATGGTCTTAGAGTTAATCTCTTTAGTGGTTACTCCACCTGATGTTACAACGGCTCTTTCAAATCCAAGAAGTCCGTTATAAGTTAAAGAAAAATGCTTTAAAAGATTGACGATTGTCAGTCTTTTTTCTTTAGAAAAATTACAACACTTTTCATAGACATCTAATTTAAGTTTAGAAATGAAGAATCCCAAGAAGTCAACGTGCATCATTCCCTTTAATAAGTTATAAACATTATCATTCGGATTTTTATCAATATCTCTTGAGATTCTAGCGAGCAATTGTTCTTCTAATAATGCTGGTTTAAGGTCTAATTCTAATTCAACATTATCAAGTCTATTGATTAAGCTTGATGTTGTAATAACAATTGGGCCATCAATATAGTCTTCATAGAATGTTAGTTCACCGAATTCAGAATGCTTAAAATTACCTGATTTAGCAGTTAATGTAACATTCCTTAAATTTAAACCTTTAAGGTTTGTTGGGATATTTTCTTTAATATGAATACCCACTAAAGCAGGAACTGGATTCACTACTTTATGATTAAATTTATCAGCGAATTTATAACCATCACCAGTTGATCCTGTTAAAGGATAAGACACTCCTCCGGTCGCGATAACAACGTAGTCTGCTTTATATGTGTTTCTATCTGTTT
>JAKSVY010000118.1 GCA_024413875.1 Bacilli bacterium
CTCAAACGCGCATCAGTAATGGAAGAGATTAAATAATATGGCAAAAGTAAAAAGAAAAATCGCTTCCAGTGACTTTTTAGAAAGTCAATTACCTCAAACAAGAAAAGACCAATTCAAGGATATCCTTAAGATTAATTTCTGGTTATTCGTGAAGATGGGAGCAATCTTGCTTTTAATCTTTTCTTTAATGCTTGTGAAGAATTACTTTACCTATTTCTTCAACGCAGCCTTCAATGCCGCTTATAAAAACGGTGAGCTCACTTTAGAAGATAAAAACGCCTCTATGGTTTATCTATTAATTGGAAGTGGGGCTATTAACTTAATCTTATATCCACCGATATTCATCGTTATCAGTGGTTTATTAAGAATCATTCGACAACTCTGTTATGGAGAAGGAATCATCTTCTCTTATGACTATAAAATGGGTGTCAAAACTAACTGGAAATCATTTCTAGTTATTGGGCTACTATTTGCCCTATTCGAATTACTCGATATCGTGTTATTTGCCTTCTTTGGCTTTAACTTCTTAACGATTATCGTTGTAGTTCTATCTTTACTAGTTATCTTCCCAACACTTATCACATCAACTTATTTCTTAAGTGTCTATCAAAATAAGTTAGGAAGAGGACTAATTAACTCGCTATTCATACATTTAAGAAGCGCATGGAAATCAGTATTAGTAACAATATTACTTGTTCTTCCAGTATTACTTCTCGAATTCCTATGGAATAGCCCACTTAAATTATTTGTATATTTGATCCTTATCTTAATTGGATTACCAATCCTCTTATTATTCGGATTTGAAATATATCTTTCCATCTTTGATGAACATGTAAATATCTATCACTTCCCTGAAGCAATAAGAAAAGGATTATACATCTCAGAAAAAGAAAAGGAAGAAATCAAAAAGAAAATTGAAAAGTTAAAGGAGAACAGTAATGAAAAGAAGACAAATTAACCGTTTAATTATTACCAGCATCTTATCATTATCATTCATCACAGCTTGTTCATCTAATTCATCAACTTCAACTGAAGAAGTTCAACAAGATGTATTAGTAGAATCAGTTGAATTCAAAACAGAATTAGAAAGTATTCATATTGGTTATGAAACATTTATTACTAATGTTCGTGTATATCCAGAAAACGCAACCAATAAAGAATTAACTTGGAGTGTTGAAGATCCAACAATCCTCTCTTTTAATAATGGAACTATTAAAGGTTTAAAAGCTGGTACAACAAATATTATTGCCTCTACTAATGATGGCTCTAATGTCAAAAAAGAATTGCCTTTCACTGTCAAAGGTTTAGAAAAACCAAGTCAGTGGGATGTAAGAGAAGAATATTGCTTTTACTACGAAAATACATTTATTCCAGAAATCACATTTTATCCAAATTCCCCATATATCGATAAAACAGTTAACTTCGAAGTTATTGAAGGCGAAGATGTTTTAAAAGTTGTTGATGGACAAGTGGGTGCTTATAAAAAGGGTTCAGGCAAAGTTAGAGTTACTAGTGCTTCAAATCCTGAATTATCAACAATTATAACTTGTGTTGCTGATGATGATTTATTTGCAAAATATTCTTATACAACAAATCACACATTAGCTACTTATACATTACTTAGTAACAAATTCGATAGAGTTAGTGTTATTGATTTTAAATCACAAATTAATAAAGGATTATGGCCAGCATTAATTGTTGATTTAGGTAGGGAATATTCAACAAAAGAAGCATTAATTAGATTTGATACAAGATTAGTTAATGGTGAACATTGGTTCTCTTTAAGATTAGCTAAAGACAACGCAGTTATTCCTAATAGTGAAGTTAATGGCGAAGCTAATGGAGGTTATCCAGTTAAAGATGCTTGGACAACAAATACATTTAACTACACAAATATGAATGAAACATATAACCAAATCCTCATCACGATGAACGCTGATAGTGAGTATCAAAATGATCCATCAGTAGAGTTTGTGGAAATGGTCTTTGATAATTTAAGATTTGTTGAAATTGCTGAAAATCCAACCGCTATGACATTAAGACAAAGTGAATACATTATTCCACTTCATAAAACAGCATCTTTAGTTGTTGATTTCGAACCAGAAGTTGTCCAAAACGATGGCTTAACTTATGCCGTTAAACCTGGTAGTGAATCGATTGTTTCTGTTGATAACGGCTTAATTTATGGTTTAGCAAAAGGTACAGGCTACGTTACTGTTACTTCTATTGGTAATCCAAATTTATCTTGTGAAGCAAAAGTAGTTGTCTCAGATGATTATCTTGTTTGTTTAGATGAATTCTATAATTCAGGTGTACAAGTGACAACTTTAGCAAATCAATATGAAAAAGAAATCGTTACTTCTATTTCCGGTAAATATACAGCTTATGAAGATTGGCCAGGAATAATGTATAAATTACCAGAAGCATTAGAAGCAAATAAAG
>JAKSVY010000119.1 GCA_024413875.1 Bacilli bacterium
TTGTAATTCCTAAGAAACCAAGGAAACCAAAGGCAAATGAGCTTTCTTTACTTGGACATAAGAAAAACAAAGCAAGAAATCCAAAGACATCCATTTACAGAGGACTAATTAAGAAAGGAAATAAATGTATGAACAAAATGAAGTTGCCATTATTGGCTGTTCTTGTAGTTGGAACATTAAACTCAATTACATCTTGTGGACTCAAAAGTTCAGTCACTCCAACTGATGAAACAATCACTGTAACCGATATGCTTGGCGATTCTATTACTATTAAAAAGAATCCTAAGAAGGTTGCGTGCGTTTCTCGCGCCACATTCGATCTCCTTGTATCATTTGGACTTGGAGACAAAATTGATGGAGCCTATTATTCTTTATTAGATAATACATGGGCTAGTGTCATGTATCCTCAATCAGCTAACCTCTATTCATATCAATATGAAGAAAGCTATGAAACATTTATTACAAGAGGCGTTGATTTAGTATTTGCTCCTGAAAAGTATATTGCTGATGGCCTTAAAGAACATGGTATCAATGCTTTATGTGTTTCATTATATGGAAACCCTACTTTTGATAACTATGTCCACTTCTTCTCAAATCTTGTAACAAAGTTATGGGATGACCCAATAGTCGCTCAAAAAGCAAAGGCTTGGGATAACAAAGTTGATAAAGCTATCAATGACGTTAAGTCTGAACTTGAAAAGCACAATGTTGAACAAAAGAAAATCTTCTATGTTCGCGGCGATAAGAACAAAGGTATCGGTTACACTGACACTAAAGCATCTTTCACCGAATATGCATATCGTTCTTTAGGCTTTGACTTTGCTGGTTCTCACTTTGAATCAAATAAGCCATCTGCAGAAGCAATCGTTGAATATAATCCTGACGCATTTGTTATCGGTGGTATCTATCAAAACAAATTGATTGAAACACTTAAAACAACTGAACCTTATATTCAATTAGATGCAGTTAAAAACAACAAGATTTACACAATCCCTGTTGGTTTAACTATGTTTGAACAAATAAGTGTTATGACACCTATTTTCTTCTATGACCAAGCTAATAAGATTTATCCTGAATACTTTAACTATGACATTGGTTCACTAGTTAAAGATACAGTCAAAGACTGCTTTGGTTCAGAACTCAGTGATACACAAATCTCTTATATGCTTAATGGTAAGAATGCAAACGGAGAAGATTTAGCATAATGAATAAGTCAAATATTATTACATTAGTTATTTCTTCAATTGTTTTAGTATTTGTCTTTTGCATTGCTTTAATGGTAGGATCCTACAACATTTCTGTTGTGGGATTCTTTAAAGCAATATTCACCACTGATGAAGCATATAGCATTCAAAGAAGTGTTATTGTTAATTTAAGACTTCCAAGAACTTTGATTGCTTTATTTACTGGTGCTGCTTTATCTTTATCAGGAATTCTTTATCAGGAATTATTCCAAAACAAGTTGGTTTCTCCTGATTTGTTGGGTGTTTCAAGTGGCTCTGGTGTTGGTGCTGCTTTAGCATTGATGTTAGGACTAGGCTCAGGTTTTGTAATGATGTTTTCTTTTATCTTTGGTGTTGCTACTGTATTGTTAACAATAATATTAGGTAGATGCTTTAAAGATAAGTCATCAATAATGCTTTTGTTATCAGGTATTATTGTTGGAGGTTTGATGTCATCAATATTATCCTTTATCAAGTATTTAGCGGATGCTGAAACAACACTAGCCGCTATTACGTATTGGTTAATGGGTTCATTTGAAAACTCTACTATGCCAAAAGTATATATCCTTGGAAGCATTGTAATTGTATGCTCAGTAATATTAGTAATTCTTGCCCGTAAGATTAACTTAGTTGGTCTAGGTAAGGAAGAGGCTACTTCAAAAGGATTAAACTATACCTTGTATAGATATATCATCATTATCATTGCAACCCTTTTAACGGCATCATCTGTTGCTGTTGCAGGGACAATTTCATGGGTTGGTTTAGCAATACCTCATATTGTTAGACTAGCGTGTGGAAGAGAAACTTATAAAACAATTCCTATCACCATTCCTGTTGGCGGAATCTTTATGATTGTTACTGATATTTTATCTAGAAGTTTTTCAAAAGCAGAGATTCCAATATCTGCTGTTACAGGGCTATTTGGAACAATCATTATCATAGGTGTTGTCTTATGGAATAGGAGGAACGTTCATGAGTATCATTGATATTAAGAATCTATCCTTTAAATATAATAAGAAATCACCTCTAGTTATTGATGATCTCTCTTTAACAATAAAAGAAGGTAGTATCACCACTATCTTAGGACTTAATGGATGTGGCAAAACCACATTAATTAAGCTCATATGCGGACTTTATCATCCAACAAGTGGAATTATCCTTCT
>JAKSVY010000012.1 GCA_024413875.1 Bacilli bacterium
GCACAGCTGATTGTGAAGGTAAATACATTAAGCAATCTGGTGGTCGTGGTCAATATGGTCACGTTTGGATCAAGTTTGAACCAAACCCAGGTAAAGGCTTTGAATTCGTAGACGCAATCGTTGGTGGTTCTGTTCCACGTGAATACATCAAACCAACAGGTGATGGTCTCGAAGATTCTCTTAACAGAGGTTTAGTTGCTGGCTTCCCAGTTATTGATATTAAGGCAACATTATTCGATGGTTCTTACCACGATGTTGACTCTTCTGAAGCTGCTTATAAAGTCGCTGCTTCATTAGCTCTTAAGGAAGCTGCAAAGAAATGTGACCCAGTCATTCTTGAACCAATCATGAAAGTCGAAGTCACAGTTCCAGAACAATACTATGGTGATGTTATCGGTGATATCTCACGTAGACGTGGTGTTATGACAGGCGAATCTCAACGTGCAAACGCTAAGACAGTTGAAGCAGAAGTACCACTAGCAGAAATGTTCGGTTACGTTACAGATCTTCGTTCATTTACACAAGGTCGTGGTAACTACACAATGCAATTCTCACACTACGGTGAATGTCCAAGATACGTTCAAGACGAAATCATCAAAAAGTCTGGAATGAGCAACAGATAATTCCAAATTAACACTTATTGTGTTGATTTATATTGAAACTTGCTATATTATGAATTCGTTGAATTTTTAAACGAAACAAACTTAAGGAGGAAATTCTAACATGGCAAAAGCAAAATTTGATAGAAGCAAACCACACTTAAACATTGGTACTATCGGTCACGTCGACCATGGTAAAACAACTTTAACTGCTGCTATCACAACTTACCTTGCTAAGCAAGGTGGTGCAGTCAAGAAAGCATACGACGAAATCGATGCTGCACCAGAAGAAAAGGCTCGTGGTATTACAATTAACACAGCTCACATCGAATACGAAACAGCAAATCGTCACTATGCACACGTTGACTGTCCAGGGCACGCAGACTATGTTAAAAACATGATTACAGGTGCTGCTCAAATGGATGGTGGTATCCTCGTTGTTGCTGCAACTGATGGTGTTATGCCACAAACACGTGAACACATCTTACTTGCACGTCAAGTTGGTGTTCCATACATTTGTGTCTTCTTAAATAAGTGTGACTTAGTTGATGACCCAGAATTAATCGACTTAGTCGAAATGGACGTTCGTGATCTCTTAAGCTCATACGGCTTCCCAGGAGACGAACTCCCAGTCGTACGTGGTTCTGCACGTGAAGCTTTAATGGGCGGCGACGATACATGCATTAAGGAATTAATGGATGCAGTCGATAGCTACTTCCCATTACCAACACACGATACAGATAAGCCATTCTTAATGCCAATCGAAGACGTTATGACAATTTCAGGACGTGGTACAGTTGTTACTGGCCGTGTCGAACGTGGTGTCATTAACCTCAACGCTGAAGCAGAAATCGTCGGTATCAAAGATACAGTTAAGACAGTTGTTACAGGTCTTGAAATGTTCCGTAAGACACTCGACTCAGCTATGCCAGGTGATAACATCGGTGCTTTACTCCGTGGTATCAACCGTGACCAAGTTGTTCGTGGTCAAGTTCTTGCAAAACCAGGATCAGTTACTCCACACACAAAGTTCACAGCTTCTGTCTACGTATTAAAGAAAGAAGAAGGTGGCCGTCACACAGCATTCGCTAACAACTACCGTCCACAATTCTACTTCCACACAACAGATATTACAGGTACAATCACACTTCCAGCAGGTGTCGAAATGGTTATGCCAGGTGATAACGTTGAATTAACTGTCGAATTAATCCACCCAGTCGCAATTGAAAAGGGAACAAAGTTCTCAATCCGTGAAGGTGGCCGTACAGTCGGTTCAGGTTCTGTTACAGAAATCTTAAAGTAATTTAACTTAATTACAAATTAAGCCTATCCATATGGATGGGCTTTTTTTATTGTTTTATTTTTAATAAAAACAAAGTAAAATTAAAAGTATGGAAGAAGCATTAAAACCAACTAAAGAAGCTCCACAAATAATTAACGTATTTCCAATTAGCAAAGGAAAACGTGTTTTACTCTTTTTAGCAGATTTCTTTATTTGCTTTATTATTTCTTTTGTTTTATATAATGTTGTAGCGTTCCCAACTTGGTATTCGATTATCAAATATGATGATATTCAAGAAAAGGCAAATGAAGCGGAGCGCAACAGAAACTCCATTTTATATCAATCAAATTTGATTTATTTTGAAGATTACTCAAGAAATCATGATGACATTAGTGAAGGCTTGAGTTATACATTTGATTTAATGATGAAAGAATATGTGTCTAGTGATTTAGTTAGAACACATGATGTGTTTTATACATATTACACAGTTAACAAAGATTCTATCAATGAATATGTAAATGGATATTCGACATTTGGGGATAGTTTCTTTGATATTGATGAACTTAACGTTGTTACATTAAAACCTGCTTTAAAAGAGTTATTTTTGCCTATTTTAAGCGCGAAAGATGGTTTAAGTGAAGTTGGTACAAAAAAATACGAAGAAGTCTTTAATGATTTCTTTTTAACATTTTATTCAAGGGTAATGAATGAGTTAAATAAAAATGATCTAGTTGTTAACAATATTTCATATAAAGTTCAACAATTAGTTATTAATGACGCAAACAAGAAATTCGATTCAATGGTGTTGGGTTGTACATTTATAGCGTTCCTTTTGTCTATATTGTTGAATTATTTAGTTGTTCCTATGTTTAATCAGTATCACAAAACAATTGGAATGCTTATGATGAAAATACATCGAATCAACATAGATTCTATGAAAATATTAAATAAACCTCAATGCGCTGGGCTATCTATTTATAATATTTTTACCCACATGGGATATTTATCATTAATTCCAATAATTACAATTAATATCGAATATATATTTAATTTAACCTTAACTTTGTGGTTAGGTGTATCGTCTATTTTAATAGTGCTTGTTTCTTTGATAGTTTTATTATTTAGTAAAACAAATCAATCACTTACCGATTCAATCACTCGTACAGCGTATATTTCAAATGACTCATTAGATGAAATTTTTAGATCGAGAGGATATTATATTTAGGTATGGAAAGCAATATTGAACAAATTAATAAGCCTCTTGAGATTAACGAAACTGTTAAATCTTCAATTGAAATTAAGTATAAGCCAGCGAAGTTTTTTAGACGCGTAATGGCGAACTTATTAGATTTTTTGATCTTTGTTTTTGTTGCGTTTGCTTTATTTCTTGGCGCAAGAGCAATTACTATTAACACGAATACTTATAAAAATGCTTTTAATACTTATAGAGCAGAACAAATCCAATCTTGCTTATATGAGGATGATAAAACATCTTCTTATCCTGATGTGGTTACATACATTGATAAAAATGGCAATTTTACACATGAAGGAAAACACTTGAAAAGTAAAAATGCGGTTGTAGGTTTTTACACTTATATTATTAATGAAAATGTTGGTAGTGAAGTAGTTGAAACCATTAAAAATGAATATGCGACTTATTTTAGTAATGAAAAACTTACGTATTCAGAAGACAATACTAAGTTTATCTCTTCAATTAGTTTTAATAATAATGAAGTGCTTATTGAAGAAAATAACGCGTGTTCTGCTGGAGATTTATTTTTTTATGAAAAAGTATATAAGCCTTTCATTTCCACAAAACTCCTTGCGTTATTTGCAAATTATTCACCTGAATATAAGGAAAATATAACCAAGGTATCTAACCTTTTGGTTCTTATTGATGCTCCAATTTGCTATGTTGTAGCAGGCCTATTAGTGTATATTCTTCCACCTTTTGCAATTTTTAGAAGAGGAAGAATGACTTTTGGTAAAGTCTTATATCGCATCGCACTTGTTGATTCCCGCCTTTTAAACCTTACGTGGAAAAGAAGCTTAGCTCGTTTTTCGATATTTTTATTCGCGGAATTAATTTTATCTATTTTGACATTAGCCGTTCCGTTCATAATTTCATTCTCAATGATGGCGTTTTCAAAGAAAAGACAAGGATTCCCTGATTATATGCTTGGATGTAGGGAAATCGATGCATCATCAAACAAGGTATATTTCTCCCTTGAAGAAATTAATTTAAACAATATTAACCCTCATCATAAACCGGTAGATTTTAAACCAGAAAGGTCTCTATAATGAAACATTATCATTGCTTTTTACTATTACTTCCTATTCTTTTTGGAATTACAGGTTGTAAAAATCACGAGGACGCTGGACGTGAAGGCTTTTTAAACTTCTATGCTATCAATGATTATCATGGAAGAATTAGTAGCAACGATCAACAAGGTGATATTGGTATTTCTAAAATATCTTCATTTTTGAATGAGCAAAAATTTAATCACGAATTAGAATATGTTTTTCTTAATGCTGGTGATCTTTGGCAAGATACCTATGAATCAAATCAAAATAAAGGTGCTTGTTTAACCGAGGCTATGGAAGTAATGGGATGCGAGGCTATGGAACTTGGAAACCATGAATTTGACTGGGGTTTGGACACTATTAAAGAAAATAAATCAAATGCATCAAAATGCGAATACTTAGGGGCAAATATTTATTATTTTGATAACTCTCTTGGTGTGCCAACAACACAAGCGAGCGACATCGCATCACCATATAAAATCATCGAAAGAAATGGCTTTAAAATCGGTGTAATAGGAATTATTGGAAAAGGGCAAATTACTTCGATAACATCATCAAATTGGGAGAATTTAACTTTTGTTGACCCATTAAGTATAGTGGAACGTTATTCAGATGAATTAAGAATAGAAAAACAATGTGATTTAGTCGTCCTTTTAGCCCATGCTTCAACAGGCGATTTGTCAGAAGGATTCTGCAATGAAGTTACTTCCATTAATGAAGATACATCCAAACCATTTATTGATTGCTGTTTTACAGCACATACACACGTTTTGGAAAATAAAGAATACAATGGTGTTCCATTTGTTCAAGGTGGTTCTAAAGGTAAAAATGTATCTCATATTGAGTTTGATATGAGAAAGGATAAACCCGTTGTTACAAAGCATGAACAACTCACTGTTGAGGCAAAGAAAACCGATAGAAATATCGACAAAATTGTAAATAAATACATCACCCGTTCTTTCAAAAAGATTAGAGATGAAAAGGTGTTTACAGTAGAGACAAAACAAATAATATCTACAGTTGATGCTGGCAGATTGCAAGCATACGCTACCTACGAATATTTAAAACACATTGAACAAGAAAAAAGTATTACCATTACAGCAGTATTCAATAATGGAGGAAGAGATTCTGTTGATATCTCAGAAACATCAGGGGTTCTAACAAGAGAAATGATTTTCAATTTAACTCCGTTTACTAATAAGACCTATGTTGCAAAGGTGAGTGGAGCCAATATTCTTGTTGCAATGAGAAACTTTAGATATTTTGCTCCAGTTGCTCAAAAAATCGAACAAACTGAGCACTATTACATCGCGTGTATTGACTATGTTTTACTTCATAAAGACACAACGAGAAGATACGATAATTTCTCTTCCTACGATGGAAATCCAGTCTATATTGAGAACGTGTTTCCTGATCAAATTATCACTTCAGTCTTCAAAGGAAAAACAGTAGAAAAAGCGTTTTTTTCTGATAAAAGATTTAATAATTTGTATTAACAAATGTAACATTTCTCGTACAAAAATACAAAAATAGTCGAGTTTTTGCGCCGATATTTGATAAGGCGATAAGAACTTGGCTTTTCCTTTTGGAATGGCAGATGTGTTTTGATATAATTACTTATGTAATAATCTTGTAAGGAGAGTGAATTTATGAAACCAATCAGAATTCTAAGCTCAGTATCTGCTATTGCCCTTCTTGGGATTAGTGCATTTTCTTTAAACAATTTGAAAGCAAATAATGCTGTTGCTGGTAGAGTTAAAAATTCTCCAGCAGTTCGTAGTGCTGCTGACTATGGTTTTAGCGAAAGTGCAATCCAACCAGATAAGTTTTCGGTAGATATTCAACAATCTACTTCAACAAGTACAAGCCATTCATTCAGCATGAAGTTCTCTGCTGCTCTCACCGGTGTCGCAACAACACTTGGTGATTTTGATGGCTTACTTAAAAATGTTTATATTGTTTCTGATGATCCAGAATGTCCATCAGATCAATCAATGAGTGATTTAGTTAGATATGACTTTGATCCAGCTAAACCAGATTTAAGCGTTGTTGAAAAAGATTCAAATGGTAAAGCTATCATTAATGAAGATGGAACTTATAATTTTGTTCCTGATAAAAATGGTGTTACCCACGACTATAAGTTTAAAATCCCAACCTATGAAGGATATGTTTATAGAATTGAAGCTGGCGATGGACAAGAAACTGCAATTATTCCTAACTACATTACTCGTCAAGATAGATATAGAATTCACGTTACTGGTATTGGAAAAAATGTTTTCAATTATAAATCTGATAGTAATGGTAACGAATCAGATTTCCTTAAAGGCCTTAAGAACGTTATTATTGGTGATAACGTAAAAACATTTAGTGATGATGCTTTTATTGGAACAAGTTCAAAAATTTCTAATTTAAACATCTCTATTTGTGGTGATGAAGCAGGCCGCACATATGGAACGAATTGGCTTGGTGGTGCTAATGTTAATTACAATTATGATTTAACAACCTCAGGATTAAGCGAATCTGATGTTGCAGCACTTGAAAAAGTTTATTCGAATGATGTTTTAAGAAACGCAAATGGCGACATTTATTATTACGACAACAATGGTTATCGTGTTGATGAAGATGGTAACTATTTAACAAAGAGCGGAAAGATTGATACCACAAAAGAACCAATCACATATGCTCCTAAAACAGAAGTTGGGGCAACAATCCTTTCTTATGTTTCTACACAAGAGTTCTCATCAGATTCTACAATCGTATTCGGTGACTATGCTAACAATCGTCCAATGATTCTTGAGTATAGTGTTTCAAAAAAAGATGGTTCTTCTGAAACTCGTTACTATGAATTCCCTGAAAATAGGGCATTAGCAGGTATTGGTAAAAAGGCTGGACGTTCAAGCTGTAATGTTTACGCTGATTTCCATATTGGTGAAGGTGAAAAAGTCGATGCTTCATCAGTTGTTGTTAGAAACTTGTTTGAACAAAAAGATGGTTTTACTGATTTAACCCCTGATGACGAGGTTGAATATAAAGCTAATCCAACTTCATCATTTAAAAAAGAATTCAATTTTTCTGATTTTGTTTCATACAGATATAAGTCAGTAAGACAATTTGGTGAATATACTTCATTTACAGTCAATGTTGATAAAGTTGCTGGTATTTACGAAGAAGTAAACCCAGTTTCATGGGCAGCATATAAATCAAAAGTAGAAAACGGAACTATGAAGATTCGTTATTCTTTTGTCTCATTTAACAGTTCATCTTACGTTGTCACATTCGTTAATAAAGCTGGTGAATTAGTTACAAAAGAAGTTTTATTCAAAGAAAGTTCTGAAAAAGGACTTACTTTAGATTTCCATTTACTTGAAAGTGATAAAGGAAATTCTCTTACATTTTTACTTAAAAACAAATTGATCGATAAAGATTTCACAGCTAAATCAGTTCGTAGATTAGAATTCAAATCTGTTTCGTTTAAGTTAGATTTAATGAGCACTAAGAGAGGCGCAACTCAAATCGTTACTAAATCAGGTGTAATTACACGTTTTGGTTATTTTGATATTCTTCCTGAAGTTTCTTCAACTCCAAAGATTTTCAATGCTGATACATGCGTTATCGTCGCATCTGCTGCGTATCTCTCTATCTATTTACTTGTAACATTTGGATATTATTTCTTTGCTAAAAACAAATATAAAAATGATGAATTTAGAAGAATGAATTCCAAGAAATATTTTAAGAGAGCTGGTGTTGATTTAATCGGCTTAGGAATTATCTTCTATGCTTTATTGTTCATTGTATTAAGATTCGGATTCTTCAATGTTGCGGTTATTGTTTATGACCCACTTGATCCGTTTGTAATTTTATTTGGTGTTGCCGCTATCATATCTATTGGAATCTACGCTAAGAGATTAGTTACAGAATTCAAGGTTATGAAAGAACGTAGAAAAGCAATGAAATTAAAATTAAATGAAGACGTCGCTGAAGACGGTACTAAATAAAAAGGAGAAATCTAGTTATGGAAATTAGAATTAAAGAATTAACAAAAATCTTCCCTGGTGATGCTAAGAAAAATATCCGTGACACTATTGCTGTTAAGGATTTAGATTTCACAGTCCCAGATGGAACTTTAGTTGGTCTTCTTGGCCCTTCAGGCTGTGGTAAATCAACTACACTTTATATGATTTCTGGTTTGCATGTACCTACCTCTGGTGAAGTATGGTTTGGCGATCAAGAAGTTACAAATCTTTCTCCTGAAAAACGTGGTATTGGTTTAGTTTTCCAAAACTATGCTCTTTACCCACACATGACAATTTATAAAAATATCGAGTTCCCATTAACAAACCTTAAAGTAGAGGTCCCATTAGTAACTTTCTTTAAGTACACACTCGATTTCACATACCCATTAAAGAAAAATGATGATATTGCAGGTATTGCAAAATCAGTTGATTCTTTATGTAAGAAAATTGGCCTTACAAAGAAACAATTCTCTAATACGGTCACAGAAGAAAATGGAACTGCAAAGTTACGCGCTGTGTTAAATGATGTTGCTCCAACAGCAAAAGCAACTTTCTTAGACAATATTAATAAGGTTGTTGAATTTACTTTAGTTAATGAAGCTGAAGAACAAACTTCAGACGCTTTATTTGATACAACATTCCGTGCATCGGTTGGTGATGTTGGAGAATCTCAATTAATTACTCTTTCTTATCACGCTGGTCTCGGGAAAGATTTCAATACAGCAACAATTGATGACACAATCAATGAATTCAAAGCAATTGTAAAACCATTTGCAACAGTTGAAAGTGTTGTTATTACAAAAACTCAAGTTGGATACGAATTATTAGGTAGAATTGTTAAGTTACCTTACGTTAAATACGAAACTCTCAATGCTGCATTAGCAGAAAGATTTGGCAACGAACACATTTATTCTACAGTTACAAATGTTGAAAACGCTGCATTAGAAAAAGAAGTTAAGAAATTCTTAAAGGACAAAAAAGTATCTATCACAGACTTTAAGATTTAT
This sequence comes from Bacilli bacterium, assembly GCA_024413875.1. Next base: position 9,206 of record JAKSVY010000012.1, read on the forward strand.
TACGATAAGAAATATACAAAGCTTTACTTTAAGTTAAATAAGTGTGGTGAAGCGGACGGCCGTGCAGTTCTAGATGAATTAATTGCTAAGCTTAAACTTGCTGATATTGAAATGGAAACAGTTCAAGCTGTCACACACAGAACATTAACTAAAGAAGAAAGAAGAGATATCGTTTACGATACTGCTAAGCTTGTTCAAGTTGATGAATATTTACAAAGAAAACCAAGCCAACTCTCAGGTGGTCAACAACAACGTGTCGCTATTGCTCGTGCGTTAGTTAAAAAACCAAGAGTTCTTCTCCTTGATGAACCTTTATCAAACCTTGATGCTCGTTTAAGACTTCAAACTCGTGAAGAAATTCGTAGAATTCAAAAAGAAACAGGTATTACAACTGTCTTCGTTACTCACGACCAAGAAGAAGCTATGTCAATTTCAGACCAAATCGTCGTTATGAAGTTTGGTGTTCTCCAACAAATTGACTCTCCTCAAGAAGTTTACAATAATCCAGCTAACTTATTTGTTGCTCAATTCTTAGGCACTCCACCAATCAATGTCTTTAAAGGCAGACTTGATGGCAAGAAGGTTCTTGTTGGTGATGATGTTGTTTATGAAACAACTGAAGATATGGGCCAAAAGGATGTCTATGTTGCAATTAGACCAGAAGGCTTTGCAAAGCCTACAGGTGCTAAGGGTGAACACATTCTCCATGCTGAAGCAGAAATGGTTCAAGTTCTTGGACGTGATATCTCAATTGTTGCAAAAAAACCTGAATGCCTTAAAGAAACATTCAAGATCATTATTGCATCAGAAGATATTTCAACAGAAAAGAATGTTGCATTTGCTGTTAAACCAGCCAAATGCTTCGTCTTCGATGGTGAAACCGAAGAAAGAATTCATTTGAAATAATCATTCCTACAAAACATAAACTCATTAATAAAGAAAGGAGATAAACGATGGCTAAAATAGTTGTTAAATTGGTCGATAAAGAAAACGGCTTAGAATTCCATTTTAGACCTGATACAGATCAAGCAGAAATCCGTGTTCCTTATAAAAAGAACAAAGGATTCTTTGGTGAATTTGGTTCAGACACTTATAAAATGGAACGTGGTAAACCATTAGTTTTAACTCAAAATGAACAACAAATAGTGTTCCTTGATGAATCATTTGTTGAATTACTTCTTGATTTCAAAAAGCAAAACCCAACATATTCTACGATTTTTGTAGAAGTTGAACCTGTTTTAAATAGATTCCAAACTTTCGCTAAATCCATTAAAGATTTATTTGGTAAAAAGGACGATTCTAAACTCGAGCCAGTTCCTGAATACGAAGAAGGATATGATGAAGCAAGTAACACAATCGTTCGCTTTGCTGGTAAGAAAGCAAAAGCTCCTTATCAAGTAAGTGGTATTGAAGATGTTGCAAGCAAAAATAACTGGAAAGGTTGGCTTTATTTAGCACCTATTATCATTCTTATTTCGGTTTTCTCTTTATATCCTTTAATTAATACTATCTTTATTTCTTTCACTAAAGATTACATGTATGCGACAGGTGAATTCTCTGGATTAACCCTTAAGAACTTCACTTACATTTTAGGTATAACAACAAACTCAGCAGGTAGTAGAGAAACATACTTCCTTTCTTATGCCTTGGTTAACACTATTATCTTAGTATTCATAACTGTCCCTGTTTCTATTGTTCTTGCTCTTATTATTTCAGTTGCTCTTAACTCAATTAAATGGTTAAAGGGCTTCTTACAAACTGTATTCTTTATTCCTTACGTTACTAACGCTATTGCTATCGGTATGGTTTTCTCTGTTATTTTCGATAGAAATGGTGTTATTAACTATATTTTCAACACAAACTATGCTTGGGTTAAAGGTAACGATGCTAACAGATGGATAGCTATGATTCCTTTATGCTTATACATTATTTGGCACTCATTGCCATATAAGATCTTAATCTTCTTATCTGGTTTACAAGGTATTGATAAACAATATTATCAAGCCGCTCAAATTGACTCATGTCCAAAGTGGAAAGTACTCACAAAGATTACTGTCCCTCTATTATCTCCTCAAATTCTCTATATTATGATTACTTCATTTATTGGAGCGTTTAAGGAATATAGTTCAGTTGTTGGTTTATTCAATGGACCTGGTCTTGTTAACTCAAACGGAAAATCAAGTGATCCATGCATGGAAACTGTTGTTTTCTATGTTTATGATAACATGCACTCAAATACATCTGCAGCGGCAGCCGCAGCTGTCTTCTTATTCATTATTATTCTTGCCTTTACTTGGTTACAATTCCAAGCTTCAAAGACAAAGGTTCACTATTAGGAGGTAACTAAAATGGAAGCTGTAAATAAATACGTTGACTTCAAAAACGAAAAAGTTACTGATAATATCGTCCTTTCAATTGAAGAGTCTTCTAAGACAGTAGAGGCAATTAAAAGAGGTGAAAAGGTTGCGCATGTTTTCACAACAATAATCACTTACTTATTCATTCTTATCATGGCTTTAATTGTTGTTTTCCCATTTTATTGGATGATTATTACATCTTTAAAACAAAACAATGAAATTCAAGCTAGCACACAAACATTCTTCCCAAATGTTGTTATGTGGGCAAACTATATTCATGTTCTTGAAGTATTTGACTTCACTCAATACATGATGAACACAATTGTTGTTGCTATTTTCTCAACAGCAGGAACATTACTCACAACTATCTTTGGTGCTTTTGCGTTCGCACGTCTTAAATTCAAAGGTAGAGATACAGTCTTTGCTGTATTACTTATGACAATGATGATTCCAGGTGAAATGATGGTTATTTCTAACTATATTACCGTTGCTTCATTTGGCTGGGTTCAAGATCAAACACGTCTTGAAGCTTATCTTTGTATGATTGTTCCTTTCTGGATTTCTGTTTTCTATATTTATTTATTAAAGGAAAACTTTAGACAAATTCCTAACGAACTTTATCTCGCTGCTAAGGTTGATGGCAAATCAGACTGGAGCTTCTTATGGAAAGTTATGGTTCCACTTGCTGCTCCAACATTAATTTCAATTACAATTCTTAAGTTTATGGGTACTTGGAACTCATACGTATGGCCAAACCTCGTTACTAACAACGTTGACTATCGTTTAATTTCTAATGGTCTTCGTGGTGGTGCGTTTGTTGATGTTGATACAGGCGCAACAGAATATGGTTACCAAATGGCTGCTACAGTACTTGTAACCACCCCATTATTCTTATTATTTGTATTCTTTAGAAAATACATTATGAAAGGTGTCGGAAGAGCTGGTATTAAAGGCTAGACATCTCAATTCACTGATTTTATCGGTGACTTGTATATAGCACCGTTAAATATAAAAAATTTGAGTAAAAGGAGAACAAAATGAAAAAAACTCAATTATTTGCAGTAACTGCATTAACAACACTTATGGCAGTAACTGGATGTGGCAAAAAAACTGATAATAGAATTAAGATTGAATGGAAATCAACATTCTCTTACGAAGAACAAATCAATTCTCTTATTGAAGATTTTGAAAAAGAAAATCCAGACATTCACGTTGTTTACACAAAATTATCAAGTGATTATACCGGTTTAAAGGATAATGTTATCTCAGGTATTGGAGCAAACAATTTACCAAACATTGTTTCTTGCTACCCAGATCATATTGCTGAATACCTTGATTATGGTATTGTTCAAAAACTTGATAACTACATGAATAGTGATGAAGATTATGGTTGGTCTGAAGAAGATTATGCTGATATGCTTCCTTCATTAATGGCACCATGTTCAAACTTTGCAAGTAAAGGCACATACATGCTTCCACACTCATCATCAACAGAAGCTATGTTCTACAATGAACAAATTTTAGGTTTAAAACTTACATATAAAGATGCTGATGGTGTTGAACATAAAATCAATGGTGATGAAGGTATCACACATTCATATTTAAACAACATTACTTGGGAAGAACTCTTAGGTGTAGTTGCTCCTGCTCTTTTAAAATACAATGCAGAACATGAAAATGCTCTTTTAAAAGTTGGTGAAACTGATCACTCAGCTGTTGTTGCTTATTCAGGCGCTGATAACGCTTTTGTTACTTTCTGTGAAGAACAAGAACAACAATTCTCAGAAATCGACAAGTCAACAGGTAATGGTAAGCTCTTATTCAACGATACAAGAGTAATGAAGGATACATTAAAACAATTTAATGGCTACTATAGAGATAGATTATTCACAACTGCAGGTATCGAAGGCGAAAAGAACTTAAATTGTAACGAAAATTTCTGGGCTATTTTTGCAACAGGTTCAACAGGTGGTATTAAGTACCAAGTTCCTAAGGGTGGAGAATTCTCTACTGGCGTTATGAGACTTCCTAACTTTGCTGGCAAACCTCATAAAGTTATTTCTCAAGGTCCTGGATTATGTGTTCTTAAAACAGGTACTGATGAACAAAAACTCGCTTCTTATAAGTTCATTAACTTCCTTAATCAACCTGAAAATACATTATATTGGTCACTTGAAACTGGCTATTTCCCAGTTCGTTCATCATGCTATTTATCTGACCAATACATTGATGCTTGTAATACAAAAGATAAAGCAGAAGCTTCTCTTGAATTATTAAAAGCAAAAGTTTTCACATATGCTTCTACAGTTCAAAATGACTTCTTTACAAATGTTCCATTTAAAGGATCTGCTGATGCACGTACATTAGTTGGTTCTTTACTTAATAAATGTGTTGGCCAAAAGACTGCTATTACAGATAGCATGCTCGATACAGAATTTGCTAACACAGTTAACGAAATTAAAAAGAAAATGGCCTAGTGCCAGGAAAGGCGGATTTATATGAAAAAATCCATTATCATTCTTCCACTTCTTACTATTACGTCTTTAGCAGGATGTGGAAAAAACACATCTAACAAACTTTCATTCTCTTTCTGGTACACAGTTGGCCAAGGTCTTCAAGAAGGTATTAAAGATAAGGCTGAAGAATTCTGTTCAATCATTAAACAAGAAGAAGGTGTTGATCTTGACATTGTTTTAAGTTACCAAGGTGGCTATAAGGATATCAAAACAAAAATTGAATCTGGTATCAGCACTGGTAACCTCCCTTCATTAGCAGTTGCTTATCCAGATCATGTTGCTTCTTATTTAACAAAGAAGAAAGATATTGTTGTCAACCTTGATGATTATATGGATAACGATGAATATGGTTTCGGTACAGAAGCCTATTTAGGTGACTATTCAAGCGCAGCAGTTGATGGAGAATGTTCAGCAAATGATATTGTCAAAACATTCTTTGAAGAAGGACAAAAATACGCAGTTGAAGGTACATATTCATTACCATGGATGAAATCAAGCGAAATTATGTTCTATAACTTAGATGCAGTAAAGCGTTGCTTTGATTTAGGCCGTGTTAAAACTGGTGTCACTTTCGATCCATTAGTTACAACTGAAGCTGATGTTATCTCATATGTTAATAATATGAGTTGGGATCAAATGATGGAATTAAGCAGATTTGCTGTTGTAAATAAGGCTACAATTCTTCCAAAAATGATTGCTCCAGTCATGTATGACTCAGATAGTAACTTATTCATTACAAAGATGTATCAAGAAGGCATTCCATATGCTTCAATTGGCGCAGATGGAAAAGGTGCAATTGATTTTGAAACTGGCGAAGCTCGTTCGAAAGCAGAAGAATTAATTGGCAAGTATGCTCAAGATATTGCTGATGGTTTATTAACAACTAAGATTTTACAAGATGATAAGTACTCATCATCACTCTTTACTGGTGAAGAAACAATCTTCGCAATTGGTTCAAGTGGTGGTACTGGTTATAACTCACCAGACGGTGCTTCATTTGCTTATAAGATTGCTAAGGTTCCAGCATCTAAATCTAATCCTTTATATATTACACAAGGTCCTACATTAACTTTAATTAAGGAATCAAAGAAGGGCGATACAAAAGAAACTCAAGATAAGAGAACACTCTACGCTTGGAAGTTTATGAAGTATCTTACAAACGCTGAAACAAATACAGATTTATGTATTCAAGATTCACAAGGATATATTCCTATGCGTGAATCTGCATATCAAACAGAAGAATTTGCTCAATTCCTTCAATCAAAGACAATTTATTCTGACGCAGCTGAAGTTTTATTACGTGATGTTGCTGGCAGATACATTGTTGCAGATTCATTTGATGGTAGTGCCGACCTTCGCGACCAAGTCGGTAACATTTTAGCAAACGTTGCTGGTGGCCTTTCAGTTACAGAAGCATTCAATAAGGCTATTAACGAAGCTAAGAAGAAATTATAAGGGAGATTAATATGAAAAAATTAAGTTTATTATTCGCCCTAGCGACTGCTGTACTCACATTAAGTGGTTGCAAAGTCAAAAAGATTGACTATGTCCATAACTCAGATGTCCGTTTAACCTATGAATATAAGAACAAAGACTTCTATAAAGATGGTATTGGTCAAATGGAGTTAAAGATGGTTATTGATGGTGACACAGCTCACTTTAATCCTCTTGTAAAAGCAACTTCAAATGAACCAGTTAAATCTCGTTACTATGGTATTGATACACCTGAATCAACTGGTAAAATCCAACCATACGGACATGGTGCTTCAAATTTTAATAAGGAAAAATTATTAAAAGCAGCAGAGAATGGCACAATTGTTGTTTCAACTCCAACAGGTTTTACAAATAAAGAAATTGAAAATGGCGAAAATCCATATATGTCACCAAAACCAGATGCAACTGGTTCACGTTATGTTTCTTTAATTTGGATTAATGAAACAAAGAAAAATGCTGATTTCAGTGAATTAGTATTACTCAATCTTTGGATTGTTCAAGAAGGTTTCTCTTGGGTTAAAAACGTTGGTGAAATCCCAGAATACGCTGATACTTTCTATAAAGCAGAAGAACAAGCAAAGAATCTTAAATTAAACTTATTCAGTGGTCTTGATGACCCTGATATGCCAACAGGCGAACACGTTATGGCAGATTTACTTGCTATGAAGATTGAAATGGAACGTTTAATTGCTGATCCAACTTCTACATACGCATATGATAATCAAAACCTTAGAGTTCGTGGAACTGTTGCTGGTTTTGCTAACCAAACACTTTATTTAGTTACATATTATTCAGCTGAAGAATGTGCAACATATGGAAGAACAAGCCCACAAGGCGAATGGGCTGGTGTCAACGTTTACGTTGGACCTGCTGCTATTGCTTCGCGTTTCACAATTAGAAATACCGTTGTTGAATTATGCGGAACAATGGGTTATTCAGAAAACTTTGGTGTTCAACTTTCAGGTGTTAACTTCCCTTCATCTACATTCAAGAACAAAGATACTGATGCAAAGGTAGTTCTTAAAGCAGAAGAAAACCTTGAAGAATATGCACTTGATGTTCGCACATACAATTCAACTCAACTTAATCAATTTGTAACAAACAACAACCTTGAATGCTTTAATACAGCAATTCAATTAGGAAACGTTAATGCTGATGGTTTCTATACACCTGAAACAATCACTTGTACAAGATTCTATAAACCAGCAGGATCTAACGCTATTACATTATCTTTCCAAGGATTAAACTTCTCTGTTTATGTTCCATTCACATATAAACCTACTGATGATGGATACACAATTTACGATGAAGAAGAAGAATTTGTTGGAAAAAGATTCCAAGTCTCTGGTGTATTTGCAATTCACCAAGGCAAGTCTAAAGACGGATCATATTATTTCAATTATCAAATTATCCCATCAACTTCAGCAGATTTAATTTGCTTAGATGCATAATTTGTTTAGCTAAAAGTAAAGGAGGCTCTTATGTATTGCTCTCACTGTGGTAAAAAAATTAACGAAGATAAACTTGAGCAAGAAAAAAATTCACTCACTTTAGGTGGCGAGTCAGTTAACTCAGAAACAAAAGTTAACTATGTTTGCCCTCAATGTGGTCATTTAGTTCACTCTGATTTATCAAAAGAAGATATTAAGTCTTTATCACGCGCTAGCCATGCTCAACTTCAAAGAGGAGCAAATGCTTTCGCGACAGGTATGTCTTACACTGCATTAGGTATTATTTTATTAGTTATTGCAATCATCTTCTTTACTTTAGCAAAAAAGCCATCATACAATTTTGAACTTGTTACAACTTGTGCTGAGTTCTATGTTTCGATGGTGGCATTTGTAGTTTCATTTGTCCTTTTGGTTTTTGGTGTAATCAAACTTGTCGTCGGATTAAACAAGAAGATTATGTATACAAAACTATTAAAGGATATTAATAATGAAACCTTTGTTCAATAAAGCTAATTGAATAAAGGAATAAAAAAACGTAATTTGGAAAAATAGGAGGAAATATGAAAAAAAGAAGTATTCTACCAATTACACTCGTTGCGTTAATGTCTTTCGGTGGCATTGCTTTATCAGCATGTAAAAAACCATCATCAGAAATTAGCGTACTTGATACCAAATCTGTCACAATCACTAATAAGGATGCTTTAACTGCAGAATGGCATGCTGGTGAAGGTGAAAACCGTAGAGTCCAACTCGTCGGTGATCCAGAATTTGATGATATCAATGATTTACTTGATGACGGCACACTTAAAGTCGAAAGCAGCAATCCGGAAGTTGTTTCCGTTCAACGTCTTCAATTAATCGCAAAATCAGCTGGTACAGCTACAATTACTGTAACTTACGGAGATGAATCCGACTCTGTTACTGTTACAGTTGGAGAAAAGCGTGACGCTAAATCTCTCTATGGAACAGTCCATACAGGTGAAGAATCAGACCCATTAGACAACGCTGATGCAGTCAAGGTTGCAAGAGCAGTTGGTGAAACACCTACAGCAATGAAGTTCTATATTCAAGGTGTTATCGAATCATTTACAGATGCTCCAAGCTCATACGGAAACGTCTCTTATAAGCTTAAAGCAAGTGGCTCTGACCCATCATTCATTGTTTATCGTGTTAAAAAAGGTGAAGATGCTCAAAAAGTTACAGAAGATGATATTTGGGTAGGTGGTACAGCTTTAGCTTATGCAACAATTTATAACTATAACGGAAATACTCCTGAAACAAAAGAAGGTTACTTTGTAAGTTGCACAGGAGAAAAAATTGAAGCTCAAACACACGAAGTTAACGTTGCTGGTGCAATTGATGCATGTAAGGCACTTAGTGAAAACTCAACATCAGTAGATAAGTATGTAATCACTGGTTACATTGTTGATAAAGATGCATCATCATTCTATATGAGTGATACAAAGGGTGCTGCCACTTATGATAAGGCTACACACTTCCAAGTTTATGGTTATGCTGGTGAAAATAAGGACCAATGTACAATTGGCGCAAAAGTCAAAGTTACATGTACACTTAAATACTATGTTTCAACATCAACAGCAGGAAAATATGCTTATGAAACAGGCGTAATCGAATCAGTTGAAGTTTTAGAAGCTGGCGAAGTCGAAGCTGCTCCAACACCAATTTCTGTTGCAGATGCAATTACCCTCATCAATAGTCTTGAAGATGGTGCAACAACAAAAGAAAAATACGCTATTGAAGCATATGTTACTAAAGTTACATACGCATGGAGTGGTGGTACAATGTCATTCTTAGTTGGTGCTTCAGCAGACGCTACTGATGTAATTACAGTCTTTAAAGCAGCATGTTCAGAAGCTGTTGGCAAAACAATTGTTGCTGGTGCAAAAGTTAAAGTTGCTGGTTATTTACAAAAATATGTCAAGAACGATACAGTTACTCCAGAATTAACTGGTGGTACAGCAGAATTACTTGAAGCAGCTCCAGATTCAGGAGACACAGGTGGTTCTACAGAAGCTGAAACAGTTAATGCAACTGTCGCAGAAGCTTTAGCGGCTGCAAATGCATTAGAATATAATGTTATTTCAACAAATAATTATGCTGTTACTGGTTACATTACTGCAGTATCTACTGCATTTAGTGCGGAACATAAGAACATCTCTTTAACTATTGCTGATGTTGTTAATGGAACTACATCAATTTCTGTTTATAGAGCAACCACAACTGCTGAAGTTGCTCAAAAATTAGTTGCTGGTGCTCAAATTAAAGTTACTGGTAAACTTCAAAATTACAAACCTGAATATAAAGATCAAGGAACTCCTCAAATTGTTGAAGGCAAAATTGAACTTCTTAAAGAAACAGAATTAGTTGAAGAAGTATTAAATACTAAATATACTGCTACAACCGATGTAAGCGTTGTTGCAGTTGGAACACGCTTTGTTCTTTCTGCAAATAATGCAGTTGTTTGCGGTGCTTTTAATGGCTCTAATTACTTCAATAAAGTTGATGCAACAATTGCAAGTGGTGTAGTTGACTGGTCAAAGGATTTTGTTGTATTTGAAGTAGTAGCAGGATCAACAACTGGTGCATTAGCAATTAAGGATACTAAGACTGGTAATTATGTATCATTCACAGGAACTTCGAATGCTATTCAAGAAGTTTCAACAGTTTCCGGTACTTCGGAAGACTGGACTTTCTCTACTGATGATACAGGTTTATTAATTAAAAACGTTGGTACTCCAGAACGCGCAATTAAATACAACGAAGGAAGCCCACGTTTCTGCTGTTACAAGTCAGGACAAGTAAACCCTGTTTTAATGGTTGAAAGTGCAAAGTAATTTGTAAAAAGTAAATTTAAATTGGACTATAGGGTTAACCTATGGTCCTTTTTTTGTTGAATTTTATAAAATAAATAAATTTTTGTTTGCGATTATCGAAAGTATGTATTATTATTACTATCGCTCAACAAATGCGCCTATAGCTCAGCTGGTAGAGCAACTGACTCTTAATCAGTGGGTCCAGTGTTCGAATCACTGTAGGCGCACCATTGAATAAAATCCACACTACGGTGTGGTTTTTTATTTCTTAAATTTAGGGTTTATTAATATAAGATAGTTAGTTAAAATAATTACATTATGAAAACATTTATTCTTTTATCTGCAATTCCTGGAAGTGGAAAATCTACTTGGGCAGAGCAATATCGTCTTTCTCATGAAAATGTTCATGTTGTTTCATCTGATGAAATTAGAAAAGAACTTGGTGGCGCATATCAAAATTTTGACCACGAAAAAGACGTCTGGGACACTTTTCAAGCACGTATTAGGGAATTCCGCGATGAAGCAGATGAAGTGACTGTAATCGCTGATGCAACAAACTTCCAAAATAAGACTAGATTAATCTATGCTCCAGTTGAAGGATTTGATAAAAAGATCTTAGTGGTTATTCATAAGCCACTTGAACAAGTTCTTGAAACAAATAGAAAACGTAATCCAAATAAGATTGTTCCTGAAGATGTAGTGCTTCGCATGTACAATTTATGGGAAGAACCATCAGAAGAAGTGTTGAGCTATTTTGATGAATACCAAAGAATTGAAAAATGGTTTGCTGCTCCAAAGGTAACAAAATCTTATACCTATAAAGATTAATAAGGTGTGATATAATCAAAGTATGAATAAAACAATAGCAAAAAAATATTTATCCGCGATTAACGGAATTAAAAGGAAATATATTACAGTAGAGGATATCTCTGAAACTATTGGTAAGTTCCCTGAAGTTATCGCTCAAGATTTAACCACGTTCTCTCCAATGATTATGATGGATATGGAATTAAATCTTAAAGATATCGTTCCAGAAATTGAAAGGTATATTGAAGAAGAAAACGCTAAAGCGGAACCAAAAGCAAAACCAACAGTTAGAGTTACACAAAAAGATGTAAGAGCCTACGATTCTATTTGTGACTTCGTTTATCAAAAGATGACCGCTATGGGAACAGTTGATAGATATGCTGTTCTTACTGATAAAGATTTAAAGACTTTAAAGAAGCTTATCAACGAAGAACAAGCCCGTCGTAAAGGCAAAAAATAGGTAAAATCATAACAAAAAATTAAAATCGGTCAAATTGGCCGATTTTTTATTTGAAAACTCTATATACACGCGCATATAATATTAACGGCTAAAAAAAGGAGTCAATTTTTAAAATGGAAATTAAAAAATCATTTCTCTCAGTTGATGGTAATACTGCTGCCGCTATCGGAAGCTACTATTTCACCGAAGTAGCAGGTATTTATCCAATCACACCAAGCTCACCTATGGCAGAGCTTGTTGATGTCTATGCATCAAAAGGCAAAAAGAATTTATTCAACACACCTGTTAAAGTTGTTGAAATGCAATCAGAAGCTGGTGCTTCAGGTACTGTTCACGGTGCTCTTCAAGCAGGAACACTCTCTACAACATACACTGCATCACAAGGCTTATTATTAATGATTCCAAACATCTATAAGTGGTGTGGTGAATTATTACCAGCAGTTCTTCACGTATCTGCTCGTTCATTAGCAACTCGTTCACTTTCTATCTTTGGTGATCACCAAGATATCTATGCTTGCCGTCAAACAGGCATTTCAATGATTTGCTCACACTCAGTCCAAGAAATCGCTGACTTAGCTCCAATGGCACACTTAATCGCTATTGATAGTGAATCTCCAGTCATGCACTTCTTCGATGGTTTCAGAACATCACACGAAGTTCAAAACGTTGAATTCATTGATGAAGAAGAATACAGAAAACTTCTCCCAATGGATAAAGTTGAAAAGTTTAGAGCACGTGCTTTAAACCCACACACTCACCCAGTTACACGTGGTGGTGCTGAAAACGATGACGTCTACTTCCAAACACGTGAAGCACAAAACGTTCACTATGATAACGTTGTCGCAGTTGCTGAAAAGTACTTTGCAGAAGCAACACGTTTATCAGGACGTCCATATGCACCATTCGTATATTATGGTGATCCAGCAGCAACTGATGTAATCGTTGCTATGGGTTCAGTTACAGAAACAACAATCGAAGTTATCGATGAACTCGTTAAAGAAGGTCGTAAGGTTGGTCTTGTTAAAGTTCACCTTTACCGTCCATTCAGCGCTAAGCACCTTGCTAACGTCTTACCAGCATCTGTTAAGAGAATCGCTGTCTTAGACCGTACAAAAGAAATGGGTGCTACAGGCGAACCACTTTACCTCGATGTTGTTGCTGCATTAGCACAAGTTAACCGTACAGGTATCGAAGTCTTCGGTGGCCGTTATGGTTTATCTTCAAAGGATACACAACCAAAGCACATCAAGTCAGTTTATGACTTCCTTGAAAGCGGTAAGGCACATCATAACTTCACAGTTGGTATCAACGATGACCTCACACACTTATCAATCCCAGTAGATGAAAAGTTCCATGTTAACGCAAACTACCAATCTTGCTTATTCTACGGTTTAGGTTCAGATGGTACAGTTTCTGCTAACAAGTCATCAGTTAAGATCATTGGTGATGCAACTCACCAATACGCTCAAGCTTACTTTGCATATGACTCACGTAAGGCTGGTGGTGTTACACGTTCTCACTTACGTTTTGGTAAAGAACCAATTCGTTCTACATACTACGTTGAAAACGCTGACTTCATCTCATGCTCACTTGATACATACTGCTTCAAGTTTGATATGATCAAGAACTTAAAAGATGGTGGTACATTCTTACTCAATACAGATATGTCTGATGAACAACTCATCAAGTCACTTCCTAACAGAATGAAACATCAATTAGCAGAAAAGCACGCTAAGTTCTACGTCATCAACGCTAATAAGATTGCTCATGAAATCGGTATGGGCCGTCACACAAATACAATTCTCCAAGCTTCATTCTTCTATCTTAACCAAAACATCATGCCATATGATGAAGCACAAAAGTGGATGAAGAAGTTCGCAGAAAAATCATACGCTAAGAAGGGCCAAGCAGTTGTTGAACTCAACTGGAAGGCTATCGATATGGGTACACAAGGCTTACGTGAAGTTGCAGTTGATCCAGCATGGGTTGAACTTGATACTCTCCGTGTCCGCCCAGATACAGGTGATGATTACTTTGATAACTACGTATGTGTCATCGGTACACTTGATGGTGATACACTCCCAGTTTCAAAATTCACAGAATACGAATTACTCGATGGTACAATGCAAAACGATATTACATATCGTGAACAACGTTCTATTGCAGATATGGTTCCAGAATGGAATTCAGAAGCATGTTCACAATGTAATAACTGTGCATTCGTATGTCCTCACGCAACAATCCGTCCATTCCTCTTAACAGAAGAAGAATTAGCAAATGCTCCTGAAATCGTTAAGGAAAACGTTGTTGATCCAAAGCTCCCAGCATTAAAGGCAAAAGGTCTCAAGTACCGTTTACAAGTTTCTCCAAAGAACTGTGTTGGTTGTGGTCTCTGTGTTACAGAATGTCCTATCAACAAAGCAGGTAAGGCTACTGGTAAGTACGCTCTTAAGATGGTTGAAGCTAAGTCTCAATTCTATCAAGAAGATGCTGCTGCATACCTCTACAAGAAGGTTGAATACAAGACTGGTTTAGTTCCAACAAATACAGTCGCTGGTGTTGGCTACTTAATGCCATACATGGAAATCTCAGGCGCTTGTGCTGGTTGTGGTGAAACTCCATACTACCGTTTAGTTTCACAATTATTCGGTAAGGATATGCTCGTTGCTAACGCAACAGGTTGTTCATCAATCTACTCAGGTTCTACTCCATTAACACCATTCTGCACAGACAAGAATGGTCAAGGTGTTGCTTGGGCTAACTCATTATTCGAAGATAACGCAGAATTCGGTTATGGTATGAGAGTTGCTACAAACTATCGTTTAATGCAAATCTCTACAATTCTTACAGAAGCTCTTGCTGCTGAAGATGTTGAAGAAGATCTCAAGAAAGTTATCAACGAATACCTCGCTAACATTAAGAATAAAGATGTTGCACGTACAGTTGCTCCAGTATTAGTTGCTCTTGTTAAAGCATCTAAGAACGAAGCTGTTAAGGCTGTCCTCGCTTATGAACGTGACTTAGTTGATAAGTCAGTTTGGATCATCGGTGGTGACGGTTGGTCATACGATATTGGCTACGGAGGTGTTGATCACGTCTTAGCTAATGATGACGATGTTAATATCTTAGTCCTCGATACAGAAGTTTACTCTAACACAGGTGGTCAATCTTCTAAGTCTTCTCAAACTGGTTCTATTGCTAAGTTCACAGCATCAGGCAAGACAGGTGAAAAGAAGAACCTTGCATTAATTGCAATGTCATATGGACACGTCTATGTTGCTCAAATCTCGTTAGGTGCTAACCCAATGAAGGCAATTCAAGCTCTTAAGGAAGCAGAAAGCTATGATGGACCATCATTAATCATCTGCTACGCACCATGTGCTAACCACGGTATCAAGGGTGGCTTATCTAACTCAATCAAGGTTGAAAAGGCTGCTGTTGAATCAGGCTACTTCACATGCTTCAGATACGATCCACGTCGTGTTGCAGCTGGTGAACCAGGACTTCAAATTGACTGCAAAGAACCTGACTTCTCTAAATTCCGTGACTTTGTCATGGGAGAAACAAGATTCTCTCAACTTCCAATCGTTAACCCAGCTCACGCTGATGAACTTCTTGCTAAGTCTCAAAAGTGTGCTGAGGATCGTTGGGCACGTATCAAAAAATTCGGTTTATAATCGAATCTAATAGATAATCAAAAAACTCCATTACTTCGGTAGTGGAGTTTTTATGTTTTTATTAATTAATCTAAGTAGATTTTTCTAAGTTTATCTATATCAACTTTGATTATATCTTTTAAGAATTTATCAAGACCACCAAAGGTGTCGTCAATATATTTAATAGCCTCATTAAGGAATTCTCTTTTAACAGTGTATGCTTCCTTAAAGACATTAACTGCCTCGGTATCATCTTTATAATATGCCTCAACATCTGGAAGAACCTTAGCTTGGTATTTATCCATAGCGACTTTAGAGTAGAGGTAATCGGTAACACAGTCTTCAAAAGATACCCCTAAGGCATATTCAAGGAAGAAGGACGCCATACCAGCTCTATCTTTTCCTTGCGCGCAGTGCCATAAAACAACTTTATCTTCTGATTCAACTAACACTTTAAAGAAATTAGTGTAAGCATCAATAGCCATCTTTGTTGAAAACATTGTTTTATATAAATAAAGCATAAAGGCATGCCCGCCACCAACTGATTTAACTTTTTTCATTAAATCATCATCAATTCCTTGTTTTGAAGCAGGGAAGTTTACAGGTGGAAAGTTATGATAATTAACTCCATCCATTATATAGTCTGGTTTAAATTCTAAAGACGCTGATTCACGAAAATCGACCACATCAGTTAAATGAAGTGAAGATAATGTTTCTTCATCTATCTTTGAATGTGGATATAATTCTCCCGAACGAAATAGTCTTCCATACTTAATAGTTCTACCATCAGCGGTTTTCATTCCACCAATGTCGCGACCATTGTAGATTAAATCATAATCGAGTACTTTCATAATGTTTCCTCCTGGTGGTAATCATATCATAATCAAATTAATTATTCCTTGATAATGATAGTTTCACCTCTTTATTAATCATATTAATAGAATTAAAAATATAATTTTGCTACAATAGACGCACTATGGAAAAGAAAACAATTTTTGTTAAAGGCGCTAGAGAAAACAATTTAAAGAATGTTGACTTAGAAATCCCTAAGTACTCTTTAGTTGTATTTACTGGTTTAAGCGGTAGTGGTAAGACCACTTTAGCGTTCGACACCATCTATAATGAAGGCCAAAGAAGATATGTTGAATCTTTAAGTGCTTATGCTCGTCAATTCTTAGGTGGGGTTGAAAAACCAGATGTTGATTCAATCTCTGGGCTTTCACCTGCTATTTCTATTGATCAAAAGACAACTTCACATAACCCGCGTTCAACTGTTGGTACAGTTACTGAGATATATGATTATTTAAGGCTTTTATACGCTCGTGTAGGCGTTCCATATTGTCCAACACACAATGAACCTATTGTTGCGTTTTCACCTACCAAAATGGCGGATATTGCTATGTCATACCCAATTGGTACTAAACTTCAAATCCTTTCACCTATTATCCTTAACCAAAAAGGAACACATAAAGATGAATTAGATAAGATTAGGGCAAATGGTTTTGAAAGATTAAGAGTGGATGGAGCATTTACTCGTTTTGATGAACTTCAACCTCTTGAAAAGAACAATAGACATAACATCGATATTGTTATTGATCGTATTGTAGTAAGAGAAGATTCTAGAAATAGAATTGTTGAGGCTATTGAACTTGCATGTGACTGGTCACATGGATATTGCACTTTCGTTACTGAAAATGAAGAAAGATTATTTAGTGAACATCACGCTTGTAAGTACTGTGGATTCTCAGTTCCTAAACTTGAACCAAGACTTTTCTCATTTAACGCTCCACTTGGATGCTGTCCAGATTGTAATGGTTTAGGCATGAAACGTGAAGCAGCGTTAGATTTAATCGTGCCTGATGAATCATTAAGTATTAATCAAGGTGCGATTAGATATTATAAGAACACTGTTAATACAACTAACCTTGATTGGCAAACTTTCAAGGTTCTTTGTGATGCTTATAAGATTGATTTAGATAAACCATTTAAAGATTTATCAGATAAAGAAAAGAAGATTATCTTCTATGGTAGTGATAGACCTATTAAATACCAATTAAAATCTGCATCTGGTAATGTATCTCATAGAAATGATTATATTGAAGGTGTTCAAAGACACATTACTCGTTTATATACTGAAACTAACTCAGAAATGATGAGAGTAGTTTATGGTGTTTATATGAGAGATAGTGAATGCACAACTTGTCATGGTGCGCGTTTATCTCCACAAGCATTATCAGTTAGAGTTAATAAGCTTAATATTTATGAGGCTACAAAACTTTCAATCGAAGAGCTTTTAGGTTGGGTTAAATCGATTAACGAAACATTAACACCTAACCAACAAGAAATCGCTCGCTTAATCATTAAAGAAATTGAAAATAGAGCAAGTTTCCTTTGTGATGTTGGTTTAAATTACCTTTCTCTTTCACGTATGGCGATGACTCTTTCTGGCGGAGAAGCACAAAGAATTAGACTCGCTACTCAAATCGGTAGTAAATTATCAGGTATTTTATATGTTCTTGATGAACCAAGTATTGGTTTACACCAAAGAGACAATGATAAATTAATTAGAACCATGAAGGATATGGTTGATTTAGGCAATACCTTAATCGTTGTTGAACACGATGAAGACACAATGAGATCTGCTGATTATTTAGTAGATATCGGACCAGGTCCTGGTGTTCATGGTGGTGAAGTTGTCGCTGCAGGTTCTCTTGAAGATATTATTAAAGAGCCTCGTTCAATTACTGGCCAATATTTATCTGGTAAAAAGAAGATTTACATTCCTGACACTAGACGTAAAGGAAATGGTAAGGTCTTAACTATTAAAGGCGCTCAATGTAACAACCTTAAAAAGATTAATGTCGATTTCCCATTAGGTAAATTTATCTGTGTTACTGGTGTTTCTGGTTCAGGTAAATCATCATTAATTAATCAAACATTATATCCAGCTTTAAAACGTTACCTTCAAGATGATACTGATATCATTGTGGGTAAACACAAAGAAATTGTTGGATTAAATTATGTTGATAAGGTTGTTAACGTTACTCAAGAACCAATTGGTAAAACACCAAGAAGTAATCCAGCAACATATGTTGGAGTATTTGATGATATTCGTGACTTATTCGCCGAAACAATTGATTCTAGATCTAGAGGATATGATAAAGGTAGATTCTCATTCAATGTCCCTGGTGGTAGATGTGAACATTGTGGTGGTGCAGGTGTTATCTCAATCCCTATGAACTTCCTTCCTTCTGTATATGTTAAATGTGAAGAATGTGAAGGTAGAAGATATAATGAAGAAACCCTTCAAGTTACTTATAAAGGAAAGAACATTTATGAAGTTCTTGAAATGACTGTTGAAGAGGCTTGTAAGTTCTTCGAAAACAGACCAAAGATTAAACATAAAGTTCAAATCCTTTCTGACGTTGGACTTGGTTATATTAAACTTGGTCAACAAGCTACAACCCTTTCTGGTGGTGAGGCTCAACGTGTTAAATTAGCGTATGAACTTCAAAAACGTCCTACAGGTAAGTCAATCTTCATTCTTGATGAACCAACTACTGGTTTACATATGGATGATGTAAATAGACTTATTGGAGTTCTTCAAAGAATTGTTGATAACGGTGACACAGTTGTTGTTATCGAACATAACCTTGATGTTATTAAGGTTGCTGACTACATTATCGATATTGGACCTGAGGGCGGCGATAAAGGTGGTACGATTGTAGCAACAGGTACACCTGAGGAAGTTGCAAATAATGCAAAATCCTATACAGGACACTATTTAAAAGATATACTTAAAAAGAGATAAAAATTATGGCATTAACTATTATTGGATTAGTCTTAGGAGTTGCATGCTTTGGATACTTAGTATTCAAGGTTGTTTCCTTTGTTAAAAATAGACTTGTTAAAGACCTTGATGATAAAAAGCTTCAAATTACACTTTTAGTGTTATGTGCCGCTCAAGGTTTATTTACTGTTATGTCATCTTTTGGTTTTGCTATGTGGAACCACTGGACTTTATCTGGAGCAGATATTTGCCGTATTTTATTTGGCTCGTATATGTTTGGCTCTGGATGGAATGTCTTATTTACATCATTTGTTCTTTATTATTACAAAACATCAATTAACGAAAAGATTCGTAAGATTATAAGAATTGCAACATTTGCGTCAATTCCATTTGTTGTCTTTGGTTTAATCTTTATGGCAGATGGTTTAACAAACTATATGACATACCCTCTTCCATGTGGTATTTCATTCGATCAAGGTTTTGTTAACTACGCTGAAGCAAATTCATCAAGTTTCGTCCTTAGATTCTATGGCATTTGTGTTGTTGGTGGGGCAGTTCTTGTTTACTTCATTTGTGACCACAAGATGTATAAAAAGTTTGGAAAACACGGAATCATTGATACATGTTTCTTAGTTGCTTTCCCAGCTGGTCTTATTGGCGCACGTTTATGGTATTGTTTTGTTCTTGAACCATCTACATATTTAGCAGATCCAGTTGCTATCTTCCAAGTATGGGATGGTGGACTCGCTATTCAAGGTGGCGCAATGCTTGGTATCATTGTTGGTGTTGCCTACATGCTTATCTTTAGAAAGTATGTTGATATTAGATTCGCTATCGATGCAATTGTTCCATGTATCTTAATTGCGCAAGCAGTCGGTAGATGGGGTAACTTCTTTAACTGTGAAGTTCACGGTAATGAAGTCTTGTTGTCTAACTGGTCTTGGATTCCATCATTTATTACAAAACAAATGCAATATACTTCAATTGCTGGAGGAGCAAATGTTTCAACTTCAGAAGGTTATATTTATCTTCCATTATTCTTTATCGAATCATGCACAAACTTAATTGGTTATTTTGCAATTACATATGGATTTGGTAAACCACTTAAGAAATGGTTAAATCCTGGCACAATCGCTCCTTTATACCTTGTTTGGTATGGATTAACTAGATTTATCCTTGAACCATTTAGATACGGTAATGATGCATCTGGTAGTGCATTTATGTATAACCAAAGTTATTACACTGCAATTGGTATGATTGCCGGAGGTGTTGTCCTTTGCTTAATCTTCCAATTTGCTGTTCCACCTGTATTAAAGGCTATTAAAGATAAAAGAGCTAAAAATGTATAAATTAGTATTATTTGATTTGGATGGTACTTTACTCGACAGCGACTCTATGGTTGTTGCCGAGTTTTCTGATTTATTTAAAAAATATCGTCCTGATTATCATCCAAGCATTGAACATATGATGACATTTTCAGGCCCTGCTTTAATGGACACTATGTCTAACGAATTTCCTAATCAAGATCCTGAAAAGATGTGTGAAGAATTCACCAGATTAAATCCTAGTTATTTAGAAAAGTATTGTAAGTTTTATCCATACGTAAAAGAAATGCTTGATGATTTAAGAAGATTAGGTGTTCATTTTGCGATTGTCACTAATAAAGAAAGACCTCAAACAAATCATTGTTGTAAGCTTTTCCCTTTATTATCTGAATTTGACACTATTATTACTTCGACTGATATTGATGCAATTAAACCGGATCCAAAAGGTGTTTATTTTGCAATGGAAAAATATGGAATTACTTCAAAAGAAGAAGTTATTTATGTTGGTGATGGACAAAAGGATATGGAAACCTCAGTTAATGCTGGAATTGATTTTGCCTTTGTTAAATGGTCACCAAGAAAGATTAGTGATTACTCAAAAGTAACTCACTATATTTCATCATTTAAAGAATTTACAAAGGAGATTAACCTTGAATAAGACTAGTGTTGTTATCGTAGGTGCTGGTATTGCGGGTATTACAACAGCAATATATTTAAAACGCGCTAATAAAAATATCATCCTTTTAGATGGAAATATGCCAGGTGGAAAGTTAGTTAATCTTCATAAGATTGAAAACTATCCTGGATATTCATCTATCTCTGGACCAGAACTTGCTTTAAGCTTATCTAAACAATTAAAAGATAATGATATTCCATTAACTTATGGACTTGTTCAATCAATCCGTAAAGAAGGAAAGAAATATATCGTTACTACAGATATTGAAAATATTGAAACTGATGTAGTGGTTATCGCTACTGGAACATCACCTAAGGTAAGTGGGATCCCAGGAGAAAAAGAATTCTTTGGAAGAGGTGTCTCATATTGCGCTACCTGTGATGGAAATTTCTTTAAAGGAAAAACTGTTGCGGTGTATGGAAACACTGATGTTGCATTTGAAGAAGCTTTGTATTTAGCGGATGTTGTTTCAAACGTAAAGATTGTTACTGGATTTAAACCAATTTCAGCATCAGAAAGTTTGGTAAATAAAGCTAAAGAAAAAGCTAATGTAGAATTTATTAAAAATGAAATTATTGGAGTTAACGGAGAAGACTTTGTAACTTCAGTTACTCTTAGAGATAACACTAAACTTGAAGTATCTGCTCTTTTCCCTTATTTAGGATTTAAGTCTGCAACCGATTTCCTTTTAGGGTTAGGTATTAAGATGGATAAAGGCTATATCATTACTGATATGTCTATGGCATCTAATGTAGATGGAATCTACGCGGTAGGGGATGTTCGTAAAAAAGAACTAAGACAACTTGTTACTGCTGCTAATGATGGAGCAATTGCTGCATTAGCGATAGTTAAATACTTAAACAAATAATTTTATTATTTAAGTTCACTCATCGTGTGATATACTAATCGCACGATTTTTATTTTATGGAAACAATATCATTCACCAAACAAGTTAAAGAAGAAATAGTAAACCGTGAATTCGTAGATGAATATCTACGTGCTGTTTTAGCGTCTTTTATTAAGATTAATGGTTCTGTTTCTTTCCATAATAAAGAGACTAGTTTAATCCTTAAAACAGAAAACGCTGCTATCGCTAAATTTATTTATAAGATTGCTAATAAACTTTATGGAATTACCGCAAGATTTGCGTACTCAAAAACCATGAATTTTAAAAAGAAAACTGTTTATTCAATTATCTTTGATAATGAAGCTGATTATTTATTAAGCGATCTTGAAATTTCTTTCCTTGATGGAAAGATTTCAAAAACAATTGTATGTAATGATGAAATGATTTCTGGATATTTTTGTGGTGCCTTCTTAGCAGCGGGTTCAGTAAACTCTCCAGTTTCATCAAATTACCACCTTGAAGTTGCGTTAACGGATGAAAACTTCGCAAAATGGTTTGTGAAGCTTTTCTTAAAATACAAAGCATCAAACTTCGAAGCTAAGATTACTTATAGAAGAGAAATGCCAATCGTATACATTAAGAAAGCTGATAAGATTGTTGATTTCTTAATTATGATTGGCGCAACTCAATGCGCTTTGGACTTTGAAAATATCCGTCTTGAAAGAGATAGTGCATCTAACTGGAATAGACTTCAAAATCTTGATGATGCTAACTACAATAAGACTGCAAATGCATCACAAAGGCAAATTGAAGATATTAAGTTAATCAATAAGCTCACACCAATTGACACATTAAAGAACGAAAAGATGAGAGAACTCATGAAACTCCGTTTAGAAAATGAAGATTCTTCTTTAAATGAATTAGCATCTTTATTAAGTGAAAAAGTAGGGGTGGAAGTTAGTAGAAGTAATATTAATCATCTTTTTAGAAAAATCCATGAAACTGCTGAACAATATAGAAAAAGACAAAAGGAATTGAATAAATGAAAGCCTCGTATCAATTAGGAATGAGAATTGTTTATCTTCGTAAACAAAAAGGCTGGAGCCAAGAAGATCTTGCCCTTGAAGCAGGTATTAATAAAAACTATATCTGCGATATGGAAAATGGAAGAAGAAACCCATCTTTAGAGATAATTGAAAGACTTGCAAAGGCATTTGGTATTTCAATAAGCGAATTG
This sequence comes from Bacilli bacterium, assembly GCA_024413875.1. Next base: position 32,656 of record JAKSVY010000012.1, read on the forward strand.
TTTAAAGGTGTTGTCGTA
>JAKSVY010000120.1 GCA_024413875.1 Bacilli bacterium
CGTTCTCTTTTTTTGTTTTCTAATAATAAATTAATTTTGTCTAAGAAATCTAATTCAAGAAATGATTTCAAGACTTCACGGCCCATATTTCCTGATGAACCTGTTAATGCAATTGTAATTCCCATATTAATCCCCTATTAATATTCGATGATACTATTGTATCAAATTCAATTGTTAATGACTACACTAACTATTTTCAAGAAAAAACAAGACTTTATTTGTAATAAAGAAAAATTGTTGTAAAATATACTTGGCTCAAAAAGAAAGAAGGAATTAAATATGCCATTAGTAAATACTAAAGAAATGTTCGAAAAGGCTTACAAGGGTGGCTATGCTATCGGCGCATTCAACGTCAATAACATGGAAATCGTTCAAGCTATTACCGAAGCAGCTGGCGAACTCAATTCACCAGTTATTCTCCAAGTTTCAAAAGGTGCTCGTGCTTATGCTAACTCAAAGTTCTTAACACACATGGTTAGAGCAGCTGTTGAAAACAATCCAAACATCCCAATCGCTTTACACCTTGACCATGGTGATTCATTTGAATTATGCAAGGCTTGTATCGATGATGGATTTACTTCAGTTATGATTGACTACTCTGGTCACCCATATGAAGAAAACGTTGAAGTCACAAGAAAAGTTTGTGAATACGCTCACGACACATCTAAGCACCCATACGTTACAGTTGAAGCTGAACTTGGTACATTAGCAGGTGTCGAAGACGAAGTTAAAGTTGAATTCGGTAAATCATCTTATACAGATCCAGAACAAGTTCAAGACTTCGTTCAACGTACAGGTGTTGATAGCTTAGCTATTGCTATCGGTACATCACACGGTGCTTACAAGTTCAAACCAGAACAATGCACACGTAACGAAAGAGGCGTTTTAGTACCACCTCCATTAAGAATTGATATCCTTGAAGAAATCGAAAAGAGAATTCCAGGATTCCCTATCGTTCTCCACGGTTCATCATCAGTTCCACAAGAATACGTTGATATCATCAACGCTCACGGTGGTAAGATGCCAGATGCTGTTGGTATCCCAGAAGAACAATTACGTGAAGCTGCATCACACGCTGTTTGTAAGATTAACATCGACTCAGACTTACGTTTAGGTTTAACAGCTGGTATCCGTCAACACTTTGAAGAACACCCAGACCACTTCGATCCACGTCAATATCTTGGCGATGCTCGTAAGAACGTTAAAGCAGTTGTCTTACACAAGATCAAAGATGTCTTAGGTTCTGAAAACAAGGCTTAATTAACTAAATGACATTTAAAAAGACTTAGATTCGTTCTAAGTCTTTTTTGTTATTTATCTTCGTTAATAATATCAATTAGTTTTGCAAAGTCATCTAATACGTAATCTGGTTTTGGAAGCTTTGCCATTTTGTTTTTATCCGCGTATCCATAAGACATAATGCATGAACGGATTTTACCATTAATCGCGGTTTCTAAGTCAACCTCACTATCACCAACTAATAATCCTTCATCTGGATTTAAATTATATTTCTTATATAAGTTATTAATCATATAAGGTGCTGGTTTAGGCTCAATTCCTTTAATAACACCTTGGTAATCATCAAAGACACCTTCGCCAAAGATTGTTAATGCATATTTTCGGACTGTTTCATCAGCCTTATTAGAAAGAATATATAGACCAATACCTTTTTCTTTTAAGGATTTTAGGGTTTCTCTAACGTTAGGAAATGGTTTACCTTCTAATGCGAGTGATTCAACTTCTCTAGCGTACACTTCATTATATTCATCCATATTAATCTTATTTGGATACATGAAGTGTTCAATAATTTCATTTCCCACTAAAGACATTACTTCTAAAACTTGTTCATCGGTTGGAAGATTTGTATATCCTTTATATTTTAAGAACCTACGAACAGCCTCACTTGTTAATGGAAGAGTATTTACTAAAGTTCCATCGAAATCAATTACTAAGTATTTAATCATTGTTTTATTATTCCTTATAAATCCTATATATTATAATATATGTATCCTTAGAGGTAGCAATATGAAGATTAAATATTTAGGCACTGGAGCATATGAAGGCATTCCTGGTATATTCTGCGATTGCCCAGTATGTAGAAAAGCAAGAGAACTAGGTGGTAAAGAATTAAGAACCAGACAACAATGTCTTATTAATGATGAATTATTAATGGACTTTGGTCCTGATACTTTAGTGCACACTCATATGTATAAAATTGATTGGACTAAAATTCATAACATCTTAGTTACTCACACTCATAG
>JAKSVY010000121.1 GCA_024413875.1 Bacilli bacterium
GATTGAAGACCGCTGAATACTGTAGAAGATCTTGTAAATGTCCATTCATAATCACCAGTCATAATTGTTCCGGTTTTGGTAGAAGGAACGGTTTTAGTAGTAAAACTACTTGCAGACCAACTAACTGTTGTTTCAGCAGCATGTGCGGATTTCATTTGTTTATTTGAAAAGGCAGCAATGCTAGAAAATATTAAGGCTGCACTTGTAAATATAATAGGTAATTTTTTCATAAATAGCTCTACCTCCTATTCGATAAATAAAAAAAGAGAGATTAAAATCTCTCTAATTATTTGTTTTCAACAGGCTTGATTTCAGCGTCAACGACAGGCTGTTCTTGTCTGACACCTGATAATCTAGCAGCACGTCTAGCAGCTTTTTCGCTTTCTCTATCAGCTGATTTAGAACAAACGATTAAGACAACAGTAGCGGCAACAGCTCCAATAGAGAAGATAATTAATCCCCAACCGAAGAAGCCTAAGCCGAACACTTTAGCAAAGTCTTTATCAGCTAATGCAATGACATTGTCATTATGAGCAACTGGAGCATACATACCAACCATTCCAAGGACAACATATGTTAATCCCCAAATAGCTACAGCACCAGTTAAGATGTACCACACTAATTCAAATGTGGAAATAGGTAATTTTTTATTCTTTTTCATATAACAGCCCTACTTTCTAAATAATTAAGCGTTGTTACCTGCTTGATTTTGAGAGATTTTAATCATCTCTTCTAATAAAGGTTGATAAGCATTTTTCCAATCAGGTTCTGTTTTTGCAACAGCTTCATTGACACGTTTTGCAACATCTTCAAAGAATGCTTGGAAAGGTTTATTATCACGTCTTTCTCTTCTACCTTCTGTCATTTCAATGAGTTCATTGATATCATCGAGTAAATCTAATGTGTAGTTATCGATGCAGTGGCAATGTGCTCTAGAGAAACGTAATAAACCTGTTAATTTAACAATTTCATTTTGGACAATGAAGTTAGATTGTGGAGTGACCTGTCCTTTAGATTCAGCCATAACTTTTTGGAATTCAGCAAATGATTTTTGGAATTCTCTAGTTACGAGCATTGCAACAATATAACGATACATATGTTCATCTAAAGCAACTAACTTAACAACCGCTTCATCAGCTTCGTTTTGTTTTCTTGCTAAATTGAGATATTGATAAATGATATCTCTTAATGTTTCGCTTAAGTTGACAACGTAATCAAAGATTTTAATGTGTTGTGTATGATCAACTCTAATTGAGTCACCAGCAACTTTTAAAATCATAGAATCATCAGCGTAGACTTCGTTGACGAATTCATCTAATTTTTCTTTTAATTTTTGTCCTTGTTCACCATTGTTTTCAATGAAGTTACCAAGAGCACTACCTTTTTCTAAGCCCTTTGTTAAAACGCTTTTGCGTTGTTCATAGATTGTTAAAGAGTGATCTCTTTCAATTGCGTACTCCATTGTGTCTCTTAAATTTAAGAGGTAATGATAGAGATTGAAGATGTATTGATTAATTTGATTCATGTGGTTTTTCTCCTTTCAATACAAGTTTGTCGAGTTTCCATACTCGAGATATGATGTGTTTTGCGTATTTCTTCACGCTCGGATAGGAATGCGCCATACAGTAGCTATGTTCATGGAATTTATTGAACATTGCAATATCATTTCCAGAATCTCCTACAACATATACGTTGTCTTTGGAAATATTACTAACATTACAATAATACTCCAATCCATCGCCTTTGTTGCAATTTTTTGGTGTTAATTCAATAACTTGGTTACTCCAAGAGAATTCTGCATCAGGATATTTAGCTCTTAATTCTTTGTTGATTGCTTTTGCTTTGTCATAATTTTTCTTTCTCAATCCGAAGAAAATCATCATCTTTTGAATTTCTCCTTCAACAAGTTCTTTATCAAAAGCATCATTATCAAGAATAAATTCTTCACGATATTTAAACTGGAATTTATGGTAGAGAAGATACATATTCTCGATAAACTTAGTTCTAGGTAAGTTGTATCTAATGATTAAGTTATGTTTTTTAGATGTAAGCAAGTAACCAGCAGGATGACATTCATCATTAATTCTTCTAACTAATTCTTGGATTGTCTCACTAGGAATAACAATGCTACGAACCATATCCCCATTTATAGATACATCAGCACTACTGCAAGTTAAGAAATCAAATGGTCGATCTAT
>JAKSVY010000122.1 GCA_024413875.1 Bacilli bacterium
AATGCTGCTCTAACAATAAGCTTTGTTCCAAGTGTTCTTATGAAGTCTACAGGCATTGCTTTAAGCATATATGAAGTCTTACCTTCACGAGAATAAATAGACGCCATGGAAATATTGGTGGTTAACATCATTAATGAGACAAGGATTGTATCAAACATGATGGCAAGGAAATATCCAACAGGTTGCTTTAATCCACAAGCATTAAAGATAGTATTTAAAAGAAGTAATGCAACTGGTGGAAGAACAACCATAACATAGTTACTGATAAATACACCAGGTGTACGTAAATCAATAAGTAATTCTTTAAATAATGATGAAACAGTGGTGCCTTTTACGCTATTTTGCTTTGGTAAATACATTGGATCATATAAGTGAACATGTAATTTAAAATCTTCAACGTAAACCAAAGAAGGAACATCGTTTCTGAGGATGATTGAATAACAATTGAGCAATTCCTTATTGAATCTATTTTCTTCTCTTAAATAAGAGAATTTGTATGTTTTTGAATACTTATTTAAGAAACGAAGAACACGCTTAATATCAATTTTTTTATTTAAGAAAAGCTTTTCTTCTTTCTTAACTTTTTTAAGAAGTTTTTTAAGTTCGCTGTTTAATTCTGATACTGCGTTCTTATTTTTCAAATCTGGTAAGTTTTCTACTACAAAGTAATCACCAGTAAATGAATTTTGTGCCTCTGATTCAAGAATTTTATAATCATGAGAAATAACCTTTTTGGCATATTCAAATGGTTTAGACGCCATTGTGAAGAATAAAGGTTTGCATACAAAGTATGTAAATAAGATAGCAACAAGGATAGCACCAAGAACAATGCCTAATATTGGAGCGGTCAAAGGCCCAAATACTTTAGCAGAACGAAGAAGAATTGCTTCTTGTTTATAACTAATACCAATAACAAGAGTTGATAGATATGCAATAGGAGCACATATGTTTTGAAGGACACTAGTAAATTTATCAACTGCAGGCCAATAAACAGTTAACCATTGCTTAGCGATTTCAAGTCTTTCAGGGATTAAAGAGATTAACCAAATTGCCAATCCAGTTACTCCAATAACACCCGCTAACATAACGATGGTTTGAACGGTATTATACTTCTTCAACAACATCTTAATATACATTAATGGAATAGAAAGGATTCCACTTATCGCAACAGGAATGAATGCAATAATGGTAAAACAGAATATTACCCATGGGTAATAAATGATTTGGAAATCATAAACAATTCCATATGCAATAAAGTACGGAACGAGCATACCAAAATCCTTAATGAGTTCGAATAAATAGTAGACAATAATCTTTGAGAAGAAAACGGTATTTGGTTTAACTGGATAAGTTAATAATGTTTGGTTATCTTCACTAAAATAAAGTGAGTTTGTTAATCCATTTAAGCAAGAAATGATGTTAACAACAAACATAATTATGAAGAAAAAGTTGAAGATATTTAATGGCACACCATCACGGCCAAGGATTGAAGATTTGCCTAATAAATAGAAAACAACTCCAATGCCTGCTCCAATGCCAATCATAAGAATGGCATATAAAAGAAGTTTAGTTAATGCGCCTTTTTTATCGGCCTTAAAAGAGAAGGACATCTTTTCCTTGAATTGCATACTGATTAAAGTCCACAAACCTTGGAAGTGTTTAACCTTGATTTGGTCATTAACTGTTTTTCCCATTACCTTCCCCTTTCTTTTGATATTTGGATGATTAAAAATTAGTCATTATCTCCGTTATCACGGATTGTTTCCATATAGAATTGTTCAAGACCTTCTGGGTGTTCTTTTAAAACACCTTCCATTGAATTTTCATATACAATGTGGCCTTTTTTAATAATTGCAATTCTTGTACATAGTTTTTCAACAACATCAATAATGTGGCTTGAGAAGAAAACGATATTTCCTTCTTTTGCGTGGTTAATCATACATAACTTAACTTGATAAATAGATTGAGGATCAAGACCTGTTAAAGGTTCATCAAGAATCCATACTTTTGGGTTATGAACTAACGCTGCCATAATGGTCATCTTTTGTTTCATACCATGTGAGTATGTTTGCA
>JAKSVY010000123.1 GCA_024413875.1 Bacilli bacterium
TTTTCATTAACGTATTCAACACCAAACATAAATGAGATGTTAGAAACATATGAATAGTTAGTGTATTTAAATTTAAGAGTTGTAAATCCATCTAATGAAATGTTTCTAGAAGCTTGAAGTCTAAATGTTTCTTTACCTCCGAATTGAGTACCATATACATAGATTCCATCAACTTTCTTATAGACAGTTGCATTATTTACTTTAGTAACTGAGTTATTATCCTTAGGGAAAATAAAACCATTAACTGCTTCTTGAGAACTTGCTTCGTTGTTAAGCGCAGTTGTTGAATCATTACTCTTTAAAGATGTGACTGATGAAGAGTCATCAAACTTTTGATATGAATCATTAGAGACGCCTCTAATTGATTTGATAAGTAATGTATTCTTGTTATCATCATTATCTTTATTTGAATAACCTGATTGAATAACTAATGCGGTAATCCATTGAGCGTTACCCCATGTTGAAACACCATTAGAAAGTTTTTTATAAATTGGGATTCGATAAGTTGTCCAATCATCACTTTCTTTTTGGTTATATTTATAAGTTTCACCATTTTCATCATGATAACAAGTGTTCGCGGTATCTTGTGAATACTTAGTTCCCGCCATAAATGTATAACGAGCCATTTCATTGAATGAATGGTATTCTTTTCCGTTAATAAAGCTTCCATCAGCCCATTTACCAACCCAATAGAATGTAAGTGATTGAGCAGGACCAATGTTTTTCATTGTGATTTCAAGAGATTGTGATTTAGTAACATCAATACGTGGGTTGTCCATTAAAATACGTGGGTCAGAAACTGTCTTAGCCCAACCAAAGTTAACCTTTGCGTATTTTTCTCCAGCTTCATTAGTTACTTCTTCAATACTACCTGGTGTAGAACCATCATTGCCTTCGTTAGCGGCAATTGGAGTGAATCTTCTTTTAATTGATCCAGAGTGGAAATAAATGTTTTCACTTCTTTGATATAAAACATCAGTTGTTGCGGTAACAACATCACTTTCAAGATTTACTAATCCACCTTTAGTAGCAGAATATGTTCCATTATCGTTTTTAGTGACATTTGAAAGATGATACATACCAAGATTTTCATAACAATCTGGTAAGTCTTCTCTTTCTGGAATTGCTTCACCATCAAAGACTGTTTCAGTACCAATAAGGTTCATATTGTTTTCATCTAAACCTTGGTAATAATTAACGGTTCTTTGTGATAAATATCTAGCGTATAAAGTCATTGAATGTTCAACGAGATCATTATTAAAATCCCATTTGTGTTCAAATGTCTTTTCAGTATACCAGCCATATAATTCAAGGTTGTCTGGATTATCAGAAATAATAACAAGAACAGGTTCTTTTAATTTTTGCCCAGGGGCATCAAAAACTTGTTCTTTAATATTATTTGTTTTAAGTTCAGTGTTTGTATCAAAAGTGACGTGGATTAATCCATCATCAATAATTGATGAACCTGTGTTGTTGCTCTTGTTTGCACAAGAAACAAGTGACAAGGTCATTAAAGATGCGAAGGTGAATGATAAAAGTTTGTTATTCATTATTTACCCTCCTTAAAATCTACAATTACGTGTTCTTTTCTACTCTTTTCAGCAGCGTATACACATAAGTGTCCATTAATAGAATCTGATAAAGATGTAATAGAGATTGATGACTTATCATTATTTAGATACGCGCATAAATCATGCATGATGAGGAAGTCACCACCATTATGTCCACCAAAGCGAGCGAGGTTCACAACCTTCTTTGATAAATCAATCTCTTCAGTTTTATAGTTCCATACATCGTTTGTGAATGTTCTTAAGGTAATCTTATCTTCACCAATCTTACCTTCGATTTCTCCACGAGTACCAACAATGTGAATGTATCTATCTGGTCTAGCTGCGCATCCTAAAAGTGTGAAAGATGCTTCACTTCCATTTTCAAATTCAACAATAGTTGTTTGTCTATCAACTAAATCTGATTCGATATCATAACCACATTTACCATAAATGTCTTTATGTAAGAATTCTTTCTTTTCATCTAATGTAATGTCATCAAGTTTCTTGTTCATTCT
>JAKSVY010000124.1 GCA_024413875.1 Bacilli bacterium
ACAAAATATGAAAACTAAATTAATTATTTCGTTAGCAACTCTTTCCTTAGTAGCAGTTACCGCGGTTAGTTGTAATAAGGAAGTAGAAAAACAAGAAGAAGATCCTAATTACACAGTTCTTTGTGACTTTGAAAAAGGATATGAAAACTTAAATACAGCAATGCTTATCAATTACTTTGGTAAGATTTCTAAAAACACAAATTTAAAATACGTTAAATCCGGTAAAGGAAGCGCTTTACTTCAACCAACTGGTGTTGAAGGAGTTAAGGCCAATCCATTAATGTATTTCCCACTTGCTTCTAACCAATATAACTTCAATAAGAGCAACATTGCCAATTACGATAAAGTCGAATTCTCAATGTATAACAACTCCGACAAAGAAGTTAAAGCAGAAGTTGGTTTTATTGCTGATGTAATTTCTGTTCATCAGGTAGAAAAATCTAAATTAAGTGGCTTTACTTTAAAACCACGTCAATGGAATGATTTCTCTTTTGAAATTGATCATGCTTATTTCAATTTATTCTTCAATATTGAAGAAGCACCTGGTTTATATTTTGAATTTGAAAATGCAAATGTATATAACCCAGCATTTGCACCTAACATCTATTTAGATGACGTTCGTTTCTTTAATGCTTCTAATCCACATACAATCAAGGATGACTTCGTATTAAAAGATAATGAAATCTGTGATTTTGAAGAAGACTTCCAAAAATACTTCATTTCATGTGCTAACTACACACCAGATGCTCTTAAATTCGATATCGTTTCCGAAGTTGACGGCATTAAGCCAACAAGTGGAGATAAATTTTTATGCGTTACTGTTTCTCCAGGTGGAGCTTATTGGGCTGATTGGTCTAGTGCTTTCTTAAATGAACAGTACATGAGAAAAACAAAATTAAAAGAACTCGAACTTGAAGAAGAAGCTGCTTTATATCGTTTTGAATACGATGTGAGATTCGTAGGCACTGATTCATTAGAAGCAAACCGTGTTGTTACTCGTTTCTGCACAAGAGGAATGACCAAAAGCACAATTATCGTTCCATGTATTGATGAATCTAAGCCATTAGAATCAACAAATATGTGCGCTCCTTTAAATGAATGGACAACAATGGGTTTCCAATTCACAAAAGAATATGCTTGGGCTGGTGATCAAACATTATGTATTGATACCAACTATACAGGCGTTAATACTGGTAGATTTGAGTTTTCTATCGGTAATATTGGTAAGGAATATAAGGTCCTAATTGATAATATTCGCCTTACTCCAATTAATGAGTAGTTATGCCAGAAATCAAGTGTAGTGACATTGCTTTCTCCTATTACAATAGGAAGAATCAAGAAACATCGAGAGTATTTACCTCTTTCTCTGCTACTTTTCCAAGCAATAAAGTAACAGTTTTAGTTGGTGAATCAGGTTCAGGTAAATCAACATTATTACATTTGATTAGTGGTCTTAACGAAAACTATCTCGGTAACATATCTTTCGACGATGTTGATGCTAAATCATTAACAATTCGTAAAAGAAAGATTAGTTATATAACACAAAGTGTTGTCTTATATCCTAACTTAACGATATTCGATAACATTGCCATGCCTTTAAAGTTTGATGACGATATCGAAACTCCAGAAATATTTACTAGAGTAAGAAATATCGCTAAAGCTCTTAAGATTGAACACTGTTTAACTCGTAAACCTAAGCATTTGTCTTATGGTCAACAGCAAAGAGTGATGATTGCAAGAGCCTTTGTCAAAGATCCAGAAGTAGTTCTTCTTGATGAAGCGTTTACTGGCCTTGATATTCAAACAAAAGAAGATCTAATCCACTTTGTTAAAGAGTGGAAAGAAGAATTGAATGCAACATTAATTGTTGTCACTCACGATTATCGTGAAGTTCTCTCTTTAGCAGATCAAGTATTAGTTCTTCAAGAAGGCAAGATTAAATCAACAGTTCTTAAGGATGATATTAAATCATCTAAAGACGAAACAATTGTTGCCCTCAAACGCGCATCAGTAATGGAAGAGATTAAATAATATGGCAAAAGTAAAAAGA
>JAKSVY010000125.1 GCA_024413875.1 Bacilli bacterium
CTAAATTCCTGTGCTCCGCAGCTATTTACTCTTTTTATTTTTTTTTTATAGGTGGAAAACTTTTACTTAATGGTAATGCCATTGATGATGTTAAAGTCTATGGTATAGAAGACCGCAAAGTAAAAATTGCTGTTCGTCCAGAAAGCTTTGAGTACGTTGCTAAAGGTGGAAATATTCCAGTAACAGTTACATCAATTGAACATATTGGTCGTGATATTACTGTTAACGGCAACATTACTTCACAAGAAAATCATATTAAGGTAATTATTAGAGTTAAGTAATCCTCTTAAAAAGAAGATTATTACTAAACGTAGAAAAGTCACGCTCCCTCAATGGGCAACTGCTTGGCTAGTTTTGATTCCGGCATTAATTTTCATTTGCCTTTTCATGCTCTATCCAATTATTAATACAGTTTTGTATGCTTTCATTCAAAACTATAGCTATGAGACCAATGGTGGAAACTTCGCCTTAGGTCAATTCTTTATAGCGCTTAATAATGGAAATGTTTATACGTTTGGTTTTGACAACTTTGCTAACGTTCTTCAAGAAGAATCGTTTGTTCGTTCAATCGGAAACACTGCTATTCTTACAATCGTTGAAGTTCCTTTAACAATTATTGTCTCACTCTTAATTGCTACATTCCTTAATAATATTAAGGTTTTAAAGGGTTTTTACCAAACCATCTTCTTCCTTCCATATGTTACAAATACAATTGCTTTAGGCTTAATTTTCAACTTAACATTCGCTAACTCACCTGGTGGATTAATGAATATTGTGTTGATGAAAGTCTTTGGCTATGACCAACCAATCAACTGGTTAAACATCTTTGGTTATAATAGAGCACCAGCTGCTACTAGATTCCACCAAGGTGTTGTCATTGTCTTGTATTCATTATGGAATGGTATTGCGTTTAAGATCTTGGTCTTTATGTCTGGTCTTGCTACTATTGATAAGCAATACTCTGACGCTGCTAAGATTGATGGCGCATCTAACTTTACAATTTGGAGAAGAATTACGTTACCTCTTCTTTCTCCACAAATCCTTTATATTACAGTCACATCCTTTATTGGATCGTTCAAAATGTATACAGGTGTCATGGCTGTTTATCAAAAGGAAATTTCTGGTATGGAACACTTCTTTGGTGGTCCAGATGGAGACGACTGGATTACAGTTGTCGGCTGGATTTATAGAAATGTTCAATCCTCAGATACAATTAACTCACCTGGAGACGCTTCTGCTGCCTCATTAATTCTTCTCGGCATCATTATGGTGATTACCGCAGTTCAATTCTTAGTCAGTAAGAAGAGAGTCCATTATTAGAAAGGAGAAAACGATGACAGATCAATATTTTGCTGATGAAAAGTCACGCAGAGCATATAAGACAAAAAAGATCATTTCTAGAATTTTCATCTATTTGTTCTTAACAATCTTTGCAATCTTCCTTGTTACTCCTTTCATATTCATGATTGTCGGTTCATTTATTAAAGAAGATTCCTTCTATAAATTTTCACAAACCGGTCAATTTGATTACTTGGGTTTCACAAGTGAAAACTGGGGTTTTACAAACTACAAAGCTGTCTTTAGTGCTTCCTTAGCTGGATCATCAAAGTATAACTTTGGTACATTCTTCCTCAATACATTTATTGTTGCTATTTGTTCTACAACAGTTACTGTTGTTACAGCAGTTCTTGCTGGTTATGCTTTTGCAAGACTTGAATTCAAGGGTAAGGAAGGCTTGTTTGCCTTGTTGCTTGCAACAATGATGATTCCTGGAGAAATGATGGTTATTACAAACTTCAGAACAGTCCAAGACTTTAACTGGGAGAACACATTTGCGGCTTTGATTCTTGTCCATGGTGTTTCTGTTTTCTATGTCTTCTATTTAAGACAAACATTCCAGCAAATACCAAACGAACTCTATCTTGCTGCAAAAGTTGATGGTGTTGGAGACATTGGTTACTTA
>JAKSVY010000126.1 GCA_024413875.1 Bacilli bacterium
CAAGAATTGTTCCTGATTTGTGGCACATAAACGAATCAATATTTACTTAATCATAAGCTTCTGATTGCTTCGGGGCTGCCTTTCTCTATGCTCCTTTGTCTCAGGAATCTTCTCTTTTTCCGCCATAACAATTACCCCCAACACTTGATATCTTGAATATATCAAATATATGGTACTTAGTAAAGCTACAAATCCCGCATTGTGTACTTCGAAAATTAGACAAAAATAAAAATCCCTACTCCATAGCAAGGATTTCCATACTTTGGTTATGAGGTTAACCGCGTAGCACCATTGCTGATGCTACACGGAACTGTTCTGGCATCTTTCTTTACTGTTTTCTTATTTCGACAATAATCGAGTATCAAAGCAACCATTAATAAAGCAGTAGCATATATATGTAATCCAGACAAAACTGATGAAAAAATCCTCATAGATTCATTTGGTACAGGACCAGAAACTGCTTCCTTTGACTTTAAAGCCACACTGTCAAAAACGAGCGCATCCGACCCCAATCTAGGATTTCATTTAATACAATCATTTGCTCCATGAGAGGTATCCTATGATGAAGCTCACGCAATCGGAATTGAACTTGCAGATAGACTTCTTGAAAATAAATATTCCTATGTGATTGCGACACATATTGATCATGATCATATACATAATCACATCATTTTTTGTGCTGCAAATAACATTGAACATAAAAAATATCATGATTCTAAGTCTAGTTATTACCATATTCGTCAGCTATCGGATCAACTTTGTTCTGAGCATACCATCCCACTTTTTCTTCGCTACATATTCCAACAGTTGTTCATATAATCCACATGCCTTTTCTATAATACTTCGATTGACTTCTATTTCTTCATCAATTCTCGCCGTATTTTTACATGTCAAAAACACTCCATCCCATGGTTCCGTTGGATTAAAATCTGGAGAACTAATTAATACAGGAAATGGGAAATCCTCCGTCCCAATCAAAGGAAAATCACAAAACAATTTGGATTGATTTTGAGAAAATGGGATTATCTTCATATTATCATCCATACGTTCCAATGCTATATAAATAGAAACATTGTCCTCTGTCATTCCAAATACATATTTCTTACAAGGATGGCCTAACTGCTCCGCTTCAATTTCAGATACAGTTGCATTTTCTAATCCACATTTCACTTCTCTCTTATACCGAAACTTGTGTCGAAAAAACACTTTTCTTTGCATTTCATCATAATTAATACTTATTATTACTTTTCCTGTAGAGTTACAGACATCTTTTGCATTCTGACATAACTCCCATATCCATCTTTTCGCACTATTCTCATTATTACTGTAGCGAAGTTTCTGTAAGAGTTGTACAATTCTGTTTGCAGCACCGATTCTCAAAGAATTATTATCTGCTGCTCGTATATCCATATCAAATTGTTACTTATTCATCCGTATCCTCTCCCCTCGTTTTTTTAGAAATTCTTTCTGTGATTATATAGGTATATTAACATGTGTTTTTATATAATCAGCAACATCGTCTATTTCCGGGTAAATCTTTGCCTTATTTATACCCAAATTTTCCAACTCATTTAGTAACTCGATTTTTTTATCAATAATACAGATTGTGGTCTTTTTATTATCCTGCTTTAATCGCATATTTGATAATGTATTATATTTTTTATCACCATATATTTCCTCAAGTAGTCCACAAACAATAAATGCACCTTCTTGATTTTCAATTCTTCTGTTCTTTCTTGCTGGAATACAAACAACAGCGTCTCGTATATCCTCTGCTCTTATTTCTGATTTGAAACCCGGGCGTTCCATTCTCACCTCATGAACAAGTCGTTCGACCTTATCATTAAAATCTTCCACTTGGGGAGACTTCATAAAACTTGACTGATAAAATGTAAGCCTCCAATAGCCAGTACCTTTCAATCTTATCATATTCATGAGACGATTTC
>JAKSVY010000127.1 GCA_024413875.1 Bacilli bacterium
ATCGCCGCATAAATATGATGATAAAGTTGATTCCATCATTACTGAATCATAAGTTTCAGGTTCACCAGTTTCTGGATTGTTCATTGTCATTGTCATGCCTGCTGTATAAGTGCCTGTTAATGAAAATGAATCACCAATTCTCCTGAAAACCTTTTCTTGTATAGTGCCTGGCTCTTCACTAGAACCACTATCTGTTGTTTTTCCTCCACATCCAGTTAATGCTGTTAATAGCAAAAAGGGGATAGAAGAAACTAATAAATTCTTCTTTTTCATATTAATTGTCCTTTCGTATAGAATAAATTTATGCTTTTAATCATATATTATTAAATATATTAGAAGCAATATAAAAATGAATAAATTAAAACCCGTCAGATTTTTCTAGCGGGTTTGTAAACATTTTATGACTATTTTAAGCCATGACCTCTGTCATTATATGTTGTATGAAGAAGTTCATGAGCTTTATGAGAGCCTGGTTTTTCAAGGTATTCATCATATAAAGCTTTAACTTGTGAGTTCTCATGCGAACGTCTAACAGTTTGTCTTTCATCTTCGCTATATAATGCAGCGGCACGTTTTGCGATATATGTATCTTCGATATCAATAGATTCATTTGGTAACATGCAGCTTCTGATGTATGGTTGACCACCACCATTGATACATCCACCTGGGCAACCCATAATTTCAATAAATGCATATGGGGATTTGCCTTCTCTAATTTGATCTAATAAAACTTTAGCGCATTTCATAGATGAAGCAACAGCTACTTTAACATCCATTCCAGCGATATTAAATGATGCTTCTTTAACGCCATCAAGGCCACGAACTGGTTCGCATTTTAATAATGCATCTAAGTTTTCACCAGTGAGCCAATAGTACGCTGTTCTTAAAGCAGCTTCCATAACACCACCAGTAGCACCAAAGATAACGCCAGCACCTGTATATTCGCCCATGATATCTTGATCAAATTCAGAATCTGGTAATCTATTGAATTCAATACCAGCACGTCTAATGTATGTAGCAAGTTCTCTTGTTGTTAAAACTGCATCAACATCTTTTAAGCCATTAACAGCACGGTTTTCTGGTCTTTCTTTTTCAAATTTCTTTGCTGTACAAGGCATAATTGAAACAACGAAGATATCTTCTGGTTTAATGCCATTCTTTTCAGCGAAATAAGATTTAATAACAGCGCCTTCCATTTCATGTGGAGATTTACAAGATGATAAATGGCCTAATAAATCACCATAATATTGTTCAGCGTAGTTGACCCAACCTGGTGAGCAAGATGTAATCATTGGAAGTTGGCCTTTGTTTTTGATTCTTTCGAGTAATTCATTTGCTTCTTCCCAAATTGTTAAATCTGCAGAGAAGTTTGTGTCATAGACACGATAGAAACCTAAACGTTTTAAAGCTGTAACCATTTTACCTGTTACAGGAGTGCCAACTGGCATACCGAATTCTTCGCCTAAAGCAGCTCTAACAGCTGGAGCTGTTTGAACGATGACATATTTATTTGCTTTAAATGCTTCATCGACTTTGTCGATTTCGCCTTTTTCCATTAAAGCACCTGTAGGACATACAGTAACGCATTGACCGCATTGTAAGCAGGCAACATTTTTAAATGATTTGTTATATGCAGGTCCAACAATTGTTTTGAAACCTCTATTTTCAAATCCTAAGATGCCAATTCCTTGAGCAGATTTACATTGTTCAATACAACGGCCGCATAATACACACTTTGATGTATCTCTAATTAAACCATCAGATAAATCATCATATGTTGTAGGAGTTTTTTCTCCTCTAAACATGCCTTCTCTAGCACCGACTAATTGAGCAACTCTTAAGAGTTCACAATTTTGGTTTTTACGGCAAGATTGGCAATC
>JAKSVY010000128.1 GCA_024413875.1 Bacilli bacterium
ACTTCTCTTCCTTTGTTAGCAGCAATTCTTGCTAAACCTTTTTCAGGTTCAATATCAAATAATAATGTTAAATCAGGATAATATCCTTCAGTAGCGAATTGATTTAATTCTAAAACTTTATCAATTCCTAAACCACGCGCTCCACCTTGATAAGCAAGAGAGGAATCAAGGAATCTATCAGAGATAACAATTTTACCTTCTTTAGTAAGTGGCCATACTTTTTCAACTAAATGTTGACGACGTGCTGCAGCATATAAAAGAGCTTCAGTCCATGAATCCATAGCGGTGTTCTTTTTATCTAAAATAACATTACGGATTTCTTCAGCAATAGGTGTACCACCTGGTTCACGTGTTAAAACAACTTCAAAGCCTTCAGCTTCAAGTCTTTTTGTAACTTCTTTAGTGACACTTGATTTG
Organism: Bacilli bacterium; assembly: GCA_024413875.1. The sequence goes on from JAKSVY010000128.1 coordinate 418, forward strand.
CCACTTCCTTCAGGTCCTTCAATAGTAACAAACATATATGTTCTCCTAAATTTTCTTACGGCCTTCTAAAGCCTTTTCTAATGTTAATGAATCAGCGTATTCAAGGTGTCCACCAATAGGTAAACCATAAGCAAGACGAGAGACATTAACTTCTCTTCCTTCGAGTAATTTTGCTATATATAACGCAGTGGTTTCACCTTCAGTTGTTGGGTTTGTTGCAAGGATAATCTCTTTAACATTATCGTTTTCAACTTTAGTTAATAACGAATCAATTGTTAAATCATCCGCTCCAACACCTCTAATTGCAGACAAAACTCCACCCAAAACATGATATCTTCCTTTGAAAGAACCAATCTTTTCAAAAGCAATTACATCACGTGGTTCACTTACAACAATAAGTGATGTTTTATCTCTCGATTCATCTGAGCAAATATCACAAATATCTTTTTCTGTAAGCATTCCACAGCAAGGACATTTATGAATTGATTTTTTTACTTTAACTAAAGAACTAGCAAATTGTTCAATTTGATCTTCATCCATATTTAAAACCGAGTAGGCCATTTTCTCTGCTGATTTATGACCAACCCCAGGAAGAGATGCAAAGCATTCTGTTAATTCTTCAATACTTGGTAATTTTTCCATTAGAAACCCATACCGCCTGCACGGCCAGTAATTCTTTCATTAATTTCTTCGCTTGCAGCGTCGATTTGTTCATGTGCTTCATTAATAGCAAGGACAATCATTTCTTCAACCATTTCCTTGTTATCTTTATCGAATGCATCTGCGTCAACTGAGACAGAGACAATGCTCTTATCACCTTTAACAACAACAGTAACTGCTCCACCTTTTGAAACAGTAAATTCTTTTTCTGCTAATTGAGCTTGTGCTTTTTGAAGCTCTCTTTGCATTTTTTGCGCTTGCGCGATCATTTGTTGCATGTTCATATTTATTTCATCTCCTTAAAGTTAATGTTATCTAATTCTTTTGGGTCTGGAAGACGACCAATTTGTCTAAGGTTTGTATATTGCATAATCAATCTAACTTTTTCTGAGTTTGATATTGCATAGATAAATAAATCTAATCCAGTTAATTTATTAATTAAATCTCTAATAGCGGCTTGATTATCTTTAACGTTATTTCGTTTGACCATTCTTTCGTGAGCGTATGAGATAACTAAGACATCTTTAGTAGCGACAACTGGTGAAGCATCACGAAGAAGGGCAGCGACATCACCATATTTCTTGTTAGTAACTAAATCACTTAATGTAGCCCACTTAGTTGTGATACCAGTTCTTAAGTCTTTGTTACCACGAATCATTAATCTCACAACCGTGTCATCATCTAATTGATATTGTTCACCTTCAGTAGAGATTTCATATTTATTTTCATCTGACACTAACCAAGCTGGAACTGAAGC
>JAKSVY010000129.1 GCA_024413875.1 Bacilli bacterium
CTGTAATACGATAGACCAAGCTGTCTCTGCAATCGTATTAATGGTTACTTTGTTTTTTGTTGCCACTGCATGTAATTTTTGACTTGTTATTGAATCACAGAAATCTGCAATAATTGCCACCTGCTCACCAAAGCCATCTACTTTTTCAGATGGTATAATTCTTGCATCTCCATCATAATCCGAAAGAAGATTCTTCCAATAGGCCAAATCTTTTCCCGTTCTTCTTTCCGTTACCCATTTAACGTACTCAGCATATTTTCCATGGTTTTTCTTTTCAGCCTGAATCTCTTTTGCCAACTCTTCGTAAGAATGTCCCAACTTCAATAACTCATATAATTCAAACAAAGAATTAATAATTATAGAACTACTCCATCCATCAAGAATGATATGATGCCATGTAATTATCAATCTGGACTTTGAGTCTGACATATTCACGACACAAATACGCATAAGCGGATCAACCTCCATGTCGAATCCGCGTTTTATATCATTTTTTTGCAATACTTGAAACTGCGCTTCAAATTCATCATCATTTAATTGACTATAGTCAATATAATCACAAGGAATTTTGCGGTCTAACAAAATAATTTGACGTGGTTTAGTAAAATTTCTAAATGGAATTGCAGTTCTAATGACGTCATACTTTAATGCAACCAAATCAACAGCATATCTAAATAATTCAAGATTTATACCTATCTTAAACTCAAATACATTTTGTATTATATAAGAGTCTGATGCTTCCTCTGCTATACTCTGAAAAAGCATTCCTTGCTGTAGTGGTGTTAAATTATACATATTTTCTATCATTAGAATTTACCTCCATACATTTCTAAAAGTAACTGAAATTCCTGATTTGACATGTCTGTTATATCATAATCAGATGCTGTATTTTGCCGTTTTTCTTGGTTAACACAATGATTTATTATTTCCTCTAATGTCAATTCATACTGTTCAACTAATTGTTGTGCAAAAGCCTTCGTAATATAATCCACTTTATACCGAATAGATATATCTAATTGTTTATTAGAGACACAAAGATTAAAATCAATCAATGAATCAGTAATATTTTTATTTGATATATCTTGACCTCGAACAAGTGCACCTACGTTATTTCCTTCCGCATCAATTTCACCTAAATAATTAAAAGAAATATCAACAGTGGTATCTTCTAATCTAGATTTTAATAATCCATACCCGATTCCCTTGTTCGGAATATTTCGAAGCATTTCTTTCGTCTCAATAATTGTGTCTTCCAATGCTAATTCACAGTTTAAAACGATAGGATAGCAAATTGTAAACCAGCCAACAGTACGATCAATATCAATATCAATGTCTATTTGCTCTCTTCCATGCCCTTCTAGCATTACACCTAAATATTGTTGATTTTCCATTTTTCCTATAGTTCTAGCAAGTGCTGCTAATAAAATATCATTAATTTGTGTATTGAAAGCCTTTCCCACTTCTTTTAATAATTTATCCGTCATTATAGGTGATAATGAAATATGAATTCTATCGTAATTTTCTATGCATTCATATTCATTTTCTCGCCTAATATTCTTTAATCCACCTTCTTTTAACTTATTATTAAGCAGCTTCCAATATGAAAACTCATCAAGCAAGTCTTCACTCTGGCGATAAGAATCAAGCGCCTCTGCCCACTCCTTAAACGATGCCGTCTTCTTTGGTAACTGTACATTCCTTCCAGCCTTAAGATCAGAAACAGCCTTCTTTAAGTCTTCACCGATAATACGCCATGAT
>JAKSVY010000013.1 GCA_024413875.1 Bacilli bacterium
CAAGTGATGTTATTTTCTAAAACGAAATAACCATTGAAATTAAAACGTTCTGTAACATATTTTTGAGAAATGGTTTTAACTGAGCACAAATCATCATATGTTCTAATGATTTTACTATAAACATCAATGAAGCCAACATCTACATAGATATCTTTGGTTTCAATAAAGAATTTTTTGTGTTCACCAAAATCTTTTACTAATGTACGCATTTTTGCATCATCTAAAGTGAATACACCATCGCTATAATCCTTATACAAATTATATTCAGATGACATATCTTGATAATAAACACCAATGATATCGCCAGAGAAAAGTGATGGATCAGATAAGGTTAATTGTGGAGATACATCAATCTCAACATTTTGTTCTAATAAAGGAATATAAACAACTGGCTTATCAACAAATACATTGATAGTAAGTTCAATATCTTCAAATGTTCCTCTAATAGTGGTTTGTCCTCTACTAACACCTTCTACATGGTATCCAGTAACTGTTGCAATAGATGTATCATCACTAGTTAAAGCGATTTTATCATCAATTTTTACATCGCCTCTATAAAGTTCAATATCGAGGTCTATTGTTTTCGAATAATCTCTATAATTTGAAACATAAAGTTTTGTTGTGTAATCGTTGCCTACATTATGTTCAAAACCATCATTTTTAATAATGATTCCAACACCTTGATCAACAACATTTATTTTTAATAATGATGATGATGATGTTTTATCCATGAATGAGGCAGTTACTAAAACTTTTGTTGAACCAACCTCTTGTGGATTTACAACAATATTTCCTGTTTCGTCATCTTGATATAATTCAACAATTTCAGGTTCGTTTTCAATGAACGCGAAAGTATAGACAACATCATCAAGAGGTGTATATCTATTATCTTTGTAAATAATTTCAGAATTAACTACATATTCACTTCCGACTTCAATAGTTATGTTTTCATTAAATAGATGTAAATATGGGACTTCTGTGTCCTTAATAACTTTTACTTCACAAGAAGCTGTCGCGTTTTTATATGATGCGATAATTGATGTACTACCTTGTGTTTTACCAGTAATAAACATCCCTTCAAAATCTTCTTCTTCAGTTTCGTAAATTCCATATTTGGCAGTAGCAACAACATTATCACAAGAAGTAAATGTTAAGTCTTCAACATCTGCACCTTTACCAAGGTTATCTGCTTCAACTGAAACAAATCTCTTTTCACCTTCTTTTATAACGACACTATCTTCTTCGATATAAATTTTTCTCTTATCGTAAAAATTATCCATAACATCCGCTGGATTAATATCGAAGTTACAACTAGAGAGAGGTAACGTTAATAAGCTTAATGCAAGTATCTTAAAAAGCTTTTTCATACTAGACCCCCCATCCTTTGAAACGTGTAGTTTCTAAATTTTTACCTTCGCGACTTAATGTTTCATTTTCGTACATAACCGAATTATTTCTACACCATGTAGCAAGTTTAGTTGCCATTTCTTTAAAGGCTGTTGCGCTAAATTGTGCTTGGAAAAGTTCACATAGAGCGAAAAGTGGGAACACTCCTTCAACCTCAATGTGCGATTTATATAATTCGTAATTTTTAACATCACTCTTTCTGTGGGCTTCTAAAACATCAAGGGCTTCATCAACCATTGATGACCATTGTTGTAATATATTTTTGTTCCAGTATTGAACATTATTATAGGCTGGAAGAGTAATAAGGCCTGATTTAATACCATTATCGATTGAACCAAGATATGTTAAATATGAAACAATTTGGTCATATAAATTTTCCATAATGGAACCGGCAGCACCGTAATAGTGAGAGAAGAAGAATTCTTTACATTTATAGTAAGAAGAATTAACGTTATCCATTCCTCTCGCGTATAAATAATCTTTGAATTTTCCAAAACCGGTCAATCCTTTGTTGAAAACATCTCCTAATGGATAAATTAAAATTCCACCGCACTCATGCATAAAGCGGCAATTATCAATTGTTGATGAGAAAGATTGGAATGGATATAAAACTGATTGGAATTGAGTTTGATATAAGTAGAAATAGATTGAATCAGTTACTTTTCCCCAGTCCTCACAAATCTTTGGATAATTGTTTTCCATATCTTCTTGCATAGGATCATAGAAACTATGAGTATAACTAGCTCTTGAAGGCGCAACCATGACAGAAACATTGTCTCTTGCGTGGATTTCGTTATTTGGATCATATGGAGCAACCATTGAATCTTGATAAGCAAAGAACACTAATCTAATGTCATAGTTATTGTATGTTTCTCTAATATAATCAGATAAATCATTAAAGAAATTTAAAATTACAGCTGATGAATAATTCTTTGATGGTTCAGCTGGATCAGTGTATCTACCTCTAATCTCCATACATGTGTCACAACTACACAAATCAGCGTCGAGATTTTCACCGAACTTATCCATTTGTCCAAAGAAGAAATTTGTGTTTGTGTTATCTGCTAAATATGTGTTTTCACAATAATCACCTAAAGTTTTGATTAATGATTCATATTCATTTAAATCACCATGACATGTATAGCAAAGTTGCTTGCCATTTGAGGTATACCAATTTGGGTGACTTGGTCCATATTTTGCAAATGGCAATAATTGTAATGTATTATGGGCAGATCCATCACCAATGCGATAATATGAATCGGTAAATTCAGATAATCCCATTGCGGTTTTTTCTTCTTTAGTGGCGGATTGGCCTTCGCAACGGAATTCAAAATCAGGAACCTCAACAATAGAACAATTTGGTAAATATAAAGTAGATGTTTTTGTGATAGGTTCACCATTAATTTCAAAAACCGAAAGATCATAGATTGGTTCAAAACCAATAAGAACTTTTAAAAGCATTCTGTTCGCATTTTTAATTCCTTCTACGCCATAAGATAAAGCATAAATGGTGTTATCAACTGTTTTTACAGTATATCCAAATGATTTAATCTTTTCCTTTGTAGGCATTAAATCATTGAAATCGTTGATAGCGTATACAATGTTGTTCTTAGTATTATCGATTGAATCGACTTCAGTAAAATCATAAATTGGAAGATAAAAACCAAATATATCAAAGACCTTTCCTCTAAGAGTTAAGGCTTCTTTTAAAACATTATCATTGTTTTTATCTAATACGATTCGATATGAAGATGTAGCATTACTAATAAATACATTTGATGTGTAAGAGACTTTATCAATTCCTTCATGAATTGTATCTTTTGCAAGGTGTTCATTATCAAAAACAAATGTATCACTAGAAACAGCTCCACTACCTGAATTATTAGGAACTAATCCGGTATTACCAGAATTACAACTAGAAGTTGCAATAGCGGTTCCATATAGTAGAATCATTGAAAATATTTTTCTTTTCATGCTATCCACCTCACTTTACCAAAATTTGATGAGTTAAAATAGCAGTATTGCCTTGCTCATCCATTGCTAAATATCTAATCTCGTAAATGCCCGCCATAGTGACCTTTAATTGAGTGATAGAATCATCAATTGTATAAATTAAGCCATTTGGTGCAACAATCATTCTAGCTGTTACGATGTTTTCTACTAGAGTATAGTTATCAGTAACACTAAATTGGCTAAGTGTGATAACTTCACCAACCTTTGCTTCAGTAGGCATATTTGAAAGAAGCGAGATTTCTGGAGCAGTATAGTCAACAGAATATACTCTTACATTCTTTTCATATACGTTATCACCAGCGTAATCATCATTTATAAATAATTCTTCAACAGAATATTCGAATCTATAAGTTCCAATCTTATCAAGCGGAATACTATAACTAATACTTGGATCTAAATCACGTCCTAAAGATTTTGAATCAGGGTCTTTAATAGTTAAACTTGCCTCAGTATTTGGAGCGATAACATCACTAGCAATTAATGTTCCACTTTCATAAACTTCACCTGACGCAAATGTTCCACCATTTGAACCAAATTCAACAATTTCAGGAAGAGTACGATCGATTGGTTCGCCATTATTAACAAGCGAATGGTTATTAATCTTTAAGAAATTGAGTGATGCTCCTAATTGGGCGTCAATAAGAGAAACCTCAATATATACTTTATGAGAAGTAAAGTCATCAAAAGCCATACCATTATCAAAATTAGAAATAGCGAATGGATATTTAACATCATCATTAATGGTCAAAACACCATTTCCATAAGATAAAGAGAACATGTTCTCGTTAGCTTTTGCGAAAGAAATTTCCTCTTGTTGATCACCAATAATAACTGTTGAATTATATAATCCGATATCAACACGAGTTGTAAGTGTTTGGTTAGGATTTTTAGAATCGATTAACTTAACTTCAAAACCAGAGAATAATTGCTTACTATCACTAATAAAATCAAGGTTTACTTTATCCGCTAAAACAGGGTTAGCAAAGAATAGTGTTGATTTATCATTTGGAGCAGTTACTTGAGCGTTAACCCCTTTTCCACTTCCGATTGGTGATAAAGAAACATCAAAACCATCACCAACAAAGTAATTGGTGTAATTAATAATTATTGGATATTCTTCGGTTGGATCTAGGTCTAATGATCTAACATAAGGAACATCAATACTTTCAATAATGTTTCCATCAAATTGATATGAACAATTAATCAATGTGCCGTTTTCAAGATAGTTTTCGACGATATATTCACCATAAACTTCTTCTTGATTCTCTCCACATGTAACTAAAAGATCACAATCAATGTATTCATAATCATAGTCACCAACATAAAGTCGGCCAGATTTTATAGGTAGTTCATATAAACCGCCCGCAACAAAAGCTTTAGGTAATGCATCTGTTTCTTCAAGAATTGGCATATCTGAGATAGATGCTTCAACTTCATACGTTGTAACATTTTCTCTTCCAATCATATCAGTGGTTGTTAATTCAACTGTCCATGTTCCTTGAACTTCCACAACAACATCTTCGATATTGTCATATCTTTCCCCATTAGGATCAATATAGGCAATACTTGTAGAATATGCACCGCTATTATTTGCAACTCTAAAATTAGCTGGAATTAATTTTTCGCCTAAGAACATATTATTTTTATGTTCACCAACTGTAACTTCTAGCTCTGGAATTTCATTACCACAATAAACACTTAAAATTTCTTTACTTTCATTTCCAAAACTATCTTTAGCAGAATATTCAATTGTGTACCAACCAACCTTATCTGTTTTAAATCTATCATCAATAATAGAAATTTGGGTTTGTCTTGGGGTGCCATAGTTGAACCAAACATTCTTTGTTACATCACATTTACCTGTAATATCATCAAATGCGTATGCATCAGGGGCTAAATAAGATAAATGAGTTTTAGCAAGTGGCATTGTTGACCCATATGGATTTGAAATAGTAATAGATGGCCCTTGGTTATCAATAAATAATTTGTCTTCCAAATTGATTCCATTTATATCAGTGATAACAAATTTAGCTTTTTCTTTAACGTATCTATCGGCTTTAATTCCAACTTTAACTTTTCCACTTGGGAAACCATAGAATAAAGTAGAATAGAAATTTGGGTTATTTAAATCAGTGATAAAGTGTTTACTAATACCTCCTGGAGCAGGAATAAGCGCGCCAGTACGGTCTCTTTGGTATTCAGTGTTATAAACTTCATAACCTTGCATATCCATGCTGAGTCTGAATAAATAATCATCAACATGCAAAGAATCAATATCAAAAGTAGCAGCTTTTTCTTCACCACCTACAGAATAAACAACGTTATACACTCCATCAAATGGTAAAGGTGCGTAAGGACCCCATTCATTGTTTTTATTAACTTGTTGAGGATCAGCTTCTTTAACGTTAGCACCAGCGGTTCCTTGCCCATTAGCACCACCATAAAAATAAGAACATCCTTCACGATTAACACCACTGCTAGAAATGTCACGACGACGAATATGTTGTCTATACCAAATATCTGGATTTTCAGCATCGTAAAGGGTAATTAATAATTTTTCAAAATCATATGAACCAATCTTTTGAGGTGCAATGTATCCAGAAACAATAAAGTCATCGGATGTAAAGTTTGCTATATCAATTGGCTGATTAAATAAAATTTCATCTCCTTGAGCGAGTTCAACTACTAATCCTTCATGCATTAAAGCATTTTCTGGTTTTCCATAACTCGCACTTGAAGCGCTACCCATAGTGAACAAATTGGTATCTACATTAAAATCATATGTTTTAGAATAAGCCTTATCATTAACAACAACTTGATATAAAACTCTATATTTGCCAACCTCATCTAATTGAGTTGAAGATTTTTTAATACATTTTTTTGAAGGGAAAAGAATTTCAGGAGCAACTGTTTGTTTTACTCCATCAACAGTGACGTTGATTTCAGGAACATAAATCATTGAACCAAAATCATATGATGAATCTAGAGACATTTCTCCCCAAACAACGGATGCATCGTTATTGCTTGAAATACCACCACAAAAAACAATGGACATTAAAGCGGTACCGATAGTAGCAACAAAAAGTCTATTTAATTTTTTCATACTATCCTTTGATACCTCCAACATTTAAATTACCCATCATCTTCTTATTAAAAATAATAAATAAGGTTAATGTAGGAGCGAACATTAATACAACTGCTGCTAAACCACCAGCAATACCTTGAGTAACTTGAGGGTCAGCATTGCCCCACATAATTTCAAGAACACCACGAGAAATGGTTGGATATGACTTCATAAAGACAAGAGGTGTTTGATAATCATTCCAGAAATTGATGAAATTAATAAGGAAAACAGTTAAGAATAAGGTCCTAACCATAGGTAATCCGATTTTTAGTAATAATGTAATTGGCTTTGCGCCATCGATTTTAGCAGCTTCAAAATATGAATTTGGGATTGAATAGAAGAATTCATAGAAGATTAAGAAATACATTCCTAAGAAGTTTGCTTTAAGTAAATATAAACCCCAAACATTTCCATAAGGCGCAAACATATTTCTCAATGTTTCATTACCACCAAAAATATCGAATAAACCAAATAAATAACCTTTACTTGTTCTAATTTCACTTGGTAATGATCCAACAATTGGGATAACCATAACGATAACAACAGTGAAATAAATAATCTTTGAATATTTGAATTTGTATCTAGCAGCAAAGTAAGCCGTTATACATGGAACAAGTGTATTAAAGAAAGCACAGCCAATCGCATAAATGAAAGTATTAGAGAAAAGTTGAACTAAGCTTTGCCCATCAACCGTGAGGTTTTGGAAAGCAAGACCATAGTTATTTCTCCAGAAGTTTGGAAGAAGATAATTATCTCCATAAATAATCCAACGTTCATCCTTCATAGAAATAACAATTGCCCAAATTAAAACACCAATAAGAGTGACTGAGAAAGCAATCAAAACAACCAGCATCAAGGCTGATAAAGGAGTGAATTTTTCCTTAATCTCGTTTGTTTTCTTAAATTTTAACTTAGCCATATTAATTCTCACTTGGTCCGAATTTATTTAAAGCCCATCTTAATAAAAGGGTTAATGGTAACGCAATTAATGTAATAACAAGTCCAATAGCAACAAGTTTAGGGAATTCCGCCATATTGTTATAATCAGAACCTCTAATGAATAAATAATATCCAAGGGTTTGAATACTACTTACTTTATTGCCTGTTAATTCTTGAGAGAAAATTGAATATAAACCAATTTGGTTTGTAAAGATTCCCGCAAATCCTGAAACAATAAAGACAGAAAGGGTTGGGAATGTTTGTGGTAAAACAATGTGCCAAAATTCTTTAAATCCTGATGCTCCATCTAATTTTGCAGCCTCCAACATTTCGGTAGGAATTGCGCTCATCTTGTTTGAATAAAGTAAAACAGATGTTCCAAAGCTAACGAATACGTTATAGAACATGACCGTTCCATAAGTTGCCCAGCTTGAAGCAGAATAACTAAATGGATCAACAAAAGATGGTCCAACAATTAAAGGTAATGCATTAGAAACAAACGCTTTAAAAATAACACCCGTAACAATTGATGAAAGAATTGAAGGAATAAATAAAATTACTCTAAATATGCCTGATAATGGCATCTTTTTAGAAATATAGTAAGAGAAGAACAAACCTAATGGAACGTTAATAAATAAAGTGATTATGTAAGATAAAAATGAATAGCCAACCATTCTCATACCATTCTCATTGGTGAAGAAATAAGCCATTTGTTTCATCGCATGAAAAGTTGGGTCAAATACAAAGGCTCCCGCATCATATTTTTGGAAAGCCATAATCATTGAGTTAAAGTTAACACCAATATAAAAGATAACAAATTGAATTGTTGGCCAAATCATGAAAAGAGCGTAGGTTAAAACGTCTCTTTTTTGGTTTGGTAATTTCTTTTTACCGATAACTTTCCTGTTTTGAATTTTCATTTTATGTCTTATGAAAGTGAACCCCACTTGGTTTCATTGAAATTTGAAATCATAGCTTGTACATATGAAGCTGGTGTATGTGAATTATTTAAGAATGAAGATAAAGGGTTGGTTGTATCTTTTGTTCTAAAATAATAAATACCGCCGATTTCCTTCTTGTTATTAAGTAAGAATTGGTTTGGATAGTTATTAGATAATCTATTAGATGTTTTAGTCATATTGTAAATATCTTGACCAAAAGAACCTAAATCAATATAGTCTTGCGAGGTAACATCTAAATCAGGATATTTAACACCAATAAGTGCTTTTGTTTCTTTAGAGAAATTTAAAATTCCTGTATCAGAATAGAAATATTGTAAGAAATCAACTGCAACATTCCTTTTGTTTTCATCAGCAATATTGCCTTTGATAAATGCGCATGATTCTGTTTGTTCAAGATATGTGTATTTACGATCGGTTACACCAGTAAATGAAGATTTAGGAAGTGGCATAAAACCAAAATCATATTCATCCAAATCTTCTTTATTAATATGCTTAGCACATTCGTTATAAAACCATGAGCCTTCAACACACATAGCAACTTGCTTATCTTCATAACCATTAATCATATAATCTTGTAAAGCATAGTGGTCAAAAGGAACTTCTTGTGACATATAGAAATTCTTATTACTTAAAACCATATCTAACCATGATAATGAATTGTAATACATGCTAGAACGATACATTTCATAACCATTACCATCTTTTCCATTAGTGATGGTTGTTGGACTTTTATCTTTAACGAAAGTTGAACCAACAATTTGACCTAAAGTAGTTGCTTTGCCATCAAAAGAAAGTCTAATTTTTGCTTGTTCATATCCAGCATCACTCATCATTAATCCAGTTAAAGCATTGATAACATATGATTCTGCATATTTTGGAGACCAACCTAGAGGAACTGTGTTACCATCCGCAACGCAAGCTTCTAAAACTTTTTTAAACTCAATGTAAGTTCTTGGAAGTCCATCATCGTAGTCGCCTTCAATACCATTATATCCAGCACTCTTTTTAGCACCTTTTGTCGCAATTAATTTTACTTGAGATGTACTTGTAGCGTTCTCTGGACTATCTTTTGCAATATATAACTTTTTAGATGCAAACAACTTTTTGTTATAAACAATACCATAAGAACCACTTGTAAATGATGTTGCGTATGTCTTTCCATTACTTGTGTATAATGCAATATCATCATCATACATTTTTGACACAATTGATTTTCCATCATATGGATTTTCATAATTTAATGCAGATGTTAAATCCATAATTGCACCATCACGAATTAATTTATCAACATTCATATTTTCTCTAAAGTGAACATCAATATCATCACTTAAAACAGAGGAGCCGTCACGAGGATATAAAGAGTCTGTTGTTGGAACAACAACAACTTTAACACCTTTCTTTTCACCAAACACATCATCCTTATGCATTTCTTCATAGCTAGATGCTGCTTTATTCAACCATTCAGAACCATAGCCTAACGCTAATGTTCCGACCTTAATTGTTACTTTTGTAGGGTCATCATCTGGATCGACTGGACCCTTTCCAGAACAACCCGATAATACAATTGCCAATAAAGGTAAAGTTAATAGAGATAATTTTTTCATATTTTTTCTCCTCCTATAATAGCAATTCAATTTTAGTTTATTTATAAAGAGTAAACAACACGTTATATAGTAAAAAAATTGTGTTTTTAAAACATTTGGAGAACTATAATATAAAATATGATAACGTACAAATTTGGTGAAAATTATGAAAACCCACACTTCGGGGTATTCTGGAGAGAAAATAAAGGGGATTATCCTTTATACCACACTCATAACTATTGGGAATTTTTCATTGTTAAAAGTGGAAGTTTTGAACATTTAATTAATGGAAAAACACAAAATTTAGTGAAAGGTGACGCTGTTTTATTAGCGCCAGGAGATGCACATTCCTTAAAAGGAACCTCAAAAGATTTGTTACAATTAAATATCGGAATACGTAAAGATGTTTTTGAGGAAAGATGTAGATCGTTTTCACCTACACTATTTAGATTTTTTGATGACAAAAGCCCACTCAAGGTTGGTTTCTCTTTGGAGCGAATTAAAAAGATTGAATCGCTATTGAAAGTTGCTTTATTTACAAACGATAAAAGTGAACAAGAAACCATTATAAATTTTGTGTTATTCAATATTTTTGAACCACTATTCAATGATTATTTGAACCAAAAAAGTGTTATGCCAGATTGGTTTAAAAATTTACTTATTCAATGTAACTCAATTGAGCATTTAGATTGGAAGCCAAGAGACGCATGTGAATACGCAAATTATTCACAAGCTCACATCAACAGAATGTTTAGGCAGTTATTAAACACTTCGTTAGTGGAATATTTAATTGATATTAAAATGAATAATTCAATTATTCTTTTAACAACCACTGATATGTCTTTATCAGAAATTGTTGAAACATTAGGATATAACTCTATAAGTTATTTTACCCACGCTTTTAAAAAGTATTACAACGTAACACCTTATCAATACAAAATTAATTTTAAACGTAAAAACAAACAATAAGAGATTATAAGTCTTCGTCAGTTTCTTTATAAATTTCAGGGTCGTATAGGCCCTTTAATTTTGCTCCCTCAGTCTCTACTGTTTTATCAATTATTGATAAAGCAAGTTGATTACAAAGCAAAATATATATTGGAAAAATAAAGAGCATAACAATTGCTATCGATAAAAGAATGAGGTAGTAATTACTGATAAATGGAAAAAGATATATAACCAATAAAATCAACGAACAAGGGATAAAAAAGAAAGGTTTATTCGCATATAGATAAAAACTATTTTTGATTGATTTAAAAAAACCATCATCAAAATATGTTGTAAGTATTAATAAACAAATTGCGATTGGAAGAACAAAAATAAATAAGACCCCTTTTAAAAATAGTTCAATTCCTATTCCTAAATTACCATTTAAATAAAGGCTTAACGCCCCTCCAATAAATTTAATAATAAATAAGAAGATTCCTAAAAATAAGCCTAAGAGCAAACCTGTTTTGAAATTTGCTTTAATTCCTCTAAAAAAGTCATGAAAGAAGAATACACCTTCTCCCCAAGATAAAAGTCTATAGATTCTTAATCCACCAGTTAAAACCACGAATCCTAGCATTAAAAGTGGAATCATAGTCGCATAAGAAACATTAACAGTCCAAAAATAAATAAAAGCTTGTTGGTTAGCATCAGTTGTATAACTTTCAACAATTTTGCTAAATACCGAAGCATTCGATATATAAACCGTTACACCATAAGCAAAAATAACTGGAAGAAATCCGATAAAAATCATAATTCCACACAAAATAAGAAGCATATAGCGATGTTTCATAATATCCATGAATTGGACCTTTCTATCATGTGGAAGAGAAGAAGGAATAAAACTTTTATTGTTTGTTTTCATTGTTTTGTTCCTCTGCGTGCATTAACGCATAAACTAACTTATCTTTGGAATGGAAGATTTCATCTACACTTCCTTGTGCAACAACCTTACCTTCATCTAGCACAACAACATAATCAGCCAAATATAAAACGTCATTAATATTGTGTGTAGCAATTATGCAAGTTGAATTAGTGTCGTTAATAACATCTTTTAGTTTTTTTCTTATTTTTAAGTTTGTCTTCAAATCTAGATTTGAAAATGGTTCATCTAAAAGATATAACTCTGGTTTTTTAAGTTGAGCCTTAACAAAATTTATCATTTGAATTTGCCCAATTGATAACTCTTTTGGTTTTCTTGTAAGCAAATAATCGATTTTATATTCGCGGCTAATTTTATAAATAGTTTCTCTAATTTCTTCCTTTTTCATTTTTAGCTGTAAAAGAGGTAAGGCAAGATTATCGAAAACCGTTTTCTTTGGATATAAAATTGGGTTTTGATCAATATATGAAAAATTACGATCTTCAACATAAACTCTATCAAGATCTATTGAATCATAAAGCAGTTCCCCGCTATCATAAGGTAGGATTCCGCCTATTATTTTTAAAAGAGTTGTCTTTCCAGAACCAATTTTACCAATCAAAGCGGTTATTTTCTTTAATGGAAAAACAATATCAACATTGCTTAGAGCAGTTGTAACTTCTTTTGTTTTTTTATTATAGTAAGTACAAGTTAAATTACAAATTTCTAGATTCACGTTAAAGGCCTAATTCAGATAAGTGTATTTTAACACCTCTAGAGCTTAAATCACACTGTGATTTTTTAATATCAATTTTAGTGTTATCTGGGAAATTTGCCGCTAAATAACCACTCGCTTCACCAGTAACTGTACAAGCAGGAATACCCCTAGTAATATCCCACATATGGTCATTAAATACACTAATACATCTACCAGCAACATATAAATTTTTAACATTTTTATTGTATAAACATCCAGCTGGAAGTTCGTAGTTTAATCCACTTGTAAGCCAAGAAGTAATTAAACCAAGTGAATTTTCTTTATAAAGACCATTTTCGTCTTTTTTCATTTCTTCTTCACCAACAAATTTTCTTGTCATTCTTAATTCAGGGATAGTTGAAATGGTTGCAATCGCATATTTATCAGTGCCGTCACCTTTCTTAAGAAAATCTTCCATGATATTTCTATGTCCAACAACCGTAACATCTGTTAATTCATTGGAATCAAGTCCCTTAAACCAGGTATGTTCTTTGCCATCACTATAAACATAATCGCAACTGCCCATCATATGAATATTGTATTTGCCATCTTCGATTGAATAGTACCAGTTTGTTTGGACGTTTCCTCTTTCAGCACAATTGGTTGGAACACCAGCCTTTTCACAAATAGTCGCATCACCTGTCGAGTCAACGAAAGAAGAAGCAAAAACTTCAACATCTTGAGTTCTTGTGTGACCAATTAATTTAACAATTTTACCATCTTCAACAACTGCGCTACTAATGATACAACCATATAAAAGATCAACTTTTTCGCTAACTAATTTTTGTTCGCAAAGAATAGCGAATAGATGTGGATTAAATTGAACATCAAAACGCTTCTTAATCTTTTCTTCAATGGTTCCATTATTTAACCAAGCTTCTGGGTAATTACCTTCATAGCCGTGTAAAATAGAAAGTCTAAATAATTCTTCACAAATGCCATAAGAGATTTGGTGCCCTTCCCCATCATCAATCGGAAGGAAGAACGCAACTAAACCACTTGTAGCTAAACCACCAACCATGTATGTTGATTCAATTAATAAAGTTTTTTTATTGCTTCTTGCACTAGCAAGCGCAGCTGATACCCCAGCAACGCCGCCACCGATAACAACAACATCATAGTTATATATTAATTTTTCCATAACTCAATTTCCCCGGATATGTTTGATAAATCAATAATACAATAATTTAGCCAAATAAATAAAAAAATAGTTATGAATGTTTACAAAAGAATACTATTTGTTTAAAAATACCTTAATTATTTTTATTATCAGCATAAGGTGGTCATTTTTAACCATAAACTATCGTTAAACGAACACATTGATTTATTAAATTGACTTTACAACAAAATAAATAATATTATTTATCTAGAATAATGAATTTTTAGTATTTACAACTCTTGGAGGAAATATGAGCAAATTATTAAATTGTGATGAATGCAAAAATATGCCTTGGCAAGATCGACCAGAAGGTTCTTTTAGACCTGTATGGAGATATTCAAATAACCCTATAACAAAAAGAGAATATAATGAAAATATCGATCGTATTTTTAATTCGGCTTTAGTTCCATTTGATGGAGAATTTATTGGTGTTTTTAGAGCAGATACATACCAAAACCGTTCTTTCCTTTATGTTGGCCATTCAAAAGATGGATATTCAATTGAGTTAGAGGACAAACCTTTAGTGTTACATAACGAAAATGGTGAGGTTCTCCCTAATGTTGGATATTCACGTTTCGACCCACGTGTTATTAAAATTGAGGATGTTTATTATATCGTTTTTTGTGAATACACAAACGCAGTTACTACTGCAATTGCATACACAAAAGATTTTAAAAACTTTACTCAAATCAATAACCCATTTACACCAAACTATCGTAATGGTGTCTTATTCCCAAGAAAAATTAATGGATACTATAAAATCCTTTTAAGACCATGCGATGCAGGTAACTCTAACTTTGGTGATATCTATGTCAGTGAATCAAAAGATTTACACTACTGGGGAAATGCTAAACTTGTCTTATCAGCTGGATTCTCTGGCTGGAACTGGACAAAAATTGGCGGAGGACCTGCTCCAATTGAAACAGATGAGGGTTGGTTAATCCTAATTCACGGCGTTACAAGCACATGCTCAGGTTGGATTTATTCAATGGGCGGAATCATTGTTGATAAAGATGATCCTTCAAAAGTTTTATATCGTTGTGATGACTTCTTATTAACACCAGATACTGATTATGAAAAGACAGGTTTCACTCCAAATGTTGTCTTCCCTACATCTGTTATCTGCGATGGAAAAACAGGTAGAATGGCAATCTATTATGGGGCGTCAGACACTTACACTGGATTAGCCTTTACACAAATCGATATCTTAGTTGATTACATCAAAAAACATTCGAAATAATCAAAAAACAGTTGCTTACTTGCAACTGTTTTTGTTTGCTTTGAAATCAGAATAAATAGCTTTCACAATCTTGATATGTAGATCAGTTACATAACTAGGCCAATTTAAAATTGTAAGACCAATAACGATAGATACGTTATTTTTTCTATCAATTAATGAATATGATCCTGCTGCACCATCCCAACCAAATTCACCAGCTGGAATACCTTCAATTGAATCATTCTTTCTTACTCTAACTGCAAGGCCATATCCATATTCCTCACTAGATTTGGAGTATTCTTTAACACTTTCATCAAATGGAGTGTCTTGTACAATTATTTTAGAAATCTTATTCTTCGATTCTTCAGTAATAAGAATGTTGTTGTTTGCTAACGAATCAGCAAATAAAGAATAGTCTTTAACAGTGGAAATTAAGCCCGCTCCGCCTGATTCATAATTTTTACTAGGATGAAATCCATGATAATAAGTATTAACCTTCATAAGGCTTAAATCGTTTGGAAGATATTCACATCGACAAGAATCGATTAACGAACATTGTTTAAAGGTTGAATGATTCATTCCTAATCTATCAAAGATATTCTTCTTAACATAATCAGAGAATCTTTCTCCACTAATTTTTTCGATTAATGCTGCAACAACATCTAAAGATAATGAATATTGATATCCTTCTCCTGGTTCAAAAAGAATTCCATCTTTTCCAAACACTGCACACACTTCTTGTGTGCTAGCATTAGGATTGCTACTAACTAAATCTTTAATAGCCTTTCTTCCTAATCCATAATCTAATCCGGAAGTCATAGATAAAAGATTATAAATCTTAATCTTATTTTTAATTACTTCTTTAGTTTTAATATTAAATAGATGAGTATATTCTGGATAATACTTATCTAAATCATCATCTAAACTAACAAGACCTTTCTCTACTAACTGCATAAACGCTACGCAAGTGATTGGCTTTGACATCGAATACATGGCTAATTGTTCATTACCAAAATCTTCAATTTCGTAGTTATAAGTAAAAACATCTTTACCATCTTTTTTAACTAAAATTTTAAAATATGGTAATTTTAATGATTCAATACATTCTTTAATTGTTTTAGTAGTTAATTCAAAATCCATTTTATTAATCCTAACAAAATATATTTTATACTTCTTGTTTAGATATATAAACAAAATCCCACAGAATACACTGCGGGATTTATTTATTTTAGTAATGAACTACTTTAAATTGTGACCTCTATCATTATATGTTGTGTGG
The DNA here is from genome assembly GCA_024413875.1 of Bacilli bacterium. Next base: position 16,292 of record JAKSVY010000013.1, read on the forward strand.
AGTAATTCATGAGCCTTGTGTGAGCCTGGTTTTCCAAGGTATTCATCATATAAAGCTTTGACTTGGCTGTTTTCGTGTGAACGTCTAACAGTTTGTCTTTCATCTTCACTATATAATGCAGCAGCACGTTTTTCTCTATAAGTATCTTCAATATCGATTGATTCATTAGGGAGCATGCAGCTTCTAACGTATGGCTGACCACCACCATTGATACATCCGCCTGGGCAACCCATGATTTCAATGAATGCATATGGAGATGTACCTTTTCTAATTTCATCTAATAAAATCTTAGCGCAGACCATTGATGAACAAACGGCAACCTTAACATCCTTACCACCAATATTGAATGTAGCTTCTTTGATACCTTTAAGACCACGGACTGGTTCACATTTTAATAATGCATCTGTATTTTCGCCAGTGAGCCAATAGTAAGCTGTTCTTAAAGCAGCTTCCATAACACCACCAGTAGCACCGAAGATTACACCAGCACCTGAGTATTCACCCATAATGTCTTGATCAAATTCACTATCAGGAAGTCTATTAAATTCAAGGCCAGCACGTCTAATGTATGTTGCGAGTTCTCTTGTTGTTAAGACTGCATCAACATCGTTTAAGCCATTAACAGCGCGGTTTTCTGGTCTTTCTTTTTCAAACTTCTTAGCAGTACATGGCATGATAGATACAACAAAGATATCTTCAGGCTTAATGTTATTCTTTTCTGCAAAGTAAGACTTGATAACTGCACCTTCCATTTCATGTGGAGATTTGCAGCTTGATAAGTGACCTAAAAGATCACCATAGTATTGTTCAGCAAAGTTAACCCAACCTGGTGAGCAAGAAGTAATCATTGGAAGCTTACCACCTTTAGTGATTCTTTCGAGTAATTCATTTGCTTCTTCCATAATTGTTAAGTCAGCAGCAAAGTTTGTGTCATAAACACGATAGAAGCCTAAACGCTTTAAAGCTGTAACCATCTTACCTGTAACAGGTGTACCAATTGGCATACCGAATTCTTCGCCTAATGCCGCTCTTACTGCAGGTGCAGTTTGAACGATAACATATTTACCAGCTTTGAATGCAGCGTCAACTTTATCGATTTCGCCTTTTTCCATTAATGCACCTGTAGGACATACAGTAACACACTGTCCACATTGTAAACATGGAACATCAGCGAATGATTTATTGTATGCAGGTCCAACAATAGTCTTGAAACCTCTGTTTTCAAAACCTAAGATTCCAATACCTTGAACAGACTTACATTGTTCAATACAACGACCACATAAGATACATTTACTTGTATCTCTAATAAGTGATGGTGAAACATCATCAAATGTTGTTGGTGTCTTTTCACCTTTGAACATACCTTCTCTTGCACCAACTAATTGAGCAACTCTTAAGAGTTCACAATTTTGGTTCTTACGGCAAGATTGGCAGTCATGGTTATGGTTAGAAAGGAGTAATTCAACAGAAACTCTTCTAGCTTCAGTGGCCTTTTGAGAGTTAATTGAAATTTCCATACCTTCGTTAACAGGATATACACAAGAAGCAACTAAGCCTCTAGCACCTTTAACTTCAACAAGACATACACGGCAAGATGCTTTTGAACATTTACCGTGGTTGAAACTACATAAAGAAGGGATGTTATAACCACATTGCTTTGCAGCTTCTAATACTGTAAGTGATGAATCAACTTGGTAAGCGATACCATCAATTTTAATATTTACTAATGCCATAACTTTCTCCTTTCCTTATTTCTTGTGGATAGCGTGGAATGGACATGCTGATAAGCAAGTACCACATCTTACACACTTTGAAGTATCAATCTTGTATGTTTCTTTTCCAGGAACACCTGTAATACAGTTGACTGGACAGTTTCTAGCACACTTAGAACACTTCTTACATTTTGTTTCATCAACTTCGTAAGAGATTAAGTTCTTACATACGTGAGCAGGACACTTCTTGTCAACGATGTGAGTAACGTATTCATCTCTGAAGTGAGTTAATGTTGAGATAATTGGGTTAGCTGCTGTTTGGCCAAGAGCGCATAATGATCCATTCTTAGTAACTGCTGCTAATTCTTCTAATCTATCAAGGTCAGATAATTCACCTTCACCATTAGTAATCTTTGTTAAGATTTCTAAGATTCTCTTTGTACCAATACGGCATGGTGTACATTTACCACATGATTCATCGCAAATGAATTCCATATAGAATTTAGCAACGTCAACCATACAGTTATCTTCATCCATAACAATCGCACCACCTGAACCCATCATAGATCCAAGAGCGACTAAGTTATCGAAATCAATTGGAGTATCAAGATATTCTTCTGTTAAACATCCACCTGATGGACCACCAGTTTGGATAGCTTTGAACTTCTTACCATTAGGGATACCACCAGCGATATCATAGATAAGTTCTCTAACTGTTGTACCCATTGGAATTTCAACAAGACCAACGTTGTTAACCTTACCACCTAAAGCAAAGACCTTTGTACCTTTTGATTTTTCAGTACCGTATTTTGTGAATTCTTCAACGCCTTCTCTAATGATATATGGAACACATGCAAGAGTTTCAACGTTGTTAACAATTGTTGGTTTACCCCATAAACCTTTAACTGCTGGGAATGGTGGTCTTGGACGTGGCATACCACGTTGTCCTTCGATTGAGTTAAGAAGAGCTGTTTCTTCACCACAAACGAAAGCACCGGCACCAAGTCTTAAGTGAACATCAAATGAGAAACCTGTTCCTAAGATGTTATCACCTAATAAACCTAATTCTTTAGCTTGCTTAATAGCGATATTTAATCTCTTAACAGCGATTGGGTATTCAGCACGAACATAGAAGTAACCTTGCTTTGCGCCGATTGCGTAACCAGCAATCATCATACCTTCGATAACTGAAAGTGGGTTACCTTCAAGGATGGAACGATCCATGAATGCTCCTGGGTCACCTTCATCACCATTACAAACGACATATTTTTCATCGCTTTCTTGGTTATATGCAAATTGCCATTTTCTACCTGTAGGGAAGCCACCGCCACCTCTACCTCTTAAACCTGAAGCAAGAATCATATCGATAACTGCTTGGCGGTCCATATGTAATGCTTTGTTTAAAGCTTGGAATGCACCATAACCGATTGCTTCATTGATGTTTTCTGGATCAATAACTGAACAACCATATAAAGCAATTCTCTTTTGTTTTTTATAGAAGTTAATATCTTCCATCTTTGTGATCTTTTCGTGAGTGATTGGATCAACATAAAGTAAATCTTCAACAATACCTTTATTGATAAAGTCTTCTTCAATAATCTTTTCAACATCAGAAACTTTGACCTTACGGTATAAAGTATCTTCTGGATAGACCTTTACGAAAGGACCTTGTGAACAGAATCCAAAACAGCCAACCATGTTAACTGAAATAATTCCATCTAAACCTTTTTCTTTTAAGACCTTTTCAAATCTTTCTTTTAAGACTGTTGAATCAGAAGATAAACATCCTGTACCACCACAGATAACGATAGCTCTTTTACCTGTTGTTGAGTGGAACTTATCATCAAGATTCTTTTTGAAGGCTGCTTGAGCAACCATTAACATTTCTGGATTAGTTACCTTTTTCATTCTTTTCAGCCTCCATCTTTTCACAAGCATCAAGGATCTTTTCAACATCCTCAACTCTTACTTGTGGATAAACTTTATCGTTTACTCTTACAGCTGGTGCTAAAGCACAAGCACCGATACATCTAAGTGCATCGATAGTAAACATTCCATCTTCGGTTGTTTCACCTGGTTTAATACCAAGGAGTTGGCAGAATTTATCAATGACTTGTTGTGAGTTCTTAACATAACAAGCTGTACCTAAACAAACACCAACAATGTACTTTCCCTTTGGTTTAAGAGAGAAGAAGCTATAGAAAGTAACGACACCATAGATTTCAGCGACGCTAATTCCAGTTTCTTCAGAAATTAATTCTTGTGCTTCCATTGGGATATAACCATATTTGGTTTGGACAGCAGAAAGAATCATCATTAAAGGAGTTGGTTCATTGATATATTGAGCAACTATTTCTTTAATTTCTTTAATTGCATGTTCTTGTAGTCTCATAAAGACTCCTTCCATAATAAATATGGTTTCATTATATTATCGCGTGTATACATGTGCAAATATGTATTAAGAAATACCAACACTTTCGCAAATGTGTCCGAAAATGAATGTTACTAATAATCCTTTTTTGTTCAAAAATGATATTATTATAAAGAATTAACGAGGGGGTTAAAATGGAAGCAAACTATTCACTTTTAAATAAACAGCTAGATGTTTTAACTAAAACCACCACTAACAACATTTCAATTCTTGCTAATGTAAGTGCGCTTTTATTTCATGAATTAAGTGATGTAAGTTGGGTTGGTTTTTATTTATACGTAAATAACCATCTTGAACTTGGTCCTTTCCAAGGAAAGGTTGCGTGCACTGTTATTCCTTTTGGTAAAGGAGTATGTGGAACATCTATTGAGAAGAACGAAACAATCCTAGTTCCAAATGTTCATGAATTCCCTGGACATATCGCGTGTGATTCAGAATCAAATTCCGAGATTGTAATTCCAATCCATTTAAAAGGTAATTTATATGGTGTTTTAGATATTGATTCAACTTCGTTAAATAGATTCACTAATGAAGATAAAGTTGGATTAGAGTTATTAGTTAAAACTCTTAAAGGTAATTTAAAATGAAAACCATCTATTTAGCGGGCGGTTGCTTTTGGTGTATCGCTAGTTGCTTCAATTGTTTAAAGTCAGTATATGAAGTTGTCTCAGGTTTTTCAGGTGGTAAAGAAGTAAACCCAACATATGAGGATGTGAAAGCCCAAAAAACATCACATAGAGAAACTATTAAAATCGACTATGATGAATCTAAAATTAGTTATGAACAATTATTAAATATCTTTATTCATAATGTTGATTTGTATGATGAAGAAGGTCAATTTATTGACCGTGGTCATTCTTACACCTTAGCGATTTATTACACTTCTGATGAAGAAAAAGAAATTGCTGAAACACTATTAAAACATGAAGAAATTAAAAGTGGAAAATCACCTTGTGTTTCTGTAGAAAAGTTTATGAGTTTTTATTCCGCTGAAGAATATCATCAAAACTATAATTTGACTCATCCAAAAGAATTTGAAAAAGAATTAATTGAGTCAGGAAGAAAAAATAAAAGGAGCTAGTGCTCCTTTCTTTTTTGTTAAGAACCGTATTTAGAAAGATAATCTTCCCAATCAAGTAAAGTGTATTTTGAACCCCATCCAACAGGATCTTCCGCACAAGTAACGGAGACTGAAGATCTTGTTCCCCCGGTTGTTACAGAGATATTAAATAAGTCTTCAACAGTACCTTCAACACCTGTCTTATAAATCAGGGTTATTGTATTGTTTGTAGCGGTTGTTGAATAAGTATAATATCCAAATTTACCTGATGAAACAGTTGTGATTTTGCATTCACCGTCGTTAGCAGGTGTGCTTTCGTTTGGAGTAAATTCAAAGATATAAGCAGGACGCTTGTAATAATCACTATAAATGCAGTATTTACCACTAAAGATTTCATCCATTGTTAATGGTTTAACAACTGATAATGTATGAGTTGCTGAAACACTTGGATCGCTGTTTGAAGTTGCGGTAAACACAAATTCTCCTACTTTAGTAGATTTAAATTGATAGTATTTTAAAGTAGCTTCACTTGTCTTATATGTTTTTTCAGTAACTGTATAATCACTACTTGAAACACCTTCAGGTGCTGTAATGACCATAGTCATATCTTGAGAAGCACCGATTGGTTCAACATATGCACAAATATTGACTGTTTCATTAATTAGTGTGCTTGTTGGAACTTCAACCATATTTAATCCACGAGCATCTTCTTTTAAACCAACAAACACGATTGATTCAGCGTGTAATTCTTCCACTACAAGGGTAAATGTTTTAGTGATATTTTTGGTTTTAACAGTGACTGTATAAGTTCCACCAGAACGAATTGATGTGATATATACTTTTGATTCTTTTGCGTCAAAATAGTTTCCATCACTTACTGCACTTGCAGTGCCTTTTTTGGTTGATATAACCCAAGTATCAAAATTATCTGATGCAGTTTCAGGGAGAATGTTTTTAACATCTAAAACAATACTTTCACCATCAAAAGATGTGTTAACTGTAGAATTATTTTCTACCTTTGATTCATTGAGATATAAATCAAATGAAGAGTAGAAGAAATTGTTAGGTTCTACTGATGGTTCTAAATTATCTAATTCACCAAACGTTGCTTGATAGATAGTTTCTTTATAATCAAGATTAGCGTCACTTTTGAAAGTAAATGTTCCATCTTCATGTTTATCAACTACTTTAGCGTATGCTTCCGCGTATTTATATTTAAGTGCCACTAACGCACCATCGTTAGAGAAGTTAGCAGAAATAACAGCGAACCAATATGTATAAGTAACCTTTGAATATAAAGCATAAGTCATATCAAAGCCATTATCTCTAACTTTGACTTTTGTATCTTTGTTAACGTTCGCACTACCATTACCTACCATTAACGATAATGATTCATATCCACCACAAGCGGAACCTGAAGGTTTAATCATTAATGATGTCATATCATAACCATTAAATTTGTTTGCAGTAGGTTTTGTTACTTTTGAATATGTCTTTTCTTCAGTGCCTTTTTCAATGTAACCAGCTAATGTACCGCCATCATAGTAATAATATGTAGTTTGTGTTGGAGTTTTATGATAACAAATCTCATCACCATTACTTCTTTTTCCTTTTAGGAAAGAGTATTGTGAATATGAGGATTCACCATTAGAAAGTAATCCATTTGAAATAGTGTTGGATTTAACGCTTTTTTCTTTATCTTGAGCCGCGCTTAAAAAGGCTTGAACCACTGCTTGATTTTCACTAGATAAATCTTCCCAATCAGTAGGTGTATTACCTGTATCTGTTGTGTCAGTTGTATCTTGTGTATCGGTAGAACCGGTGTCAGAAGAAACATCAGTATCTGTGTTTGTTGAACCTTTTTGAGTGCATCCAACTAACAAAAATAATGATGAACAAATAGTTAAAAGTTTAATTGCCTTCATTCCAAAACCCCTTAAAAGATTAAACCACCTGTGCAATCAAATGAATTTGGATAAAGGTGGAAAACAAATGCTCCTAAATCTTCATCTGGATCAACAAGACTAAAGAATCTCAAGTAGAAATCATAGCCTTCTTTTCTTGCAAAATATCCCCAGCAAGATCCTTCAATATCGTGCATTGAATCATCAATTACCCAACCATCAGCTTCTAATACTTCTTTATATGTATCCTCAAGTAATGCTGCTCCAGGAATAACTTCTTCATAGATTTCAATTGTGAATATTGGGCCTAAAGATGTGTATAAATATTTACCATCAAAATTAGATTCAAATTGAGGGAATTCCTTATATTCAATTTGATATTTACTCATAAAGTTTTGGATTTGATCAACAGGGAAATCATATGTAAATCCTGTTCCGTCAAGAACGCCTTCTTTATAGATTTGGATACTTAATCCTTGAGTGACGTATTGGAAGTTAACAACCATGTTATTTACAGGATCATTAGGACAAACCTTTTCGAAAACATAATATCCAAAGCGTGGATAATAGTAATCATTTTCAACAAATCCTGCTGCTTCTAAGATTGGAATATATTGATCATAGAAGTCTCCAATTGGATTTGGATCAAGTATATCAATGAGATAGAAATCTGTATCTAACTCAACATAGTCATAAACGTATTGATCACTAATTGGTGCTAATGGGATATAACTATCATCACCAAATAAACTGGTGAATCCTTCTTTTACATCACTTCCCCATTCACTAATAAGTACTGGTGGGTTATGAACCGTATACCAAACATCAACAATAAAACCAGTTGAGTTACTGTGTCTCATATTGAGGTGGAAAATACCATTTTCAATGTGTTCACATGCTTTTTCAAAAACGATGTAACCTTGTTGATAGAAATCATAACTAAGGATCCATTCTGGCATTTCGTATATTTTACTGAAATATCTTGTGAAAGCCTCGTATCTACCATCTTTATCAGTGAAAATGAAGTTATGTTCTTTTTCATCCCAGATATATTCAAAATTATTTGATAAAGGTGCAAGTGGAATAATTTCACCAAACTTATCCATGAAATCGCTCTTAACTTGAGCTGGCCAATCAGGGATTAAATCATAATCAATTTCACGAGGAATGTATGTAGTTGACCAAGTAAAAATTTCAAATCCTTTTGGTTTTGTACCGCCTGGATAATAATCAAATTGAAGGAAGTATTCTACGCCGTTTTCTACTCTTGAATAAGCATATCTGTTATATCCAAGCGATGAATCTTCACCATATAATTCATAATCCTCATAAGCCAATAATCTTTTATATTCTGTGCAAAGATCATTGTCGTTTTTAGAAAGGATATAGAAAATTCTATCTCCATCTTCTTCGAGTTCACTATATTCATAGCCATCAGCTAATTCAATATAAGGAATAATGTGGCCCGTGACTTCCCACATTGCTTTTGCAATTTCATCATCCCATAAACTTGTATTAACAAAACCTTGTTCACCAGAATTGGTAATTGAATCTGTGCTTGTTGTAGGAGTCTTAGAAGATACACATGAAGAAAGACATGTTATCAAAAGTGGAATGAATATTTTTTTAAGTAAGTTCATATTAGCGTTCCTTTCAAGATGCGATATATGTGTATTGTAAACAAAAATAATATAAATTTGTATTATTTTTAATTTATTTTAAGAAATGGGTTTGTATAAACAAAAAACCTTCCACATTTGTAGAAGGTTATTTGTAACTAATTATCATCACCAGTTGGGTTATTAATTGAATAAGCGATATTAACTAAGTGGTCCGCAACTCTTTCGATTTCTGAAACGATTCCACTATAGAAAGGTGTAAGTTCAACCGAACAAAGGTTTTGAGTAATTCTTGAATAGTGATTTGAAGAATATTCTTCTTTTAATCTATCAATTTCATTTTCAAGATTATCTAATTCCACTAATTTATCACGATGCTTTGTATAGAAGATTTCTTTAGCAACAGCGAACATCTTTCTTAAGGTGTTGTGCATTTCATCTAATTCTTCAATCGCGTGAGCGGAGAATTTAAGTGATTCGTTAGCCATATTGTTACTCATTTCATAGTAGTTATAAGCGTGGTCACCAATTCTTTCAATATCGTTAATAACGTGGAAGTAAGCACCAACTTTCTTTTCATCTCTAGTTTGTGCAACACCCGAAACATTGATTAAATAATCAGTAATTCTTTGGTTGAGATAGTCAATCTTATCTTCTGTTTCGATAATTAATGCATCGTTAGTGGTTAATTGATCTTTTACCCTTTGATACGCTCTTTCATAGTTTTCTTCTGCTAAAGTAATCATATTAACGATTTCTTTTTTGGTTTGCATTAAAGCGATTTCTGGTGTCTTAATTAAGTTATCATCAATATACTTAACTGCACTTTCAATAGATTTTTTAGACTTATCTTTAATAATCTTATTGAAGAGTTTTTCTAAAGGTTTAATTAATGGAATTAATAAAGGCATGAAGATAATGTTATACGCTACCAAGAACATTGCGACTGCAAGTTCGTTAGTCTTAAAGACATACTTAAAGCCTTGGGAAATGTAGCTACCCGCTAAATAGACAATTAATAACGCAATTAAAGATGTAAGTGTACGCATTGCAAAGCACATCCATGCGGTGCGTTTTCCATCAGTCTTTCCTTGAGCAGAAACAAGTAATGTATTTGTAACCGAACCAATAGTTGCACCTAAAACAACGCACAAACCACTTTGAAGCGATAACGAGCCCGCTCCAACCATAGCGATAACAATACCTGTACATGCACTACTTGATTGGGCCAAAGCAGCAATTACAATTCCAATGAGGAATAATAAAATTGGTGATCCAGCGTTACTAAATAGCTTTAAACAGAAATCATGAATATTAACTTGTGAGAAAGTACCCTTCATAACAGCTAAGCCAAAGAACAATAAGCCGAGACCAGCAAGGATTTCTCCAATATTTTTAACTAATTCATTCTTGAAGAATGATAAGACAATACCAATGAAAGCAAATAATAGTAAATAAAGTGAGAAATTTAAAGACGAGAAAGAAACAATTAAACCAGTAACAGTTGTACCAATATAAGCACCAAGAATAATTGAAATGCCTTGGAAAATTGTCATTGCACCGGCATTAATAAAACCAATGACCATTGCAGCGGTTGCATCACTACTTTGAATGATAGATGTAAATGCTGTGCCGATTGCCATTCCTGCAAACGGATTATTTCTTGTCTTCTTGAAGAAGTTTTTAAGTTTCTTACCAGTAGCCTTTCTTAAACCACCTGACATGAGATTCATGCCAACTAAGAAAACAGCGATACCTATAAGTAAATAGATAATAGCTTCTGCTAATGATACGTTAGTGAAATTCATAATTATTTCCTATGAAAATATTATCTACGTTTTAATACATTTTACAAATGAATTATTGTAAATGAGTATGGTATCTCAATATTGTGACAAAAAAACGTAATTTAGAAGTAGATAAAAAAGAGGTCCGCTATTGCGAACCTCGTTGTGTTTTAGAAGTCTGCCCCACCTACTCCACCAATAACTCTAACAAATCCTCTTGAACTATCTTTCATACAATATAAGAAGTTATCGTATTGATTTGCTTTATCTGCTTTTGGATAACCATAGTTGTATCCTCTAGAAGATTGGAAAATGAGCACATAGCCATTTGCTTCAAATGTTTCTCTTACATAATCTAAGAGTTCTTGTAAATGAGCCTCGTCATTAACCTCTGGGTAAATAAAAGCATTACCAGTAAAGTTATATCCGTATGAATAAGAGTCCGAAGCTCTGTTTGCTTTATAAACTTCGGCTTTATAGCCATCTTTTAATGTCCACTTAAATAATCCTTTATTGCCAGTAATTACTGAGTCTTCAATTAAAGAATCGAGATTTTGAGTGTATTGAGTTGTGATAGGCTTATCAGCTTCATACATAGCAACTTCAACACGGTAATTAAACTTTTTATGACCTGTAAATGTATAGTCAGTTGTTGGATACATACCAAAGTCAAGGAATGTCTTCTTACCATTTTCATTTTCTTTATAATAAACGACTCTAGTATTACCTCTAGTCATGTATGAGAAAGCTTTACCATCTTCATTTCTATAAATCTTCCATCCAGCATCACGATATGCTTGTCTAAGTTCATCATAACGATCTGACATAATATCCATAGTCGCAATAAGAAGTGGATTATCGTTACTAAATGAATTACCAGCATAACTAGTTAATTTATATAAGTGGTAATTATTATCATGTGTGTTTGGAAGTCTAATGAAATCTTCATCTTTAAAGAAATCACATTCTTCTTCAATTTTCTCACCAATAGACTTTGTTCTACATATTGTTTCAGATTGATAAACAAATACTTGAAGACGGGTTGATTCTCCATATTGATCATCAAACATAACATCGATAACGATGTTGTTTTCTAATTGATAAATATAGTGAACAATGTCGTTAGCGAAATCGAAGCCAAAAACATCATAAAGAACCGCACCGTAAGCTTCTAATTCATTAATGAAATCATCAATGATTGCTCTAGTAATATTATTTCCAAAGAATAATACACCAGATAAAGGGTTTTCACCCTTTCCAAGGTAATATTGGTCTTCTAAATAGAAATCAGATGCGCTGCCAAAGTGGAAGAATCCACCTGAAGATTTTTTCACTTGTGGAACTGGGAAGTTTTCAATCCCGAAGTCTTGAGCAATAGTTTCACTATAACTTAATCTATGTGACAATACTGAGTTTGGTTGAACATAGAAGTGAATTTTTCTATATTGGTCATAAAAAACTGTAACGTTTTGAATATATAGGAGCTTAGATTCACTATCTTTTGAATAATCACCTAATGCTTTTAATGTTGATAACATCATTTCAGTGTTTTCTTTTCCATATTCTTTAGGGAAATGAAGTTCACTTTGGAACATCTTATTTGTAGTTTTATAAATAAAGTCAGGATAAAAAAGATCAACAACTGTGTCCCCACTTTCATTTGCAGTTAACGGAATGTTACCAGCATATGCGTATCCACTATAAAGAGAAGCTGAATAAACTGGAGTGTTAGCAAACATACCCGCTGCATAAATCCCAGGAGCATAAGTATCAACAATTGATTCTTCAGAGAACATTGGAACTGAATAATTCTTTTCAAGTACCTCCACTGAAGCATTTACAAATCGTGGTGAATAATAATATTTACCACTTAAGTCCATTTGAATATCACCCTTAACATTGACCTTATCACCGATTTCAACAGAGACTTCGTTTTTAGGTGTGACCCTCATTCCGATTGCCCCTGAACGAGAATCATTATTAGCAATGAAGAATGAACCATCATAATCAAGAGATGTTACGACAGCATCGATATCACCATGTTCATAACAAGGTTCAGAGGACCTGATTGTAGAATAAAATGATTTATAATCAAAGATTCTTTCTTTTATCTTGCTTCCATTTTGCTTCCATTCATCAAAGAAATCTAGAGGGGTTTTAGAAGGATTGCCTACTGTTACAACAACAGTGTCAATTTCATGGTCATATCCTTCATAAAATTCACCCGCAACAAAAGAAGCAAGTCTTCCATCTTGAGATATTTTAATCGTATAACGATTACAGAAATTAAATGCACCCAATTGGAAAAATGGTTTATATTCGTTTAATAATTGGTTTCCAGTATATTGATAGGTCCAATCATCAATACGTTCATAATAATCTTTAGTGTTATAAACTAATTTATAAAACGAATTTGCAGTTGCTTGAAGTGTATAGAAATCACTAGAACTTCCAACACGCCCATTCATCTCAATTTCTATTCCACCATAACTCTTTGGTAAAGAAGAGAAAAAATGCATGTAATTAGGATCATTATCTAATATGGTGTATCCATAAGCTGATGGAGCGTAATAATACATGTTATCAGTGTTGACTTCCATGTATGTTTTTCCTTTATCTCCGCCGAAATAAAGAATATAGTTATCGGTTCTCTCCAAACATTCCTCTAACGAAGCAGGAGGTGCCACTATTGTGGAACCTCCTGTTGAACTATCTGTTGAACTATCTGTCGAAGAGTCGGCAGAACTAATAGATGAACTGTTTGAAGGGCCTTTACAACCAACAATCATTGGAATCGTAATTAATGCGAATAATGTAATACCCTTTTTCATAATTTATTAAAGCATTCCTGCTGGAACTTGGCTTTCTGATGTTAATGATAATTGTTGTTCAGTATCATCTGCAGATAACTTGAACCACATGTTAATACCATATGCATCTGTTGTAACAAATCTTAATGAGTAATATTTGCATTCGCCGCTAACTAATGTACATTCAACGCCATCACCAGCAGCATTTACTACGTATGAGAATGTTGCAACCTTTTGAGTAGCTGATCCTGGGTTATTTGTGACTGTTACTGTTCCATCAACTGCTTCTGTTGAAGTATCTGGAGCAAATGCGAACTTAGAATCGATATAGCCACCACGTGTGTTGACATAATAGTAGTTACCTGTGAAAACTCCATCTAAACTTGGTGCTTCTACAACTTCGACTGTTCTAGTTGCTTTAATTTCAGCCTTTGCTGTTGATGTTGCTTCAATTGTGTATGTACCAGCAACTGTCATATCAAATACATAGTATTCAATTGTCTTACCAGAATAATCTTTACCAGAACTCTTTGGTAATGTGTATTCAGTACCACTAGCATCTTTACATGTTAATGTGTAACCAGGATCTGCTGTTGCAGGCATAACATTTGCAGTAATGTTAACTGGTTTTCCAATATAAACCTTTGAATCAAAGTTAGCTAATTGAACAGTGCCATTAGTAATTTTACAGAAGTTTAAGTTAATTGATGTTGGAGAAGGTGCTTTACCTTTAAGAGCAAATGAACGAGATACACCACTTGCTGTCTTAATTGTAATGTTGTAAGTTTTACCGACTGCAGCTGGGAGTGAGAATGAATTGTTATATGAGTTATAGTTTGGATTTCCAGCAACTGCTGCACCTGTTTCCGCATCAGTAATTGTGAATGAGAATGCATCAAAATCTGGTGATGCTGTTTCTGGTGTTCTTGATGCTAATTGAATAGTAGCGAGAGCTGATGCTAATTCAACTTCAACTGTTGAGCCATCAGCAATTGGAGCACCATTATATGCAAGTTCAAATCCTGTAAACTTGAAGTCATTATATGTATAAGGAAGTTCAAGAGCACCTCTTGTACCAGTAGTTGCCTTATATACAAATACTGTTGGATCTTTTGTCTTGCCTGCTGCAACTTCGAATGTACCTAATTCTTCATCAGGAACGATATCTGTTGCATAATATTGGGCATATTCAGAACGATATTCAATAACGGCGCCTGTTGTTTCATCAAACTTTACAGTACCTTTGAGTGTGTAGTAGTTTGTTGAGCCATATGATGTTTTAAATACAACACCTAAATCATAGCCATAAACACCATCAGCATAAGTAAGCTTTAAGTCTTTGTTGCTGTTTTTTACGATTTCTTGATAAACGTTATCGAAGATTGGATCAATGCTGTAGATATTAGCGTTATAGTTAGGTGCAAAGAATCCCGATGTATAGTGAACACCCTTGAAATCATTTTCAGTAATAGCTGCATAGCCATATTTTGAAACTGTTCCAGTCTTATTATCTACCTTATAACCGCACATTGCGTCACCATCATAGTAAACATAAGATGTTGAACTTGATGATGAATTGGTAAGCGTTTGCTTGAAGGCTTTCTTACCACCATAAGTGCCGTATTCGAATGCACCAGATGTAGTATTTCCATATGATGTATATGAATATTCACCATTCTTAAGTGCACTTTCTTTATTTTCAGATTTAGTCTTAGCAGCACCTAATTTTTCTAAGATATCTGCTGTAGTTAATGTATATTCTGCAGTGTCGTTATATGTATAACCACAAACAGAACATTCATAAACAACATCATAGCAAGACTTATCTTCTCTTAATGTTTTGCTCTTTTCTACAAAATCATGAGCGGCTTTTTCGAGTTCACACTCACATTCTGAACATACCTTCCAGTGATTATTTTCATCACTTGACCATGCTTCTGAAGGTGTGTGGACACCGGTTGGCTCAACTGGTCTGGTTTCGGTTTCACCACATTCAGCACAAGTTCTAGTTTCCTCACCAGCAGTTGTACATGTTGCAGTGGTTGTTACTGACCATTCGCCCCATGAGTGTGAATGTGTTGTATCGGTTGACTCTGTGTTAGTTGGAGTTGTGTCTGGGAAACCACCAGAGCTACCAGACGAAGATTTACCGCAGGATGCTAACATAAAAGCAACTGCGCCTAAGATAAGAATTTTCTTTTTCATAATTTCTCCTTTGAGCCATTACCGTTTATCGACAAATACGTAGGCTCTAATAAAATATGCGCAAATTATAGTCCAACATATTAAATGTTTCAATATCGATAGTGAAAAAATGCATAAAGTTAACATTTTATCGAAACTTTTTCTTTAATGATTAACGTTGTTAACTATT
>JAKSVY010000130.1 GCA_024413875.1 Bacilli bacterium
ATGTGCAAGCCATCATTGATGATATTAAATGGTTAGGTTATGAACCAAAAAATATCTTCTTTGGTAGTGACTATTTTGAAGAACAATATAGTCGCGCTATTTTATTAATTAAAAAAGGTTTAGCGTACGTAGATGATCTATCTGCCGATGAAATTACTGAATATCGTGGTACTTTAACTGAACCAGGTAAAGAATCTCCATGTCGTAATAGAACAATCGAAGAAAACCTCAAACTCTTCCAAGAGATGAGAGATGGTAAATATGGTAATGGTGAAAAAACCTTAAGAGCGAAAATTGATATGGCGCATCCTAATATTAATATGCGTGATCCTGTCATGTATCGTATTCTTCATGTGCCTCACCATAGACAAGGTAACAAGTGGTGCGTCTACCCAATGTATGACTTTGCCCACCCATTACAAGACGCTATCGAGGGAGTGACTCACTCCATGTGTTCGTTAGAATTCGATAACCACCGTATCCTTTATGATTGGTTTGTCGAAAAATGTGAAATGCCAAATGTTCCTCATCAATATGAATTTGGTAGATTGAATATCACTAATACAGTGATGAGTAAAAGATATCTCCGTCAATTGGTAGATCAAGGCTATGTTGATGGTTATGATGATCCAAGAATGCCAACATTAGTAGCGTTAAAAAGAAAAGGTTTCACACCTGAAGCTATTAGAAATTTCATTTTGTATACAGGCTTATCCCGTATCAATAGTGTCACTAATGCAGAAGAATTAGATAACTTCTTAAGAGAAGAGCAAAAGATGAAAGCCACTCGTCCAATGGCGGTCATCCGTCCTTTAAAAGTTGTTATTGATAACTATCCAGAAGGTCAAATTGAATACTTAGATGCTCCTAATAATATGGAAAATGAAGAACTAGGTAATCGTCAAATCGCTTTTGGTAAATACTTATATATCGAACAAGATGACTTCATCGAAGAAAAACCAAATAGAAAGTGGAAGAGACTTTCTCTCGGTGATGAAGTGAGATTAATGCATGCTTATTTCATTAAGTGTAATAGTGTTGTTAAAGATAACGATGGCAATGTTATTGAACTACATTGTACATATGATGTTGAAACAAAATCCGGTAGTGGTTTTGAAGGCAGAAAGCCAAATGGCACAATTCACTTTGTAGAAGCCACAACTGCATTGAAAGCAACATTCAAACTATATGAACCATTAGTGTTTGATGAAACAGAAGAAACAAAAGGTACAACATTCATTGAAAGAATCAATCCTAATTCCTGTATCTCATTAAATGGTTATGTCGAAGCGTCATTAAAAGATACTAAACCACTAGATAGATATCAGTTCATCAGAAATGGTTATTACTGCACTGATAAACTTTCCAAAGAAGATAACTTAATCTTCAATAGAACTTGTCCTTTAAAATCATCATTCAATTAATAATCAATAACACCCCTAGCAAGTGGGTGTTTTTCATTATTGGATTAAGTTATAGATTTGGGCTATATTTTTTCGTAAAATATGCAGTGTGACTGCAAAAAATACAAATGCATGATGAAAATTAGTAAGAAATACTTAGTTTGGACAATAATTGTATGCGTTTTGGCATTATCCATTAACGCTTATATCATTATGCATTCCTGCTTGAATGCTACTGAAAGCACCAATGCATCTAGTGGTGTTGTGGATTTTGTTGAAAATATAATTAATACAATCATACCAGGCACAATTAATGCATCTAATCATGATTCATTTGTGAC
>JAKSVY010000131.1 GCA_024413875.1 Bacilli bacterium
GCAACAGTTTCTTTAACTTGTTTAAATGAGGATAATAAATGCGATAAGCAAACTTTGGTTTTGAATGCAACAGTTCAAAAACAAGTTGTTGAAGAAGCAAATTGTTGTGAAAACGGTCTAATTAGATATACTGCGACTGCAATATATAACGATACAACATATTCAAAATCTTTAGATTATCCAGTTGATAAAACATCCCATAATTTTGAATCCTGGTACATTGGTAATGATGGACACGCTTTAAAGTGTTCTGTTTGTGGTGTTACTAATGGTGATGTTGAATCGCACTCATATGGAACAAATGAAAGTGAATACTATACATGTTCTATATGTAGTTATGTTGATAACGCAAGAAAGAAAGATTATGAAAATAATCAAACTTTAAATAAACTTCAATCTTTAATTAATAAAGTGATTAATCAAACTCCAAACGCTTATGATGAAGGCACAATTCGTGATGCTGACGCTCTTTATTCTAACCTCGATGAAAGCGTTAAAGATAGGATCATAAATTATGATAAATATTTAACATTTAAAGAAGATTATAGTAAGAAATTTGGAGTCATTATCTCAGATAACCTTTCGTCTTTTGGATATAATCTTGAAACATTAAATAGTGAAGTTGAAATTAAGGCTAGAAGAAACCAATCTTCTGAATATGGTTATGGCTATAACTTAACAGTTGTAACTCCTTCTAATAAGAACGCTTTAAAGATTAATGTATCAACTCCAGGTTATACACCAGATGATGAATACCAAGGCGTTTTCTATACTAGAAATATCTCGTCATCAGCAGATATTAAGATTATTAATGCAGACTCAATGGAAGTTATTGTTTCTTCAACAACAAATGAGGATTTAGGAAATGGATGGGTTGAAAGAAAATTAGACAAATCTATGATGGCTAATTTGTGTTCTGATTCATTTGCTGGTCTTTATTTCCAATTAGGTGAAGAAGCTCTTTCGGAAGGACAATATTTCTTATCAAACTTATACGCTGTTAAACCAGCTGAAGCCACATCAGGTGTTCACTATCTTGCTAAAGAAAGTACAACCTCTTCAACAGGTAATAAAGAATATTGGGTTTATGATGGTAGAGAAAAAGTTTATCTTTCTAACCCTAATCCAAGCATTGATTGGAGAGATGCTGAAAGCGAAACCTTAACAAGTAGCCACATAGCATTTATTCCAATGAAAGGCACAATTGATGTATCTACTACCAGTGAGCAAAACTGGAACTACACACTTGCTAATCCAGATAATAAACACTATGTAAAATTTGGTTTAACACCTAGCCTTTCTGAAGGCGGTGAATACGCTGTATTTAGAAACTATCAATGGTCAGACTGGAAAGAAACACAAGTTGGTGTTACTGCAACTTACACCCTTCCAACAAATGACGATATGAGATATGTGAATACATTCAAGATGACATATTATTCATATAATCCAGTATCGCCAATTCA
Source organism: Bacilli bacterium (assembly GCA_024413875.1). The sequence goes on from JAKSVY010000131.1 coordinate 1,467, forward strand.
AGTAACTATTGAAGCTCTTGATCAGTTTGGCAATAAAACTGAAATTTTATCAGATACATACACACATACTTCAAGCCCACAAACTGAAACTGTTGGCTTTGAAAACATGAGTTTCAAACAACTTGTTATTACAACAAAGGCATTTGAGGCTGGTAAAGTTGGCGATTCTAATATTTGTTTCAAAAATATGTCTTTATGTTTTGAAGAACCAATTTCTTATTTAGGAAAGCATTATTC
>JAKSVY010000132.1 GCA_024413875.1 Bacilli bacterium
CCCTCCAAATTTTTCGTGATAATTACCATCATTATTCCCCAATTGACCTTCGCGATCTATTGTGCAAATGTCTGCTTCTAAATTCTCATCTAAATCCCCGCCGAAGGCTACGACACTTATTTCTGAACTGTAATTAGAATATTCGCATCTAGTTCCATTTTTATTAATTGCACCTACACTAATAACATTTGGAATTCTGCCAATAAAATTAATAGTGTTGGCACTACTGTCATTACCTGTTGAAGCAACAACTACGCAACCTTTCATATTTCTACCTTGAGAATTCGCACATATGAAAGCATCAGTTATTGCATCGGACATCTCATCTAACGATCCCCACGAATTATTTAAAATATCAGAATTATAGTTTTTCCAAGATTTTCTAATACCCCTTGCAATTCTTCCTGAATTCATAAAATCAGATTCTGCATAAGCAATCCCGTTATACCATAAAACTTTTTGATTTCTTATAGGCACAATCCAAGAGTCTGGCGCTACTCCGGATATTCCTTTGCCATTATTTTGCGTAGCACCTACAATACCAGCACAACATTGCCCGTGAACATGTATTAATTTAGGTCTTCCATGATTACCCTCAGGAAAACCGTTAAGAACCTTGCTTCTTCCATTGAACATTAAATCTTCATGGTCCTCTACTCCATCATCTATAATTGCAACAATAGGTGTGTCAATGGGAGTAACCGTACGGAGAAAATTCCAAGCATATTCTGTTTTTAAATCAAATCTTTCCATTCCCCCCATATTGGTATTATTATGCAAATAATATTGAAGATTATACAATGGGTCATTATAATGATTTTCATAAGAATAATAAAAATCAGGTTGTGAAAAGACTACTAATCCTGATTCAAACAGAGCATTTGCTAAATGAATGACTGTTGCGTCGTCAGCACAACACACATTTAAGTACACACTGTCTTCAATTGTAACGGTAGAATGGTTAAATCTATTAATTATGTCTATGATTTGAGGAAATAATTCTGCACTTTTTACTTTTGAAAGGACTTCGTTACGCAACCACAAACGTTTTCCCGAAATTTTCTTAGCATAACTCCAAAAATAAATATCAATACCGTAATTAGTTGAAAAGAACAAAATTACACTGTCCACATTAATATTAGGGAGGGATGAACTAATCACTATGATATTGTCGTCGTCTTCGCTATACATAACAGTATCATCTTCTTGCGAAAACATCATTTGAAGGCGACTGTATGCATAAGATATTTGATTTGTATCCACCAAAAAGATAATGGAAGTTGAATCCGTTCCCCAAAAACAAGGGTTTCCTTTCAGATAATAGTAATTGCTAGACTCAACACTGCCTGTTTGAGCATAGAGAAAGGATATTAAAAAAATGATTTCTATAAAACAAATTATTTTCTTCATAGTAAAATTCTTAATCGATTCTTTCAAGACAAGAAATACGTTTTATATATTCACTATGGTCAAAATAGTTTTCTTCCGGGCTTCTCTTGTTCTTATTTCCATCTCCGTCCCTCATTCAACCTTGCGAAGCCCGTTGGGCAAGGTCGGGAGCGGGCGGGACGGCGAAGAT
>JAKSVY010000133.1 GCA_024413875.1 Bacilli bacterium
AATGTAGAACCAGAACCAGTTATGGCTAGCCCATATTTTAATTACGAAAATGATAATGAATATACAAATACCGAAGTTCAACCAGAGCCTATTAATGAAGAACCTGTTATTAACGAAACTTATCAAGATAATTCACTAAACAATATCTTTAATCCTGATGGAGATGAAGTAGAGGAAGAATTTGTTGAACCAACTCCACAAGTTGCACCAGTTTACTCTCAACCTGCTCCTAAGGTTCAAAGCGCTCCAGTGATGCCTCAACCAGAACCTCTTCCAGAACAACCTAAGAAGCGTGTTCTTCACTGGGATGATGACGATGATGTACAAGTTGATATTCCAAAAGCATATGTTCGTCCACCTTATAAATTCCCACCTCTAACTTTGTTAGATAGACATGAAAATCCTGATGATAAGTTCGCTAACGATCAATCAGTTCAAGATCAAAAACTCTTACTTGAGGCTATTTTCTCTGAACTTAAAATTGGTGCACAAATCGTTGGATACACAATTGGTCCATCTATTACTCAATTTGATGTTAAATTAAATGAAGGTGTATCTGTTAAAATCTTTGATAAGTCATTAGCAGATATTTCTATCCGTTTAGGCGGTGTTAATATTATCTTTAAACAATTAGTTACTGGTAAATCAACTTCTGGTTTACAAGTTCCTAACTATAAGAGAATTTCTGTTGGTTTATTCGAAGCTTTATCCACATATCCAGAACCAAATGGAGATGTTTGTGATACTTTAGTTCCTTTTGGTAAGGACATTAATGGTGATGTTATTTCATTAAAGATTGCTGATTGCCCTCACATGCTTGTTGCGGGTACAACAGGTTCAGGTAAATCTGTCTTTGTTCATAACATTATCTTGTCTCTTATTATGAGAAATAGACCAGAAGATCTTAAGATTCTTTTAGTTGACCCTAAGGGTGTTGAAATGACCTTCTATAAGAAGATTCCACATCTTATTTGTCCAATGATTACTGAAGCAAGTAAAGCTAATGTTGCCTTTGGCAAATTAATTGATGAAATGGATAGACGTAACAAAATCTTCAATTGTGTAGGTGTTCGTGAACTTAAAGAATATAACAAGATCGCACCAAGTTTAGGTTACGCTAAATTACCAACTATTGTTGCATTCATTGATGAATACGCTGATTTAAGCGAACAATGTAAGGATATTGAAGGAAAGATTCAAAGAATTGCCCAAAAAGCTCGTACAGCCGGCATTCACATTATTATTGCTACACAAAGACCATCAGTTAACATTATTGGTGGTGTTATTAAAGGTAACATTCCAACTCGTGTTGCGTTATCAGTTAACTCACAAGAAGACTCAAGAGTTATTATTGGCGAATCAGGTGCTGAAAAGTTACTTGGTAATGGTGATATGCTTATTGATTCAGCAAAACTTGATAGAACACAAAAAGTTCGTGTTCAATCTGCTTTTGCAGATACAACTGAAATCAATAAAGTTGCAAACTTCTTAAGACAAAACTATGAACCAATGTATTGGGAAGAATTCCATGACTTAGAAGATCACACAAACGATGTTTCTGTTCCTGA
>JAKSVY010000134.1 GCA_024413875.1 Bacilli bacterium
TTGATTCTTATCGCCAGAGTGAAGACTTGCTTGATGAGTTTTCATATTGGAAGATACTTAATAATAAGTTAAAAGAAGGTAGATTAAAGTATTTAAGATGCGAAGATGAACGGAAATGTGCTGAAAAGTATGATAACATCATTATTTCATTACCAGCTTTGATGACAAATAAATTATTAAAAGAGGTTGGAACTGCTTTTAATACACAAATTAATGATATATTATTAGCAGCACTTGCTAGAACTATAGGACAAATGGAAAATCAGCGATATCTAGGTGTAAGGCTGGAAGGTCATGGAAGAGAGCAAATAGACATTGATATTGATATTGATCGTACTGTTGGCTGGTTTACAATTTGCTATCCTATCGTTTTAAACTGTGAATTAGCATTGGAAGACACAATTATTGAGACGAAAGAAATGCTTCGAAATATTCCGAACAAGGGAATCGGGTATGGATTATTAAAATCTAGATTAGAAGATACCACTGTTGATATTTCTTTTAATTATTTAGGTGAAATTGATGCGGAGGGAAATAACGTAGGTGCGCTTGTTTGTGGCCAAACAGTATCGAACAATAATATGTTTGATTCATTGATTGATTTAAATCTTTGTGTTTTTAACAAACAATTAGATATTTCTATTCGGTATAAAGTGGATTACATTACGAAGTCGTTTGCACAACAATTAGGTAAACAGTATGAATTGACATTAGAGGAAATAATAAATCATTGCGTTAATCAGGACAAGCAGCAAAATACAGCATCTGATTATGATGTAATAGCTATGTCGAATCAGGACTATCAGATACTTTTAGAAATGTATGGAGGTGAATTCTAATGATAGAAAATATGTATAATTTAACACCACTACAGCAAGGGATGCTTTTTCAGAGTATAGCAGAGGAAACGTCAGATGCATATGTATTACAAACAGCATTTGAGGTTATGGGAGGTATAAAACTTGAGACATTTAGAAGTGCTGTTGAATTGGTTGCATTAAAGTATGAAGTTCTTAGGACAGCCATTCCGTATAGAAAAGTAGCTACGCCCTATCAAATTATTTTATCGAATCGAAAAATTCCTTGTGATTATATTGAGTATAGTGAATTAAATGTTGAGGAAGCTGAGGCACAGTTTCGATTATTGTTAAAAAACGATATAAAACGCGGATTTGACATGGAGGTTGATCCGCTTATGCGTATTTGTGTTGTGGATATGCCAAACTCGAATTCTAGATTGATAATTACATGTCATCATATCATTGTTGATGGATGGAGCAATTCTATAGTAAATAATACGCTATTTAGATTCTATGATTTGTTGAAGTCTGGATATTCTTACGATGAGTTGGTAAAAGAGATTCAGGATGAAAAGAAAAATCATGGAAAATATGCAGAGTATGTAAAATGGATAACAGAAAGAAGAAATGGAAGAGATTTAGCTTACTGGAAAAATCTTCTTGCTGATTATGACGGAGATGCCAATCTTACCCCGGTTGAAAAAGCAGAGAGTCAAGGAGAGCAGGTAGCGACTGTTGCGG
>JAKSVY010000135.1 GCA_024413875.1 Bacilli bacterium
GATGAATCATTATCTAGATGGTCACTTTTATTAATGGGCTTCCCATATGTTGGTGGCTACCTCATCTTCTATGGTGGCATTATGAACATTCCTAAGGAATATGATGAAGCATGTCAACTTGAAGGGTTAGGTGTCATTAAGAGATTCTTCCAAATCGATTTACCTTTAATCAAACCACAAGTTAAATACATCTTTGTTATGGGTATTTTAAGTTCTGTTCAAAACTATGAAAGAACATATATGCTCGGTAGTAATGGCACGACTACATTAGTTGAATCAATGTATCGTCAAATGAAGGATGTCGGTAATCCTAACTACGGCTTAGCTAGTGCTTATGCGACTATTATCTTCTTGTTATTACTATTCCCAGTATTATGGAATTTCTCAAAAACAAAGAAAGATACAATGGGGGACATTTAATATGAAAAAAAGACAACCAATCGTGTCCTCTAATGGATTGACATTAAAACCAAATAAACCAATGATTCAAACCCATCAAAAGTGGTATTGGCAAGCATTAGTTATCACTATTGTCGTGCTTTTGATTTCTTTCTCCATGATTCCACTTTTCTTAACAGTCGTGAACTCAATGAAAACAGCAAAAGAAGTTCAAATGAATGCTTTTGCTATGCCTAGTGGTGAATTCTTAAAAGCTATTGCTACTAACTATAAAGAAGCATGGGGATATATCGGTGATAAATTCTTTAAAACTGTTGGCATTGCTATTATTGGTGCAATTGGCGAAACAATGATTTCTGCTGCACTTGCTTATATTCTTTGTTTTAAAGACTTCTACTTCAAGAATGTTGTATTCATGTTCTTTATTTCAATTCTTATGGTTCCAGCTATTATTGGTTATCCAGTATTAACTCCTTTTGTTAGAGATGTCTTGCATTTAGGCGGTACTTATTGGGGATTCTTAATTCCAATGATTGGTGGCGCTCAAGTTGGTGGTATGTTCCTCTTTAGAACATTCTTTGGCCAACAACCAAAATCATTATATGAATCAGCAAGAATTGAAGGATGTAGTGATATCCGTATCTTCTTTGAAATTACAATTCCTTTAGCTTTGCCAATTATTCTTTATTACTTTGTCGGAGCTTTCTCTGCTGTTTATAACAACTTCTTATGGGCTAGCTTAATTCTTTCTGATAGCAATATGACAATGATGTACACCTTATATTCTGTTACTAACGCGATTAGCGGTCAGGATAAAGAAGGTGTTACCTATGCAATGTATATGATATCTGCTATCCCATTAGTAATTACAACAATTATCTCTATGAAATACTTCAAGAGCGGTGAATTTGCTGCCGGTCTTAAATTATAGGAGGTTTTATGAAAAAACTATCTCTATTTAAAGCATTAGCTGTATTCTTAGTCGCTTCTACTATCTCTGCATGCGGAGAAACAGGTGATTATCGTACAGTAACTTTTGATGCGAACACAACTTATCAAACAACCAATGTTTTATCACAAAGTGTAAAAGTTGGTGGTAAGGTTAAAAAACCATCTGTATCTATTACAGAAGA
>JAKSVY010000014.1 GCA_024413875.1 Bacilli bacterium
ATTCTTGTGATAAGAATTAATAAGACAATAAATACTACGATTGAAATTACGAGTACAGCAATTTCCCATGGCTTCATTATTTGTTACCTCCTTCTTCAATAACTTTAACAATTAATTTGTTACCATTAATCGCTAAGACACTTACTTTAGTGCCTTCTAAAATTGGTTCGTTTTCTTTTGTGTTAATTGCGGTCCAGACAATTCCGTTAATACGGACTTCCCCATGATTAAGTTCATCATAAGCCTTGACCATAACACCTTTTTTACCAACCATTTCATCAACGTTAGTATCAACAACATTGCGTTTCATATACTTTGTGATGAGCGGTCTAAGTGCAAACATAGTTGCAACACTTATTACCACAAAGATAATAAGTTGAATCCACCAGTGAACTCCTGGTATGAATGACACAACCATAGATACAATTGCAGCGAATGCGAACCAAACGCTAACAACGCTAGTTGTGACACCCTCAATGATTAAGGCTATAACGAATACCCCTAACCATAATGCCCACATATATGCTTCCATATTAGTTCTCCTTTCCGGTAAGAACGATAAGAACGTTTTCGTTATCATCCCATCTAGTGTTGAATTTAACTGGAACTTTCTTATCAAGTGATATACCTAGACATCCTGAGATGTTTTTCATTAAATCTGTCGACGAGATACGTGTATAACTCTTGTTGATTGAGAGCTTGTATAACGCATATTCATCAAGTTCACCACTATCAACTCTTGCTTTGTTATAAGGTTTGATAATGATGTTACCCTTTCCATCAACTCCAACTTGTACGCGATATGCATATTGGAATGGAACTGACGCAACGATATTCAGATCAATGTTTGTTAAGTAGAAGGACGCGACCCCTTCTTTATCTTTCGCGTTAAACCATTTTACTTCCATACCTATATTTAATCACTTAATTATAATTTATTCAAGAAAATTCAAAACAATTCATAAATAGTTACAAAAGTACATAAAAAGACACCTTTCAGTGCCTTCTTATTTAATATAATTTTGATTAATTATTTAGCATTATAATCCGCTGCAATAATTGCATTAACAATATCTTCTCTTTTAGCGGTGCCATCATGAGTAACAACTACGTTGTTTTCTTCTAAAGATGCAACTGCTGATGTAACACCCGGGACTGATAAGCAAGCATTTTGAACGTGCTTTACACAATGCATGCACATCATTCCTTCAACACTGATAACGTATTCTGTATTCATCTTAACTTCCTCCTTAATAGGTTCTTGAATTTCTTTGAATTTTTTCTCTGGTTTGAACAAGTTTATCGTTAATGCATTAAGCACTACCGAAACACTTGAAATAGACATTGCAATACTTCCAATCATTGGAGACATTCTAAATCCATTAATGTAATACATAAATCCAGTTGCAAGGATTACACATACAAAGTTATAGAAGAATGCCCAGAATAATCCTAACTTAATAGTGTTTAATGTTCGTTTACTTAACGAGATAACATTTAGCACATCTAATAAGTCATTTCTAAGAAGAACAATATCTGCACTATCGATAGCAACATCCGATCCTGCTCCAATAGCGATTCCTAAATCAGCGCTGATTAACGCTAATGCGTCATTAACACCATCACCAACCATTGCCACTAAATGTTTATCATCTTGTTTTAATGAATTAATAATTCTTTGTTTATCAGTTGGAAGGACATCCGCTTTCACTTCGTCCACTCCAACTTCTTTTGCAATTGCTTCAGCGGTCTTTTTATTATCACCCGTAAGCATAACAACCTTGATGCCTTTTTCTCTAAGTTTTTTAATCGCAAGAACTGAGTTTTCTTTTACTTCATCTTTAACGGTGATAATACCCACTACTTCAGTGTTCTTAATAATAATTAAAGGTGTTTTACCTTCCAAAGAATAAGCATTAATCTTATCTTCAATATCTGTATCAATATTCAAATCATCTACCAACTTAAGATTACCAACATAATATGTTTCATTATTGATAACACCTTTTAAGCCTCTACCATCAATTGATTCAAAGTTAGATACTTCTAACAACTTAGAATGTTTATTCTTTGAATAATCTACAATTGAACTCGCTAATGGGTGTTCAGAAAGATTTTCAATTGAATAAACAACAGATAATAAATCTTCTTTTGTGTAAGAAATAAAATCCACTACTTTAGGTTTACCTTCTGTGATGGTGCCTGTCTTATCTAAAACGATTGTTTTAATGTTATGAGCTTTTTCTAAGATTTCAGCATTCTTAATTAATAAGCCATTTTCAGCTCCCTTACCTGTTCCAACCATAATAGCGACAGGCGTAGCTAAACCTAATGCACATGGACAAGCAATTACAACAACAGTAATTCCAAAGTTTAATGCAAGTTCAAAATCCTTTGAAACGATATAGTTAACAATAAACACTACTAAAGCAATACTTAGAATTACTGGAACAAAGATACCAGAAATCTTATCTGCTAATTTTGAAATAGGTGCTTTTGAATTTGATGCTTCATCCACCAATCTAATGATATTAGCGATACTTGTATCTTCACCAACTTTAGTAGCCTTAATTTTGATATACCCTGCAGTTAATGTAGTTGCAGAATATACACTAGAATTAACCTCTTTATATACAGGCATAGATTCGCCTGTAATATTAGCTTGATCAATAGATGCACTACCTTCAATGATAATTCCATCAACTGGTATCGCGTCACCTTTCTTAATCACCACAATATCGCCAATTTGAACATCTTTAATGTCAACTGTTACTTCTTGTTCATTTTTAATGATAATCGCGCTCTTAGGGGCTAAATCCATTAATTTTGTAATAGCCTTAGTGGTTCTTTTCTTTGATAACCCTTCTAAATACTTTCCTAGGCTAACTAAAGTAAGAATCATACCCGCTGATTCAAAATATAAATAGTCATGATATTCAGGATGACCAAAGCCAATCATGAATAAACAATAGACTCCATAAATCATTGAAGCAGTTGATCCTACTGCAATTAAAGTATCCATATTTGGATGACCTTTAAATAATTTAGAGAATCCAGATATGAAGTATTTAAAGTAGATAACAATAATAGGAAGAGTTAATACAAATTGAAGAAGTGAGAAACCAAGTGGACTTTCCATATGGTCAAATACTTTAGGAGCTGGCCAGTTCCACATCATATTTCCCATTGAGAAATACATAATGACTAAAAGAATAACAATAGAGATTATTAATTTAATTAAGTCATAATCTTTTTGCTTTTTAACCTTAACTTCTTTTTCTGGTAAAGACGCTCCATAACCAGCATTTTTAACCGCGTCTACAATGTTTAAAACAGAACATGAATTTTCATCGTATTCGACAATCATATTGTTTTGGAGAAGATTAACATTAACAGATTTTACTCCATTAAGTCTTTCTACAGCTTTTTGGACATGGGCTTGGCACGCTGCGCAACTCATTCCCGTAACATCAAATTTCTTTTTCATAATTAAAACTTTTTGAATAATTCAACAATCTCATCCACTACTTCAGTTTCACCATTTTGAATTCTTTCAATTAAACATGAATGGACGTGTTGATCTAAGATGACACCTGATAAAGATTTAATGGATTTATCAATCGCTGCGAGTTGAATTAAGATATCATCACAATATCTATCATCTTCAATCATCTTTTTTACTCCATTCATTTGGCCAATAAGACGATTCATTCTCGAAATGAGAGCTTTCTTTTCTTCTTCGGTTCTCATCTTTGTTTTATTTTCATTGCAGCAACATTTTTCCATAATAAATACCTCGCTGCTATTATATACCCACTGGGGGTATATGAGAAGAGCAAAAATAAACCGCCTCGTTAGAGACGGTATACATTGTTATAAATATTAAGCTTCGTTTATCTCTGTGTTTTGTCGTTATTATAAAAAACCACTTTAAAAATTCAAGTTTTTTAAAGGCTTGCGCAAACGAAGTAACAAAAAGATCCGATATGCATCGGACCTTAATGTAATTTATTAGTTAATTACTTTGTGTAAGTATAGAAGCCTTTACCAGCTGCTACGCCTGTTTCGCCTTTTTCAATCTTTTCTCTAAGCATCTTTTCCATTGCTTTGAAGTTGTAAGGCATCATCATCTTCTTTAAGATTGGATTAAGTAATCCTGGAACCTTTTGGAATTGAAGAACAATGTTATATGCTGTTTGAAGACCAACAACGTCAACAATTTGGAAAGGGCCACGTGGAGAGCCTGTACCTAATACCCAAGCTTTATCAACGCTTTCTGGATCAGAAACACCAGAAGCAACTAAGTCCATACCAGACATTAAGAATGGAACTAACATAGAGTTGAGTAAGTAACCGTTCTTTTCTTTGAGAACTGGAAGAGCAACCATTCTAATTGCGTTAGCGAATTCAACTAATTCTTGGAAGTACTTTGGATCTGTCTTTTCTTGAGACATAACTTCAGCAGTATTAGATCTCCAAATGTGGTTAGCAAAGTGGAGTGATAAATACTTTTCAGGTCTACCTGTGTATTTAGCGAATGTTGATGGAAGAAGTGTTGAAGAGTTTGTAACAACAACTGTCTTTTCATCTAAGTATTGTGCTAAATCCTTGTAGTAAGCAATCTTTTCGTCTGTGATTTCTGCCATTGATTCAATGACTAAGTCAGCATCCTTATATGCTTCTTTCTTATCAACAACTAACTTAATTGTTGAGTAAGCTCTTTCAACTTTAGCTAAGCATTCTTCTTTGTTGAATGTATCAACATCTGCTAAACCTCTTGCCCAGAAAGTTGGTTTTGTTTTGTCTTGCTTATCCATTGCTTCGATATCTGCAATGTAATTAGCTTTTAATGTGTCAAGCTTTGGTTGGCATCTTCCGACTGAAGCTTCACTTCTTAACCAAATTGTGACATCAAAACCACAATAAGCTGCTTGGAATGCGATTTGGCTTCCTAATACACCGCCACCAGCGACGACTACTTTTTTGTAATTCATTATAATATCCTCCCGAAATACCTCTAAATAGTAACATCCAGGGCATACAATTCAACCAACAAAAATAAACAAGTGTTGGAAAATGATTAAATAATTGTTAAATAACAATATTATTTAATTTTTCTATCTCTTCTTCACTTAATAATCTATATTCGCCTAAGCTTAAATCTTCATGGTTTAAAAATGCAAAAGATTTACGATCTAACTTAATAACTTTTAAACCAAACTTTTGGAACATTCTTTTAACTTGATGGAACTTTCCTTGGTGAATAGTTAATTCTCCAACATTACTAGAAAGAATTACTAACTCTCCTGGAAGAGTTAATTCATCATCAAGCATAATGCCTTCTTTGAAGGCTTTAACCATTTCTTGTTTGATTGGTAAATCAGTTTCAACAAGATATGTTTTATCAACATGATATTTAGGACTTAATAATTTATGACAAAGTGGTCCATTGTTTGTAAGAAGTAATGTTCCAGTTGTATCTACATCAAGTCTTCCAACCGGAAAAAGATTTGCAAACTTATATTCTGGAATTAAATCAGTTACAGGAGGATAAACATTATCCTCTACTGCAGACACATAGCCTTCTGGTTTATTTAATAAAACATAATAAAATTCACTGTAAACAATTTGTTCACCATCAACACATACGATAGACTTGTTTTCATCAATGTTTAAAGATCCTGTTTTTGGAACAACGCCATCAACAGTTACTCTTTTCTTATGAATTAAAACTTTTACTTCGCTTCTAGTGCCAACACCAGAATTTGCTAAGAATTTATCTAATCTCATTTTACTTTCTATCGTTTGAGAATCTTGTTTCTCTAAATCTCGCCATAAAAGATGGTTTAAGACCAGCGTGTTCTAAGTGAGAAACATCAGAGAATCCTAAGCATCTAAATTGAGCGATGCCATCTTCTCTTTCTTCACTTACAAATGTTGTAACACTGCTAGTTAATGCACAGAAATATTGGGCAACTAACCAATATGGAACTTGGATAAGATGTGCCATTAAAACGGAATTTAATCCATGGTGAGCAAAGATTACTAATGTTTCATTGTTTGGTCTTGTAACTTTATAGTTAAGACCTTCTCTAACATAACCAATACCCGCTAAGATGCTATCGAATTCATTGATAACAATATCGTGATATTTTTTCATTTCTGCTGTTTGCATAATTGGACCATCAAGATAGTTATCTAAATCAAATAACTCGTCTTTGTTCTTTTCAATAAATGAAGGCATTAAATCCCAGTTATTCCACTTTGTACCTTTTTCATCAATAGTAAGTGGATGATGGAATTCAACAAATTCATCTTTAACAATAATAGGTTTTTCACCTTTAATAACTGCTTCTGCAGTCATTCTTGCTCTTGGAAGAGAAGATGAATAAATATAATCAAAATCTTTAGCAGAATAACATTCCCCTAAAGCTTTAGCTTCTAGGAAACCTTTCTCTGTTAAAGTGTTGTGTTCATAATCTGGTTCAGCGTGTCTAATTAATACAATTTTCATAAGTCTTAAGATAATTTACTTTCAAGTTCCATAGCAATGTAATGAAGGATTTCTTCTTTTAATCCGCAAGGTGCTTTAATAGTCACTCTTGCGATCTTAGATAATTCAGAATCTTCCATATCGGTTAACGCGACAACATGAAGTCCTAATACATCTGCTGCGATTGCAGCCTTCACCACTTCAACACTGTTACCGTTATTAGAAATACAGAACAAAATGTCATTAGGACAATTTTCTGAATATGATACAACTTGTTGAGCATAGATAAGTTCACTAGAACCATCATTATTCATCGCATCAATAAATGTTTTATTAGCGGTTAAATCAATAACTGGTAAACCTCTAACTAAATCGTGTCTCATAGATAAATCTAATTTAATCGCGATTTCCTTAGGGATTGGACGATAATCTACGAATGTTTTTAAAAGAGAACGAGTTAAATTATTTGAATCATCAACTGATTCTTCTGATCCGCACACTAAAAGTTTACCTTTAATGTTGAATGAATTAATGAGTTCAGTGATAGCCTTGTCAATTGATGGCTTAACTGGTAATAATTCTGGGTGTTCTTTAAATAACTTAACCATAACTAATCCTCCGATTATTTAATATCTAATAAAGAATGCACTTTTGTTTTCGCGTCAAACTTACAGTTGTCATAACGTTCACACGCGATGAAATCAACACCAGCGTCACACGCTGCCATCCAGTCATTCTTTGCGTCACCAATATAAACAAATTCTTCTTTAGAAGATTCTGTTTCTTCTAAACATTTTAATATTGGTTCTGGATCTGGTTTAAGATTTGTAACCTTATCACAAGTGATAATGGATTTAAAACAATGGAAGATTCCTGCTTTCTTTAAGACTTCTATGACAACTCTAGAATCACGATTAGTGACGATTGCTAAAGTTTTACCTTCTTTATATAAAGTTTCAATAATTTTTAAAGCATCATCATAAAAATGAGATCCATTTAAAAATGTATCTCTCGCTACTTCTACGAATTCATTTAAAAAGACTTCATAAGGTTGAGTAGGATTTTCAATCTCTGAATAAGTTGTTGTTAATGGGGTTGATAACATATAAACAACTTTATCTTTATCAAACACTCCACCTACTTTTTCAAGAGCAGCTTTATAGGCTTTATTTGATGTCTCAATTGTGTCTAACAATGTGAGGTCCATATCGAAAGCATATGTCTTATAATTTTTCATACGATTAATTATAAATTAAACCTATTGGATAATGAATAATTTTCGAAAATAAAATCCCGCCGAAGCGAGATATTAGTTGTTATTTATTAATAATTGCCTTTTAACTATATCGATGAGTTTATTCAATTCGCCTATGAGGTATAAAGGAACGTTTAATATTTTTCCATCAAAGGACAAGTTCTTAAGTGAGAGTCGAATGGCGAATTTGGTTTCCTTTTCATACTCATTTAAATATTGTTTAATACTTGCGGCAGCAACATTAATGCCCGCCTTTACTTCAATTGGAAATACATCATTTTCCTTTTGGATAACAAAATCAACTTCGTGAGATATTGTTGACCAGTAATATGGTGGAACCTCAAAAATCCTGGTTAAACTTTGCAAAACAAAATTTTCAGTCAAGGCGCCTTTGAATTCGGTGAATAATTTGTTTTTTTCCAAAAAAACAGATGAAGATAAATGTGAGTGACGTCTAAGTAACCCAACATCACCTAAGTAAATCTTAAAACTCGATAAATCTTCATATGCAGATAATGGAAGATTCGGTTTTGTGATTTTTGAGACCTTTTTGATAAGCTCTGCATTCTTTATCCAATTAAGAGCGTTTTCGTATTCTCTAGCCCTCGCTCCCTCTTTAACCACGCTATACAAAAACTTTTTGTTTTCTTTTGCAAGTTGTGAAGGCAGCGAATTCCAAATAAGTCTTATTTTTGGAACATCAATTTCAGGTGCGTGTTTCCCAAAATCGCTTTCATAAGAATTTAAAATATCAAACAATATTTTATCCACTGTTTGAATGTCGCCATCTTCAGCCCATACCTTAACTGCTTCTGGCATACCACCAACAATAAAATACATTTTCAATTTTTCTATCAGTGGATTATTAAAAGGTTCAGGTACAGCTTCTATTTTTTCAATTGTTTCCATATATTCAACATAATTGGCATCACCTGTTGCTAATAAAAACTCTTTGAAAGTCATAGGACCCATATCTAAAAAATCAACTTTCCCCACCGGAAAACCTTGCGATAAAGTCAATCCAAGCAGTGAACCAGCACATGCAATATAGTATTCTGGCGCATCTTCGCAAAAATATTTAAGTGTATTGAGTGCATTTGGGCAAGCCTGAATTTCATCAAATATTAGCAATGTATTCTTTGTTATTTTATGTCCAGTAGCCATTGCTAAATTTTTAATAATTCGATACACATCTTTTGTATTTTCGAAAAATTGATTATATTCAGGTTGTTTATCAAAATTGATTCTTACAAAGCCATCAAGGAACGATTTACCAAATTCTTCTAGTACCCATGTTTTTCCAACTTGTCGTGCTCCACGAACAATGAGAGGTTTTCTTCGTTTAGATTCTTTCCAGTTTTTGAGGTCTTCCAATATATATCTATACATAAAATCTCCTTTATCAACTTATTAAATTATAATTATTTAAAGCTTAAAAAGAAACATTTATCACATAATTTTTACTATTTGTGTGAGATAAATCACATAATTTGCAGTTTTTTAGTGATTTTGCCTATTTATCTTATGCAATTTCATATCCCTTACATTATTCAAACCATATAAAATATTCATTCACGAAGTTTTTCATTTCCTGTTCTCTGCCTTTTGAGTCACTATTTGACAATATATAATCTAAATCACTATCATAAAAATATAAATAGCACATCTTATTCTTTTCATCATTAAGTCCAATCATTAAAAAAGATTTAGGTGTCAAGCGTTTAGAGTAATTATAATTCGGAGCAATATGAAAGGTATAACCTTTATGTTCGAATTGCGCTACAGGAAATATATAATCGCCATCTTGATCCCTGTATTCTTTTTCTAGAAATGTATAATTCGACATTGCATTGGTTGATTCATAAGAATATGAATCCTTGCAATCCAAGAATAAAGATATTCCCTCGGATTTCCAAAGAAATAATAGAGTATTTTTATACCCAAATCGCATTTGTTCTTTTGAAATACTGATATCATCTAACGATGGGAGCATATCTTTAGCATATGGAACATTATTTCTATATGATTCATATTCTTCAATATTTGTTGTCCTGCCAACAACTACGCCACCATTATGAATAAATATACCACACCCAACCAAAAATATTATTAATGATGCAATTTTAAAAAAAGCAACAATTGGTATTACTATAGAAAATATTATCTTAACTTTATTTTTCTTTTTCAAAATTACACTCCAATACTCATAATAGTTATCTCGCTTTTGCTATTCATTTTTTATTTATGTTTGCTACCCATAAATCTTCACACCATCTTTCAATATTTCGTTAATTAAATCTGCATTATTAGCTAGTTCACTACTTCTTAACATGTCTACTTTTTTGTGTAAAACCTGTCTTGCTCTTTCGATTAGTCCAACAAACTTTAATCCTGTTAAAGACGATGAAACATATAAATCAACATCACTACTATCTTTCGCCTCACCTTTAGCGTAACTTCCAAACAAATAGCAAACATCAATTAAACCGCTGTATTCGTTATCGAAAAGATCGACTAATGATTTTTTTATAAAATCAATAGTTAACAAACCTTTTTCTTCGGTTATTTCACAACTTTTATTTAAAGTATCTACAAAAAATTTGCGCTTTAAACTACTTCCATATTGTTCATTTAGTTCATATCTTCTATATGTTCTAACAGGAATGCTTAAAATAGCAGCTGCTTCTATTTGTGATATGTTGTTTTGGTTTCTAATTTCTTTAAGTGTCATATGTTTTTACCCAAATGTATAATAGCTCAATTGTCCTCTCATGTAAACAGAAACAGGACAATTTGTCCTCTTTTTAATAATGTTATAGGTCAATTTGTCCTCTCCTATTATTTAACATAGGACAAAAAAACACTCCCAAGAGTGAATCTAAGGAGTGTTTTATTATCAACTATTCAACAATGAATGGAACAAATTGGAATTTGTTAACATCCACTAAACCTTTATTGGTTAATCTTAAATTTGGAATAACCGCAAGTGGAATAATACTCATTGTCATAAATGGAGAAGGAAGCTCACATCCAATTTCTTTCCAACTCTTTTCAAGTTGTCCAACTTTTTCTTTCATAATCTTAACATCGATTTCATTCATTAAACCGGCAAGTGGAAGTTCAACAAGAGAAATAACCTTCTTATCTTTTACAACGCAGATACCTCCACCACACTTAATAAGTGTATTAGCGGCAATCATCATATCTTCATCATTTGTTCCACAGACAGATAAGTTATGAGCGTCGTGTCCAACTGTTTGAGCTAACGCACCATTTTTAATACCAAATCCTTTAATAAATCCGCGACCAACACTGTTCTTATTTAAGTGTCTTCCAAAAACCATCATCTTTAAGATATCTTTGTTAGGATCTAATTGAATTTCATTATTCTTTACTTCTAATTCTTCAATCGCTTCATTAGTGATTGTTTTTCCACCAATAGCTTCGATGCATCTAACTTTTACTTTGTCTTTATTGTATGTAAATACAAAATCATCTTTTGTTAATTCTTTTAAGTGGATCGTGTTATATGCATCACTTGGATATTTATATTCTCCAAATGAGACAATTAACTTACCATTACTTGCTACATGTTCACCATCAATAAAAACATCGTTTATAGCGCATTTATTTAAATCACTAATCAAAACCATATCAGCACATTTTCCTGGTGCGATAGAGCCCATTTCGTGGTCTAAATGGAAACATGTTGCAACATTGATAGTAACCATTTGAATAGCGGTAATAGGATCAATACCGTATTCAATAGCCTTTTTAACGATATTATCTAAGTGACCTTCATCCACTAAGGTTCTTGGATGAGAGTCATCAGAAATTAAATTTGCAAAGCGAGAATCAACTTCATGATTGGTGATTGCTTTACTTACTTCTATCAAATCATGCCATGCTGAACCTTCTCTAAGTTGAGCATACATTCCAAGTCTCATCTTAGTTAAAGCATCAATTTCTCTAACTGATTCATGACAACATCTAACACCACTTGCAATATAGGCATTTAATCCTCTATCAGTTTCAGGAATGGAATAGTGTCCTGTAGGACATTTATCAGCCTTTAATGTTTCACCAACAATTGCGTGAACTTCATCAAATGAATTTGTAATTCCAACAAAGTTCATCATTTCACCTAATCCAACTGTTTCTTTCCAAGTCATTGCTTCTTTAACTTCTTCAGCAGTAATCTTACTTCCAGAGTCTTCAAAGCCTTCTACAGCAGGAACACAAGATGGCATAGTTAACATTGCTTTTAATGGTGTTCTTTTAGCGTCATCAAGCATGTAACGGATGCCCTTCATTCCTAAAACATTACAAATTTCATGAGGATCAAAGAAAATCCCAGATGTTCCGTGTGGAATAACTGCTTTAGCATATTCCCCAACCGAAATCATTGATGATTCAACATGCATATGACCATCCATGAAAGCTGGCGCTAAAAACATTCCTTTAGCATCCACTACTTTTGTGTTTTCTCCAATTGCGAATGTTGGATCACCAACATATGCAATACGTCCTTTAACAATCGCTACACCCATGTTATCTAATATTTCATGTGTGCATACATTAACTAATTTAGCATTAGTGATTACTAAATCAGCTTTCTTTCTCCCTGTTGCTACATCAGCAAGATCTTTTGTAACCTCATATAAAGGATACTTTGCAAAAGTATTAATCATGTCTTTGTCCCCCTAGACACAAATAGTATAGATGAAATCAAAAATTTTTCACTATGATTATGAAAGTTTTTTATCCTTAAAATAAAAAAGCCTCAACACTTTAATTGAGACTTATTTTTCAAATGGTGGGAGTAACAGGACTTGAACCTGCACGCTTCGCAGCACTAGATCCTAAGTCTAGCGCGTCTGCCAATTTCGCCATACTCCCATGTGCAAGTAATATTATATATGAATTCACAAATATGTAAAGAAATATAAAGTGGTCATGATAGATAATTTATTTATAAATAAAAACGCTCCAAAGAGGCATTCTAAGGAGCGTTTTAATAATTAATGGTATTCCCTAATTAATTGAATTTGCAGCGTCGTAACCTGTCTTAATTGCATTTTCAATTGTAGATGGACGTTCACCACCACAATCTCCAACATAAATGATGTTTGCTGGGATGCCTTCAAGGTCAATAACATTTTTAACTGATGTTAATGCAATAACAACTGTGTTTGCTTTAATGAGTTCTTCAGCCTTTACAGAAGTTGTACCATCTTCTTTCTTTTCAAGGAGTTCAACAAGAACACCATTTTCGTTAATTTCTTTAACCTTATTAAGTGTTCTAAGTTCAACGTTATGTTTCTTGAAGTCTGCCATCATTGAAGGGAGAATTGTTGCTGATTCTTGAGCAGCGATCTTATCCATCATTTCAATAACAGTGACTTCATAACCCTTGTTAGCGAGATATTCAGCTGTTTCGGCACCAACGAGACCACCACCACAAACAGCAATCTTACCAAATGTAATAGCCTTATTAGCTAAAACATCCCAAGCTGAAACAACATTTTCAGCATTGATTCCTGGAATACGTGGAGTTAAGTTGTGAGCACCGATAGCAACGATGATATCACTATACTTAGCAGCATCTACTTTTGTAAATTCATGTCCAAAGTGGAATGTTACATCAAGATTTGCTAATACATTTTCATAGTAATGGAGGATACGGTTCATTTCTTCTTTTCTTGGAGGAACTGAAGCAATGTTAATTTGCCCACCTAACTTAAGTGACTTTTCATACACATCAACGTGGTGTCCTTTAATTGCAAGAACTCTTGCAGCTTCAAGACCTGCAACACCTGCACCAACAACTGCAACTGTTTTCTTAGTTGTAGCTGGTTTAATTTCACGTGTTGTTTCATAACCATTTTCAGCATTTAAAACACATGAGAGGAACTTACGGCCCATAATTGAGTCTGTACATCCCTTATTACATGAAATACATTGACGAATTTCATTTGCTCTACCTTCAGCAAGTTTATTAGCAATATCTGGGTCACAAAGTAATTCACGACCATATGCGACGATATCACATACACCTTCATTAATAAGAGCTTCTGCAGCTTGAGTTGAAATAGCACGTCCAACTAATGAAACTGGGATTGAGACAGCGTCTTTAATTGCTTTTGTTTCATTAATCATAAAGACGTATTTTCTTGTACCCATTGCCGGAATTGTATCATTCATGTTACCTGTGTGGTTTGCTTGTGCGACATGAATCATATCAACACCTTCTTTTTCTAAGATTTTAGCGAGTTCAACTGCTTCTTCTACGAAGAGACCACCCTTACCACATACCGAACCATCTTCATTATACGTGACAACTGGGAGCTTATAGTCAATGCAAATATCTGCACTTGCTTCTCTAATAGCGCGGACTACTTGGAGAGCGAATCTTGTTCTGTTTTCGAAAGATCCACCATAAGAGTCTGTTCTATGGTTAAGGATTGTTGAACATAATGATCCAACAAGTCTATCACCATGGACTTCGATTACATCAACACCAGCCTTAATAGCGCGATCAACACAAGCTTTAATCTTGTTAAGGATGTCGCCTAATTTTTCTTCGCTAACTTCACTGATGAAGTGAGTCATATCATAATGGAGTTTACCAAATGCTGCTTTTTCTTTTTCACTAGCCTCTTTTGCAACTGCTTCCCAAGAAGCATCGCCCATTTCTTTAAGTTTCATTGCTTTTCCTTTTAAAGCAAAGCATTCACCAACCATACGTGTGACAACTTCAGCGTCATAATCTGGATGGAAAATTTGAAGAGCTAATTTTGTATCATATTGGTGAACAGCATCAGCGAGTAATTTAAATGATTCAATTTGTGAATCCATGTATAGTTTTGGTGTTGGTGAAACAGTAGGTACTGGAACAACGTCACCAATAACAATATATCCGACTCCACCTTTTGCAAGTCTTGTATAGAAAGCACGTGATTGTTCACCAATTGAACCATCACGACCTTCATAACCTGTTGTTAGAGGTGGAAACATAATTCTATTTTTAAGAGTAATCTTTCCAACCTTTATTGGTTCTAATAATTTCATAATTATTCTCCTTTGAAGTTAATTATCTATGATACATAAATGTATCATTTTGTTAATGATATTAGCTTCGATTGTATTTTTATAAAGAGAGGCCCAGTACTGAGCCCCTCTATTTGAGCTTTTGTTTTATTTAGCTATTAAGCAGCAACTGTAACGATGTTAACTGTGTATGAGCCAGCAACTGAACCATCAAAGCAGTAGAAACCACCTTGGAGGTTACCGTCTGTATCACCAATCTTAACTGAAGATACTGCATAACCAGCAGCTGTTGTTACCTTGAAGCAGATGAAACGTCCTGCTTTAGCTTCTGCCTTACCAGCAGATGTGACATCTTTCATACCAGGAAAATCGAAGTTATCAAGTGTCATGACTTGAACTGATGCAACACCTGCATCTGAGTTGATTGTCCAAGAATAATCTACTGCAGGTGCATCTGTTACGATATCAATTGTGTGGTTACCAGCGACTGAACCATCAAAGCAATAGAAACCGCCTTGGAGATTACCGTCTGTTTCACCACATTTGACTGAAACAACATTAGCGCCTTCAACTGTTGTAACCTTGAAGCAGATGAAACGTCCTGCTTTAGCTTCTGCCTTACCAGCAGATGTGACATCTTTCATACCAGCGAAATCGAAGTTATCAAGTGTCATAACTTGAACTGATGCGACGCCAGCGTCTTTATTGATATTCCAAACATAATTTGTTGTATCTTCTTCACCAGCTTTTGTTGTAACAATGTCAACTGTGTATGAGCCAGCAACTGAACCATCGAAGCAGTAGAAACCGCCTTGGAGATTACCAGCTGTATCGCCGATCTTTACAGAGACGATTTCAGCGCCTGTAACAAGAGCAACCTTGAAGCAGATGAAACGTCCTGCTTTAGCTTCTGCCTTGCCAGCTGCTGTAACGTCTTGCATACCAGCGAAATCGAAGTTATCAAGTGTCATAACTTGAACTGATGCAACACCTGCATCTGAGTTGATTGTCCATGAGAAATCTGCTGTTTCTTCTGGGCCTGCACTTGTCTTCTTAGCTGTAACGTTGATTGCGAATTCGCCAGCAGTCTTAATGTTATAACCGTAAATACCAGGGCCAAATGGAGAAGCTGTAGCGTCATTAACCTTAATAGCATCTAATTCATAACCTTCTTCAAATGTTGCTTGGATGATTAAGAAGTTTGAAGCACCGATAGGAGCTCTGCCTTGTGAATCAAGTTCCATCATATTGTTTACATCTGGATAGACGATATATGTGACTCTAACAGTAGCAACACCTTCACCTTTAGTGATACCGGTAACTGTTGCCCATTCTGCATCTTCGTTTTCATCGGAACCATTGAAGTTAACTGTAATTGCGTTCTCGCCTTCTTGAACTTCGAAGTAGTAATATCCATCAGTGTCTAATTGTCCTGAAACTGTGCCATATGTGACAGCGAGAACTGTGTTAGAACCTGCTGGAGTAACTTTAACAGCTAATAAGTCACCAACCTTGACTTGTCCTTCATCAGCGACTTTAGTCTTTGTTGCCTTATCATCTGCAGAACATGTGTAAACTTCATATGTACCCTTGTTTGAAGTATTGAGTTTAACTGTTCCGTATGTTAATTCGTGGTTGATTGTTGAAAGTCTTGTAATATCAGAACCATATGTTGCAGAGAAAGTTCTAGAACCTTCGATTGTAACTGTTGGTGCTGGATTCATAATTGCGAAATCAAGAGCGAGGTTGCTATAGTTTTCTGAATATGCTGTAACATAACCCTTATCGTTTGTATTAACTTCGATTAATGCTGCGTATGCGCCTTCATCACCTGCTTCAAATTCTGGAGTTGAGAAGTCAGAAACACCTGCGTCAGTCTTATAACCGATGTACCATGGCTTAGAAACTGCTTTGATACCACCATTATCGTTTGCAGACCATTCTGTAAGACCTTCCCAGTAGCTCTTATCAACTGTTGAAGAAGACAAACCGAATTCTCTATATTCATATTCTTGATCTAATCCATCATAGAGGAATGTATCCATTGTGACACCACCAGCTAAGTTTGATGAAACCTTTTCGACGAGTTCAGCAATCTTTGCTGATGCAGCTGTTTCAGACGCTAATGCAACTGGGTTTTCCATTGTTGATGTTAAATAGTAGTAAGATGCACCATTTTTATAAACGAGAGCTTCTTTGACTTTAGCAGTATCGCTAATTAATTTGTCCTTAGCTTCGTTCTTGATGTGGAGGTATAAATCTCCTGCTGTTAAGTCGATTTCACCAGAAACCTTATCATCAATATCGTGTTTGAAAGATGACATAGCGTCTTTATTATCTGTGTGCGAATCAACGTCAACTTTGTATTTTGCTGAATAATTGAATGAAAGCTTACCAGCAACGCTTGTTTCAAAACCAGCTGCAATTTCTTCAACTGATTTTGTTTTATTGTTGTTCTTATTACCACAAGCTGTAAGGCCTAATGCCATAGTAGCAGCTGCGAGAACAATTAATTTTGTACGTTTCATGTATTTGTCTCCTTATTTTATTTTTAATAGCAATTATTTGCTAATGAAACCTTTGTTTTTGAAGTATTCAAATATTTCGAATGCTTCAAAGTTCCAAGTCATCCATGAATGATCAGCATTTGGAATAACTTTATATTGAACTGGAACATCATTATCCTTTAGGAATTGGTTTAATTCCATTGATGCTCCATAAATGAAGTCTTTATCGCCTATTGAGAGATATATATTAAGGTCCTTATCTTTATTTTGAGCGAACAATTCTCTAAGAGTGCCAATCTTAGATTCATCCATGAAGTCAGGTTTTGTAGCAGGTGATAAAGCCGCTGCCGCAGTATATTTATCAACATTTTTTAAATAATGAAATAGTGTGCCGTAACCGCCCATTGATGCACCAGCGATGCCTAATGGCATCTCTCGAGAGAGATTCTTGAAATTTCCATAAATGAAATCAAGCAAATCTACCTCAAGGAAACCATAATGGTCTTCAATTTGTCCGTTGTTGTGATACCACTTATTTTCACCAGCAATGAACACGCCAGCAATTTTATATTTTTCACATAAATAAGCCGCTGCCGATCCTTGTTGCCATGATTTTTCATTTTCTCCGAACCCACACAAGAAGATAACTAATGGGAATTTAGTTTCTCTATTTTCATAATAATTTGGATCTTTATTAGAGAGAGCTTCACCGAGATTTTGAGAAGGTATAATAACATCAAATTTTACTTTTCTTCCAAATGATTTTGGAATAAATTCACATTGAAATGTCGCCATAATTATTCACCAACGTAGCGATATCTACGCGCATCTTTCCTTTCTTCTGGAAGAACATCCGGCTCATTATTTAAGTTTGGATTTTCAATCCCCTTAACTTCACATTGCCAGTCAACTAATTCCTTAATACCCTTATCGCGTTTAATCATTGCTTGAAGATAATATTCTGTCATTTCATCAGCTGTGCGTTGTTCTTCATAGATAGATGTACCAATTGAACCAACATAGTAAGGAAGCGATTTTACTTTTGCATGATCAAGATCGTTTTGACAGTTACCAACAATACCGAAGAAAACCTTCTTATCGTTTGCTAACTTAATAGCATTAATTCTATCTGTATCATCTTGAAGTGAAATGATGAAGTCACAACCTTGGTTAATAAGAGTTTGTGTTGCAGAAATTTGATTAATTGTATTAGAAACTGTTCCATCAAGAGTATCAACATTATATGCAGTAGCGAGATAGTTCTTCATGAACTTGATATACGCACCAACAGTGTCATTAACACTACTTGGAGCGATAATGCCACATTTAAGTTTTTTACCTGTTCTATATGAGGCAGTATCTTCATCAGCATTAGTACCATTGAGTTCATACATTGCCTTGATATCTTCTGGATCTGATTTAGAAACGAATTCTGCTAATTCTTTAGCACCGTTTGGATTAGATCTATCAAAGAATGAGTCAACGTTGATTTTTCTCATTGTTGGATGAGCTGAGTCAATAGAGTCAATAGCGTTTAATTCATCATATTGAGTTAATGTTTGAACAGCCCAGTTTTTAACTGATAATTGGAAAGCTTCACCTGTTTCACTACGGAGTGCACTACCATTATCAACCGCATCAACACATGCAGCATAGATTGGTAAGATGTGTGCCATATACTTTGTAGCTAAGTATTTAAGTGAGCCTTTTGTAAATGCTTCTCTATAAGAATCACTGAAACCACCGATTGTAGCATTTGAGATACCTAAACCTGATGAAAGGATTGGAGAAGCAGCAAATTCAACACCATTACATGTTGAGATAACAGCCATTGGCTTGTTCTCTGTAATTGGTTTTGAATATTGTAAGTTGATATTCCATGTTTGGTTATTTACCATGAAAATTTTTGCATCGTTTGGCAAATCCCATTCAGGAGAGTTTTTGTGATAGACAGCTTCCATTTTGCGAGCGTCTTTTTCACCGACAGTAAATTTAACTTCAATACCATGTCTCAATAACGCATCATGCATACCTAACCACTTGTGTGTGAAGTGTTGCCCTTCATAACCATAGTAGTTATATAAAGCAAAGAAGATGCAGTTACTTGTTCCATCAAATGTTTCCACTTCTTCTGGAACGATATAGTCATATTCTTCTTTAACAACTTTACCAAAGATAAATGGATCACATGAAGCAAGAACAGCAGATGTTCCAAGAAGTGCTAGTGTTCTAAAGATATTCTTTTTCATAACTACTTAGCCTCCTTTACTTCATTGAGATACTTCTCTTTTCTTATGTATCTTCTCATCTTGATCCAGTTGATAAATCTTTGTTTGTCAACCATGTAAACTAAGACTGCAAAGACTGAGAAGCCGTTTAATAAACTTGAAACTTGTGATGTAATTCCGATTGCTGCAGCAGCATCAAGACCATAAGTATAGAGAACTGTTGTAGCGAATACACCGAGTAATAAACCAACGATTTGGTTAGAATACATTGCTAAGATACCACCAATGAAGATTGGTAAGAAGTTTTTAAAGACTGTACCTGAGCTTCCTAAGTTAACGTTGATTGTAATTGAAGCTGTACCACAGCAATCCATTACTTGATAGATAGCAATTAATGCACCAGCAATAATGAATGAAACGATACAGTGAACGATTTCATTAATACCTGTTTCAACAGAGATTTTTTGGTTGTAAACAAGAGCGAGCTTGTTATAACCAAATCTTGTATAACAGAGGGCTGCCGCCATAAATAAGGCAACTACTACTAATAAAGGAATAATAATGACTGGTTCTTGGAAGAAGGTAGATGTATGAACACCACCAGATAATGAGACAGAACCTGTGATTCCTTGCGATTCTGCGACAACCTTTGCGATGTCTTCATAGATAAGGCACATACCAAGAGAAACAACAATTGGAGGGAGCTTAGTTAAGATAAGAATGATTGAGTGGATAAATCCTAAGATCATACCAAATAAGATAGCAAGTCCAAGGAAAATGAAGATTGTTTTTGGAGTATCAACCTTGTATCCAATGCACATTGAAGAGAATAAACAAGCTAAAATACCTGTTGCACCAAGCGAGAAGTCCATACGACCTGAGTTAAGGTTTGTATTAAGGGCTAATGCTGCGATGAGTGTAGCGACAATTGAGTTAACAATAAGCATTAAGTTAGTAACGTTATCAAATGGCTTATTTGAAATAACGAATAAACCAGTGCCGCTAACTTTACATAAGATGATTGCAATGAGGAGCATAACTACCGGGCAAAGAAGTGACCAGAAGAAGTTACGTCCTAATCCCCTTAATTTACGATTGCTTGTAATTGGGTTTCTGTTAAATTCAATAGGTTTTGAGTAATTCATTATTGGATTGAACCTCCCGATGCGAGCATCTTTGTTCTTGTATCCCACATGTTGGCAAGAGATACGATGATGAAGATAAGACCTTTTACCATGTAGCAGTAACTACCAACTTGGAATGTAGGTGTTGAAATAGCAGCGAAGAATTCATCGAGGAAGACTGAGAAGAATGCACCGATGATAGCGCAGCTAACTTTTGATTTAGGACCACCTGATGTTG
Source organism: Bacilli bacterium (assembly GCA_024413875.1). The sequence goes on from JAKSVY010000014.1 coordinate 20,896, forward strand.
TCATACCACCGAAAACGATAGCGATAACGACATTAAGACCAACTTGTCCTAAGACTGTTTGAGCACCGAATTGGCTGTCTGTCTTTGAGCAAACAAATAAGAAGCCACAGATACCTAAACCGATACCAGAAAGTGCGAATGAGATGATACCTGATTGCATTAAGTTAATACCATTAAACTTTGCTGCAATTCTATTAGAACCGATAAATTTATTTCTACGGCCGAGTTTTGAGTAGTTAAATAAGAACCAACAGAGAATGAAGAATCCAACAAGGAATGCGGCGAATACCCATGGGTTATTGACCATTCCTTCTTTAACATTGATAAGACCACCAACGTTACCAAGGATAGCTTCTTGGATAGCTGCTAAGATGTTCATCATAGTTAATGTCATAACCATGACTGGGAGGTTAAGCATTGTTGCTAAGATAGCGTTGATAATACCTAATACCGCACCAAGAACAATTGAGACAGCAAGTGAAACAAAGATGTTTCCTGTTGAGTTATAAAGTAAAGCAGTAATTGTCGCACACATAAGAGCAGCGTTACCAAGGGACATATCAAAGCCACCTTGTGAATAGATGTAAACCGCACCTGTTGCAACAACAGCAACGAAGATACCATTGTTGATAACGTCAGCTAAGCTACCGTTATAACCTGTAGCTCCTTTACCAATCGCGTATGCAAGAATAATAAGGATTAACATGAATAATGGAACTAAGTTAATCCACATTGTCTTGTTTGCTAATGAAGCTTTGAGGTTGAATCCAGCTTGCCATTCAAGGAAGGCTGATTTGAGTTTTAATAATCCAACACCACTATTTGCTTGCTTAAGAAGAGCAATATATTCTTCGTGGAGATCATAGCGACGGAGCTTTTCATTCTTAATTGCTAAGATTTGATTGCTGTTTGCTTTGATTTTTGAACGTTTAGCAACGGTGTTAATACCAACAACGATGTTGTTATGTTCTTTTTGAACAGCCTTATCGCTCTTATTAGGATTTGCGTCAAATTCTGCTTGAGCTTTTGCTAAGGCTTCTTCTTTATTTTTTGTAATCTCTTCAAGTTCAGCTTTGTGTTCATTGTTGAGCTTAACGAGATTTTCTTTGATTGATGCTTTAACTTCAGCATCTAATCTTTTGTATTCCGCTTTTAATTTATTGGCGAATTCTTTTCTTGTTTCTTTACTTGTATCTTTAGAGAAAGCATTTACTTCATCAGCGAAGCTTTGAGCAAAGAAAGATTTTTCTAACATAATTTCTTCCATTGTTCTTTCCTCCTTAGATCATGTATTGAACGATTTCTTCTTGAGTTAAATCTTTACCACGAGGGAATTCTTTTGTGATTTGTCCATCCTTCATAATAACGATTCTATCTGCCATACCAATTAATTCTGGCAATTCTTCAGAAATCATAATGATAGATTTTCCTTCTTTTTTCATCTTATAAAGAAGTTGGTAGATAAATTGCTTAACACCGATATCAACGCCACGAGTTGGGCAGTCGAGAATTAAGATTTCAGAGTCATTAGCAATCCACTTAGAGAGGGAAACCTTTTGTTTGTTACCACCAGAGAGTGTTGAGACTAATTGTTCTGGAGTATTACATTTAATTTGTAAGTCACGAACTTGTTTGTTAACTAACTTTCTTTCAGCAGATTTAGTAACAAAGAAGTTTAATTTAGCAACATTATTAATTGAAGCGATTGCAATGTTGTCAAAGATTGAAGTCTTAAGTGCAAGTGCTTCTGTATCACGGTTCTTAGAAAGGTAACCAATCTTTTGCTTCATTGCGAACGATTCTGATTTGACTAATAAATCAAGATTTTCGCCTGTATATACGAAGCCACCTTCCATCTTGATATTACCGAATAATGCTTTACCAAGTGTGTGCATACCACATTCAGAAAGGCCACCGATACCAAGGATTTCACCTTTGTGGAGTTCTAAGTTGACGTGGCGAAGTTCACGTTTTTCGATACCATCAACCATCTTAAGGACAACTTCATCTGAGTGTGAACCATCGTAATCAGAACGATAGTAGTCACCCTTAAGTTCACGACCAATCATGTATTTCTTAATCATGTCTGGATCGAATTCACCTTTTGCCTTATCTAAGTTAGCGACGATGTTACCATCACGGAGAACTGTTAATGTGTCACACTTTTCCATTAATTCTTCAAGGTCGTGAGAGATGAATAAGACTGACTTATTTTGATTTTTTAAGTCATTCATCTTCTTATAAAGTAAGTTACGGCCCGTTTCAGAAAGGGCTGTTGTTGTTTCGTCAACAATGAAGATTTCTGGATCCTTATTTAAACATTTAGCAATTTCGATTAACTTACGAGCTTGCATATCGTAGGCAAATGTAGGTGCTCCTGGTTGAATATCCATTACACCGATATCATTTAATGCCTTCTTAGCGTATTTTCTAAGTTTCTTTGAGTTAACGAATAATCCAAAGAATGCTGTCTTTAATCCGTCAACGAATTTGTTTCTGCCCTTATGAGCAAGTTTTAAGTCGAGTAAGACGTTGACATAGTGATTCTTTAAGCACTTAACATCGTTAGCGATAGCTTGACGCTTCATATATGAGAAGTCATCTAATGCACGGCATTCTCTTGTATATCTAATCTTGTTTTGCTTAAGAGCTTCTTCTCTACGTCTTTCAACCAAGACTGGATTAACACCATCTTCGTTCTTGTCGTAGAATTCATTGATGCGAGCAATTTCAGCATTGAAGCCATCAAATAATTTTTGTGCTTCAACTTTGAATCTTTCATCTTCTTCAACGATCTTTTGTTCATTTGTTTGTTTGAGTTCTGCATCTAAGGCAACATACATTTCTTTAAGATGTCCTGTCTTAGCATCTGCATAAACTTCTGAGAAAACTTCTTTAACGTTGTTAGCGTTTAATTTTGCAAAAAGTTCGTCACGGTAACTATCAAACTCTTTAAGGGATGTTGTAAAGAATGGTGAGAAGTTTTCAACTTTGCGATCTTCAAAGTAGTTAACACCTGCGAAATTTCTAAGTTCGCCTAAGAAAATGTTTTCAGCAACTGAAATTTCACCAATTGTTCCGTTTTCTTGAACAATGATGCCAATACCTTGTGAGAGAGCGTCGATCATTGATTTTGGTTTCCATTCTTTCCCATGAAACTCCATTGTGCCACTGGTAGGTTCATGAATACCTGTCATACAGGCAGACATAGTTGACTTACCAGAACCGTTTTCGCCAATAAAACCACGAATTTCGCCAGGATAAATTTCAATGTTGACGTCATTCAAGGCAATAGTTGGACCATATTGCTTAACAATGTGAGTTGCTTTGAAAATTGGTTCTTTCATATCTGTACCTCTACACTTCACATTATATTAGAACATGTCAATACACAAAACTGCACTTTTCACACTTGTTGAGTTTTTTATGCTCTTGTTTATATACGTGAGAAAATGTCAAAAAAGTGCAGTTATTGTTGAATGATGATTTTTTATTCATTATAATGAAATTATGAGAAGCGAAGCAAGTGTTGTATCATTGTCAAAAAAGGTACCTTTATCTTTTTCTGTTATTCAATTTGACAATGTTCCTTGGCATATTCACTCAAATATTCAAATTATCAACATTTTGGATGGTGAATGTGATGTCTTATATGATGGAGAAACCTATCACGCAAAAGAGGGCGATACCTTTCTTTTTAACCCAAAAACACTTCATAGTATTGTAGCCACCAAAGGAGAAACCACTGTTCTTTCAACACTTATTAATCAAGATGAATTCGGTTTGGAAGATGAAGAAACTAACGCTCTTGCATTCTCTTTGAACTCGGTTTTAACTCCTAATAATGAAAGAATTGATTCTATTAGATATCTTCTTTATTCAATTATTAAATTCAATACTATGGAAAATATTAACTCTATTTATACTAATAGAGCGATTACATACTCTTTATTTGCTCAACTTGTTAATGACTTTAAAATAAATATTACAGATTCGAAAAGAAAAGAAAATTTCGATGACACAATCACACAACTTCTTTTATATATTGATGAACATTATCAAGATAATCTATCTCTTGCTTTCTTAGCAGATCACTTCAATTATTCAAACGCTTACTTATCAAGGCTTTTTAAATCAACTCTTGATAAGAGTTTTATTGAATATTACGACCAAATTAGAGTTACTCACTCTTTATATTCGTTAATCAACACAAATGAAACTATTGAAGAAATTGCTATTAAGAATGGTTTTGAAAATGCTCGTAGCTACGTAAGAGCATTCCAAAACATCCTTTCTTGTTATCCAAGTAAATATCGTAAAGAAAATAGTAGCAAATCATTCAATACTGGAACTGGCACATCCCTTTTAAGAAAGGGAGCGCTGGATAAAGTCATTAAATATTATGATTCATATGATGTAAGGGCGAAAAGAGAAGCAACAAGAGACACTGATGTTTTAATTGATATTGATTCTAACGCTAAAGTAACTCCGCTTCATAATCCACAAACAAAGATTGTGGAATTTGGTAATATTCACTACTTTTCTAATCAGGATAAAGTTAAAATGCTTGAAGGAGCACAAAAAGATATTGGTTGGGAGTATTGTGCAATCAACTGTGTCTTCGATGATTCTTGTAATTTAATCCATAACAAAGAAAAATTAGGTGCATTATATAATCACTCATTTTTATCAAGAACAATTGAGCTTTTATATAACATCAATTTAAAACCATATTTTAGAATTGTTATTCCGCATAATATAAATAAAGAAAAGATTTTAGAAACAATAAAGGAAATTATTAGGTTCTGTAAAACATCTTTCCCTTACGAATATGTTGCAAACTGGATTGTTAGTGTTTCTCCTGATAAACCTATTACTGAATTAAATTTAACTGAATATTCAAACTTCATGAATATTTATAAAGAATTAGTTCTTTTGATTAGGGGCAAATTAAAAACATTCTTTATCGCATCACCAATTCTTTGTAAAAATGAATTTGAAAATATCATTAACATCAGTGAGTGTTTAAACGATATTACTTCACCTGATATTTGTCCTGATTATTATCAATTTATATACTATAAAAAGAAAACAAAGAATATTATTCAATCAAATAAGAATGATTTAAAAGAATTTATAGCGAATATCAAGGAAAACTTCCCTTATATGCTCGATAAGATTCTTGTTAGTGGAATTAACTATTCTTCTGATGAAAACCTCTTAAATGACACGATTTACTATTCTAGCTATGTTTGTAAAAACATAATAGATAACATCAAATCCCTTTCATCCTTCTCTTTACCTCATTTAGTGGATAATTATAAGTCAGATAAAGATGGAGACATCTTTACAGGTGGTAAAGGAATATTAACTTATAACGGAATTAAAAAGGCAGCATATAACGCTTTATACCTTTCATCCAAACTTGGCAAAGATTTACTTAAGAAAGGTGAAAACTATATTGTCACTAAAGAACATAATAAGATAATTATTCTTGTTAATAACTATAACCACTACTCATCGCTTTTTGCGGAGAAAGCATATTATTCTTTAAAGAATCTTGAAAGATACACATGTTTCCCAAAATCCACCAACATCCATATTAAATTTAATATTTCCAATCTAGATTATGATGAGGCTAAAATTAAAATCTCTGAGATTAATCAAAATAGTTCTTCTTCATATGATAAGTGGATATCGCTTGGAGCGGAACCAACACTCCTTGAACAAGAAATATCAATATTAAAGAATCTATCAGATTTAAAATTCTCTATTTCAAGAACAGATGTTAAAGACAAAGTATTAAGTGTTGATTTCTCAATCTCACCACTAGAAACAAAACTTATAGAAATCACACTTCTATAGAACATTAAAAGCCATCCCTTTCGGAATGGCTTTTTAAATGGTGCCGTCTATCGGAATCGAACCAACAACCTACTGATTACAAATCAGTTGCTCTGCCAGTTGAGCTAAGACGGCATACATGGTGGGCGCTACAGGGATCGGACCTGCGACCTCTTCCGTGTGAAGGAAGCGCTCTCCCAACTGAGCTAAGCTCCCACAGGAGATAACTCTTTTAAATGGTGGACCTTAATAGACTTGAACTATCGACCTCGTCATTATCAGTGACGCGCTCTAACCAGCTGAGCTAAAGGTCCATGTCGCAAATGCGCTTTAATAATATACAATGATAAATTTTATTTTGCAATAGATTTTTAATATCTATATCTCAGCAAGTTAAGGAAAGCCCAGCGTATGCCAGGCTTTCCATATAGTTTCCAATCTGTAAACGATTAACGTTTTGAGAATTGTGGAGCACGGCGAGCTGCTTTGAGACCGTATTTCTTACGTTCTTTAGCACGTGCATCACGTGAAACAAGGCCTGCGACCTTTAATGTCTTACGATCAACACCTGCGTTGAGTAATGCTCTTGCTAAACCTAAACGGATAGCACCTGCTTGACCTGTGAAACCACCACCTGTAACTGTAGCTTCGACATCGAACTTGTCTGCTACGTTAGAAACTGTTAAAGGTTGTGATAAGTCCATAACTAATGTTGCGTATGGCATGTATTCGTTAACATCACGTCCATTGACGACGATCTTACCGCTACCTGCTTTTACGTAGACACGAGCAACTGATGATTTTCTACGACCTGTACCGTAGAAGACTTCTGCTGTTTTCTTTGCCATGGTTTAGTTCTCCTATCTCTTCCACTCAAGAACTTCTGGTTTTTGAGCTTCGTGATTGTGATTTTCGCCTTTGTAAACAAATAACTTCTTGGCGATTTGGCGTCCTAATGGACCCTTTGGAAGCATTCCCCAAACTGATCTTTCCATCATTTCTTCTGGGTACTTTTCAAGCATTTCACCAGCTGTTCTTGTTCTAAGACCACCTGTATAACCTGAAACGTTATAATACTTCTTGTTTAATTTTTTGTTAGCTCCACTGAGTGAAACTTTTTCAGCATTGATGATAATTACATAGTCTCCACAGTCAACGTTAGGTGTCCAAGTAGGTTTATCCTTACCCATTAACTTAACAGCGACGAATGAAGCTAAACGACCTAATGGTAAGTCTTTTGCATCGATGACATACCACTTACGTGTAATTTCAGCTGGCTTTGCAATTGTTGTTTGACGTTGCATATTTTTTCTCCTTACTTAAGCAATAATCTTACCGGGACTATTGATCTCTTTCATTTTTGTGCCGAGTTAGATTATATATATTCTTATATATCTAAGTCAAACACTTTTTACTCTTTTTATGAAATTGTATACTTCCAGCATCCAGATATTTGGGTGAGAATGTATTCACTACTCTTACAAGTGAAGGCTGTATAAAGGATTTTTAAAAGGGTAAAAATTGTGTCTAATTGGTCCTCTGATTTGAGCTTTAAAAACTCTTCAGTTTGGACTTGTGAATCAAGCACTGCTTCCTTCTTAGATGTCTTAGTTTCAGCAGTGTATCCATGGAATGCTGTGTTCTCTAAATACACTAAATATTGAAGCTTACGGAAGACGCCTTTTTCCTTTAATTCAGGAATAGCTTTAAGGAATTCTTCCTTAACTATTACCTTATTTGCGGTTAAATCATAAAGGATTGAATTAAGAGTTCTTGTCATCTTTCCTGTTAATACTTGAAGTGTTTTTTCAAGTAAAGAAATGAGTGTGTCTCTAAAGACATAAGTATAGCAATCTCTAATGGTTAAAGTACCTTTTTGAGATAGCTTTGCGATGGTTAAAATTTGATTAGTTCCAGTTTGAAATTTATGGAACAAATCATTGATGTGTTGATGCTTAGATTTTAAGTCTTTAATATCTTTAATTAATTTTTGTCTATCAGCACTAAAAACTTCATAAGATTCATTAGTGAATGATAGTTGTTTATAACGTTCAACTTCCTTTTGGAGTTTGTTGATTTCCTTTTTGAGTTTATCTACTTCCCCTACCCCGCGGCCATCTTGATAACGTTCATATTTAAGGTTTTTAATTTCTTCTTTTAATGTTCTGTTATCTTCATAAGCCTTATCTAATTTAGATTGGAGTTCGTCGATTTGTTTTTGATATTTTTCTTTTAAAGCATTTTGTTTATCGTAGCTTCCCATGTGCGACCTCCTTTCAAAAAGAATTTCACATATTGTAAAATAATATATAAATAATATAAAGAAAGAAAAAAGAAGAGCGACAAATCTCGCTCTTCAATTTCTAAGTTACTTTATGAATTATAAGTTAACGTTGTGGTGAACTGCCTTAACGTCTTCACATTCTTCAAGCATATCAAGTAATTCTTGGAACTTGTTCTTGTGTTCTTCATCAGGCATATCGATGTATTCGTTTGGAACAAATTTAACTTCAGCTTCTTCGAATTCTGAAATGCCCATTCCATTTAATACTTCCTTAGCTTGGTTGAACGCTTCTGGTGTTGTGTAAACATCAATGTAGCCTTCATCATCTTGTTCAACTGCTAATACGTCAACATCGCTCATGATTAAGTTTTCTTCGATTTCATCACGGTTACCACTTGTAAGTGTGATAACACCCTTTTGTTCGAAGTTATACATAACTGAACCCATGTGACCACCTTTTTTAACAACAGCTGTACGAACTGTAACTAAAGCACGGTTTTCGTTATCTGTTAAAGTGTCAACGATGAGGTATGAGTTTGCTGGACCAAAGAATTCATAACGGCCTTCGATAAAGACTTCTGCGTCTCCACCTTGAGCTTTCTTAATTGCACGATCAAAAACATCTCTTGGAACTGATTTACCACGGTACTTATCAATAACTGCTCTAAGTGCGAGGTTTGTCTTTGGATCAGGTGTTCCTGTTCTTGCGGCCATGTATGCTTCACGTGATGCACGACCATATAAGGCGGACTTCATTGCGCCTGTTTTTGCCATTGCGGCGGCTCTAACTTCATGGTGTCTTCCCATAAAAATCTCCTTTTTTATGCGTGTATATAATAACACTCTTATAATATAAGCAAAAATATTTTTTGCATAAATTTACAATAATCTACCCTCATATTGAACACTTTCGAGGTAAAGTCCATGGGCTGGAGCCTTATATGAAACAATACTTCTTGGTGTTTTTTCTAAGAGGTCTTTTACGTCATTTACTGTTAATTTTCCAAGCCCTACTTCAATTAAAGTTCCGACAATCATTCTGACCATATATCTCATGAATCCATTGCCCCATACTTTAATAAGTATACATTCGTTAAGCGCACCAAATTGGAACTTGTAAATTTCTCTTTCGAAATTGTTTTCATCTTCTTCTTTTGAAGTGAAGTTTTGGAAGTTATGAACACCTACAAATAAATCCGCTGCTTCTCTCATTGCGTCAACATTTAAATATTGTTTTAATTCATAACGATAATTTCTGTTAAAAACATCGTGTCCTGATGTTGATACAACATAAAGATATGCTTTTGATGTTGCTGAGAATCTAGCGTGGAAATCATCTTCAACATCACTTAATTCATTAAATGTGATATCAGGTGGAAGAAGTCTATTAAAGGCATAAAGCATCTTTGCAACATCTTGAATTTCTTTTGAAACATCAAAATGGAATGTTTGCCCAAAAGCATGCACTCCAGCATCAGTTCTACCAGAGGCATAAATCTTGATTGGTTCATTTAAAACTTTTGATAAAACTTTTTCAATTTCATCTTGAATTGAACGGCCTTCAACTTGATGTTGCCAACCAACAAAGTTAGTGCCGTCATAAGAACATACAACAAAATAACGCATTATAGTTCCTCCTTTTTGAAAAAGAACGCTGAGAAAATTCCGATTAAAATAATTAAAACAAGTAATCCAAGAGCCCCAACAATTAAGGCTGGAAGGAAGTGAGGTGTAACAAAAATTACACAGTCATAAACAGAGATTAAGATTACTCCCACCATAATAGCAGAGGTAAGAATACCAGTAATCCAATCAAAGACAGTTGAATGCATGGTTCTATATCTAGTTCTCTTAGCTTGAGGATTATATCCTCTTGCTTCCATTGCATTAGCAAGTTCATCACTTCTTTGGAATGCACTTACAAATAATGGAACAATAAGAGCAGTAATTGCTTTGATCCTTGTTTTAATCTTTCCATGTTTAAAATCAACACCTCTACTTGATTGAGCTTTCATAATACGTTCAGTTTCATCAAGAAGGGTTGGAATTAAACGAAGCGCTAATGAGATAGTCATAGCGATTTCATGGGCTGGGAATTTAATAAGTTTTAATGGAGTCATATACCATTCAAGAGCGTATGTCATATCCATTGATGAGGTTGATGTAGTCAACACCATTGTAAGTTCAAACATCATAATCAAGCGAAGAATGATTTTGATACTCTTACAAATTGATCCCCAATAAACGTTATACGACTTAATTGAGAACGCTACTTCAGGTAAAGTACCAATTGCAAATGGAACAGCGTCTTTATCACTTGGGATAAACATATTGATTAAAAGCAAAATTAATATAAAGAACCACATTCCCTTAAGCGATGAGAAAAGCTGTCTAACACTAACTTTTGCAATCATCATCAAAATGAGAATGAAAACACATAAAATACCACCCATAATAAAAGTGGTTTCATATGATGGATATGAATAGAAAACTGCCACCATTAAAACAATAAGAGCAAAGATTTTTGTTCTTGGATCAAGTTTATGGATAAATGTATCACGAGGTGTGTAACGGCCTAATATTGAAGCATTCATTATTTTGACCTCGCTTTTTTAATCTCTTCAACAAGAGATTCAATAGAATTGATGTTAGAGAGATTTAATTTCATTCCCTTATCATTTAATTTTTGAATAAATTTTG
>JAKSVY010000015.1 GCA_024413875.1 Bacilli bacterium
TGACTAACACCATTAATCCTTGATGGAGGGCAATTGGCCAATCTTTTGTTACAAGTCCCCAAATTAATCCAACAAGAATACCTAATCCCAAGATTACTGGAGTGTAAATATGTGAGAATTTAGTAATAAACTTATCGCCTTTACCTTTGTGTTCACCACTATTTTGAATCATCTCAACTGATTTTGATAAAGCAGTGTCAGTGAATAACTTAGTAACTGTTAAAAGGATTTGTCCTTCTTTAACAACTGATCCACCAACGATATTCATATCTTTTTCAGCTTTAAGTGGAGTTGAATCACCAGTAAATGTTGATGTATCAAGGAATCCACTACCATCAAGAATGATTCCATCTACTGGGACGATTTCACCTTCATTAACAATGATTTCATCACCAATGACTAATTCATCAGGATTAACTCTAACTGGGTTTCCATCAACGATTTTATTAGCAAATTCAGCGCGTTTATCTACCACTGCACCGATAGTGTTTTTTGCTTTTGTAGTAGCAAATCTTTCAATAAGTTCACCAACTTGATATAAAGCAACAACCATACATCCATCAAAGAATGCTGGTTCAATATCAGGTGTTCTTACCAAATAAGAAAGGAAGGTTCCTAAGGCAAAAATCACCATAAGAAGATTCATATCTACTGGATTACGTTTTCTAAAGATATTTTCAAATACACGATAGACAACATCATAGATAACGATGCCTAACGCGACTAAATAAATAATTAATCCATATGGAATTAATAATTCTTCAAAGCCTTCTTCAAAGACGAATTTTGCAACAAGCATTAAAGCGAGAGCAACTAAAACCCTTGCCAAAAGAATCCACTCTTTCTTAGTAAAACCTTTTTTATATGTTCTTTTACGATATGCTCTTTCAGGTTCAACTGTAATAATACTTGAATCAATACGCCCAATAAGACGATGGAGATCTTCAAGTGTTAATGGGTCTTTTTTATAAGTAACAAATAATTTTTCGTTATTTACATCAACTACTGCTGTTTCGATTTCATCTTGAGAACACAAAATATCCTCAGCTTTCGTTGAGCAACCTGCACAGTCAAATCCTTCAATATGATAAATAACTTTCTTTGCCATAATATTTTTGTGTTAAAAGGCAGCCATTAAACATAGCTGCCGTGTATTTTTTAGTTTATTGAACTTTTTCGATTTCAGAGAATTCGACGTCAACTGGTGTTTCTCTACCAAAGAAGACTGTTAATACGCGAACTGCACCTGTTTCTTTATCAATAGATTGAATGGTGCCTTCTGTTCCATCGAGTGGTCCATGGATAACCTTGACTAAGTCTCCGACACTATAACGGTCGTACATAGACATATCAACTTTACCAACTCTCTTAAGGATTGGTTCCATTTGTTCATTTGAAACAGGAGAAGGTTTTTGACCACCACCTGAAGAACCTGTAATACCTGTTACTCCTGGTGTGTTACGGACAATATACCAAATTTCATCTGTTAAGATCATTTCAACGAAGATATAACCTGGATAAAGGTTTTTCATTTTTGTCTTTGGGTGACCATCTTTATCAACTTGTGGCATTCCTTCTTTTAATACAGGGACTTCTTCTTCACAAACAATGATATCGAGGATTCTATCGCTTAATCCCATTGTTTCAACACGCTTTAAAAGGTTATCAGCAACCTTTCTTTCGTGCATAGAATATGTATTAACAACATACCAGTGTTTTTCTGCTAAATTTGTTTCCATTTTAAATTCCTCACTACTTTAATAAAAATAATCTAATTGCTTCTGCGCCTTCTTCAACTGAAGATGAGTTACCAGAAATTGACATTCCTTTAAATAATTCTTTGATTTGTTGAATTAATGAACCTGCAGCCCAGTCTTCAAGTGATAAGAAGAGAGCAGCAACAATACAAACAACAAGAACAGCAACTAATGCAGGAATGAATTCCTCACGCTTAGGCCATCTTACACGTTTGCCTTCTTTTACTACTTCTGATGCATATTTTCTAACACCCATAGTAATACCTCCTATTTACTTTCCTTGTGGAGAGTATGTTTCCCACATTTAGGACAGAATTTTTTAATCTCAAGACGGGTTGAATTGTTTTCTGTTTTCTTAGTAGTTGTATAGTTTCTACTTAGACATTCAGGGCAAATTAAAAGAACTTTTTTTCTCATATCCAAAACCTTATCTTGTGCGACTATTTTAATACCTAAAAAATACTGTGTCAATAGATACAATCTATTTTAACTTAATCTTAATTTCTTGAAGAGGTGTACCTTCGCTATCTTTCTCAAGAATTCTTCTTACTTGAGAACTACTAATACGAAGATTTGAGGCAATTTCACTGATTGAATATCCTTGCATCTTCATTAATAAGGCTTTTCTTTGCCTTTGATTGAATTTTGACTCGTTTTTTATTGATTCATTAAGAATAATCTTTAACTCGTTTAATTCATAAGATGCTTGTGGATTTTCATCTTCTGAGCCAACATATTCCGCTTTTGAGAATCTTTCTGAATCATAACAAGATTCGTCTAGTTCAACGTTGCTACGCTCGCTAACCTCGTCAATGTAACGACTGATCGATTTGCATAAGTCGTTTAAATAAATTGTTCGATAATAAACACGAATTGGTGAACCGTATTCATATCTTGAAAGTGTGATTAAAACACAGCGATCCGCTATACTTAGAGCTTCCGCTGTATCATATCCACGAACTTGCACTTGAGATAATGTGTTGTACATTATTCCAACTGCGTATTTTAAAAGCCTATTCACTAAATGGTTATAGGCTTCTTCATCGCCTTTTGAGGCTATTCTAAATAATTCTTCATCAGATAAATCTACTAATGTCATTAAGCTTTTTTACTGTAGGCTTCTTATCATTGCAAGGATGATGCCTGTTGCAACGGAAACGTTAAGCGAATTGACATGTCCTGTCATAGGGATTTTCATAACAAAGTCACTGTTATCTAAAACAATCTTAGATATTCCTTGTCCTTCACTACCCATAACAAGAACTGTTTTACCTTTATAATTTTGTTTGTCGTAATTTTCTTTACCAGAGCCATCAGCTGAATATACCCAATAACCAGCATCTTTTAATCTCTTGATAGTAGCTGTTAAGTTTGATACTTGAGCAACCTTAACATAATTAATCGCACCTGTTGATACTTTTGCGACAGTTGAGTTTACTTGAACTTGATTTCTATTCTTGATAATAATTCCATCAACACTAAAAGCATCACAAGAACGAAGGATGGCTCCAAGATTATGAGGGTCTTCTACTTCATCAAGAATTAAGATTAATGGATTTTCTTTATTCTCAGCGCATCTAATAATTTCTTCTAAAGACGAATATTCATATTCTTTGACAACTGCGATAACGCCCTGATGATTACCGTAGTTACATTTTTTATTCATTTCATCTAAAGATAAATAGATTGGTTTGAGCTTTTTGTTTTCGATTTGCTTAAGAATTTTTGGTTCAGAAAAACGATCTTGAAGATAAATTGTCTTTACTTGATTTTCATTTAAAGAAGCTAATACAGTATTCCTCCCGTAAATCAAGTTTGACACATTTTTTGAATTTCTATTCTCATTCTTCATATTTTTTTAATATTCTGTTGAAATTTTTACATCAACTGGTTTTGATTGAGACTTAATCTCATCAATAAAATCAGTGACTGATGATTTTTTTGTTGGACTAATACGGATAGTAACGCGGATGCATTGCTTTCCATCAAAGTTAATTAATTGAGATTCAGTATCTTTAACCGAAATAGCAAATCTATTAGCGATTTGTAAAACTTCTTTTAAAATTGGTTGGTTTGGATCGCAAACGATTGTCACCATTGGATTACGCTTTGAAGCAATTCTTTCAAGTCTACGTAATGAAACAAGAACGAATAACATAAAGAGTGTTGCAATAACACAGATAGTAATGTTTCCAGAACCCGCACATAAACCAAGGGCCATTGATCCCCAAATAGTTGTTGCAGTTGTTAAACCTTTAACATTTGAACCATTTTGGATGATTGTACCTGCGCCAAGGAAACCGACACCAGTAACAACTTGAGCAGCAAGTCTTGCTGGGTCTCTACCAGATGCGTTTAATCCACCGAAACCAAACATAGAGATATACATGATTAAACAAGATCCAACAGCAACTAAAACGTGGGTTCTTAAACCAGCACTATGGCCACGATATTCACGTTCAAAGCCTAAAAGACCACTACAAATAATAGTGAGTAATAAACAAATTGTGCCAAATAACACAACTCCCCATCCATTAAAATGGTTATAGAAGTATTCTGTCAATTTGTAATCGATTGGTACGATTGGTGTCATAATTCTCCCCCTTGTTTTAATTAAATGATGTGTCTTGCAATCAATACATCTCTTAATTTATCGCTTTCTTCAAAGAGTTTAGCTTTTTTAAGTTCCATGTATTGGTTATATAGTTTCTCATCTTCTTCAGATAAGATTGGGTATTCAATATTTAATCCTAAGACGCTTAACATATCTCTGAAGTTAGCAAAGATATCTTCAAGCATTTCTAAATTAACTGGATTCTTACGTAATTCTTGGTTTGATTGTTTCATTACGTTGAACAATTCAGTTAAAGCATTTGAGACGTTAAGATCGTCTGCAAAAGCATTTAAGAAGGCATCCATTCCAGTTGCTTTCTTATTTAAATTACCTTTTGAAAGTTGAAGCTTAACAGCAAGTTGTGTGTAAGCTTTAGCGATTCTTTCAACGCTATTTTGTGTTGAAATAACAGTTTCGTCAGTGAATTGTACTGGTGCGCGGTAATGAGTTGAAAGAATAAGCATTCTCATAACATTACCACCATACTTAGCAATTGCGTCTTTAGCTAAGACAACGTTACCAAGTGATTTAGACATCTTTTCATCACCAAAGTTAACAAAACCATTGTGCATCCAAATGTTAGCAATTTTATTTTGGTTATGCGCTTTAGCTTGAGCGATTTCGTTTTCATGATGTGGGAACTTTAAGTCAAATCCACCACCATGAATATCAATCTTTCCGTTTGGGAAAATTGAGTTAATCATAACGCAGCATTCGGTGTGCCAGCCAGGTCTTCCGCATCCCCATGGTGAGTCCCATTTAATACCAGCATCTGTTGTTTTCCATAATACGAAATCTAAAGGTGATTCTTTTTTAGTGTTTTCTTCGATACGTGCACCAACAACTAAATCATCAATATTGATTTTTGAAAGTTCACCATAATCTTTAATTGAAGAGATTCTAAAGAATACTTCTCCATCTTTCGCATAAGCAGCATTTAATTTAGTGAGTTCATCAATATATGTGATGATTTGAGGCATATATTCAGTAACTCTTGGGTTATTGAAATATGGCTTAATGTTTAATGAAGATAAAACATCTTTATAAGCTTTAATATATCGATCAGTAATAACTGCTTCAGGAACTCCTTCTGCGATAGCTTTCTTAATAATTTTGTCATCAACATCAGTAAAGTTAGAAACGAGTTTAACGTTATAACCGATATAAGATAAAAAGTTTCTAAATGTATCAAACACTACTGGAGGTCTGATATTTCCGACGTGAGCGTCACCATAAACAGTAGGTCCACAACAGTAAATAGAAACCTCACCCGGGATGATTGGATTTAATACTTCCATCTTGCCAGATAGTGAATTATATAATTTTACTTCCATAGCCTACTTCCTCCGTGTCAAGATTATAACACATTTAAACAATGTGTTTAATAGTGCGCTTTTTGACTAACTAAATCAAGCATTTTTATTCAATTTATATAAAATATGCCAGTATATATATGGTTTTTGATAAATTAATCATATAAAAGTAATATTTGCACAAAAATGTGAAAAATGTCATATTACACACATTTACAACATTTTTCTCTTTATTTTATAAAGAAAATTCATATAATAATGTTTTAAAGTCCGACGAAGTGTCGAGGTTAAAATTATGAAGAAACGTGAACAAAACAAAGCAAACTCTATCAATAGAATCTGCACAGGATTCTTTGAACTCCTTCAACAAAGGGAATTAAGCGAAATTTCTATGACTGATATTTCAAATCAAATTGGAATGAAAAGAAGTACAGTTTATGGATACTTCGGAAGTGTTAAAGAAATTTCTGATTACTTAATTGATTTAAATAACAGTTACTGTGAGAGTTTCATTAATGAACACTTTGATTTCTTAAGAAATGGTGAATTCATTACTGAACTCCATGTTAAAGAAGCTCTTACACCACTCATCAAGAAGATTGCTGAACAACCAAGTCACTACTTCTTAATTGAAAAGCTTGACTTCACATATCTTCCAATTCTTGATATTATGCGTGAATTATTCAATAAAATCATTGAACAAAATAACCCACAAATCCCATACATCAATTACTTCCAATATTCTTGTAAGTATGCAATCTATGGTGTAATCCTTACTTGGATCAAAAACGGTGCGGTTGATTCACCAGAAGATATTGTTGAAATTATTACAAGAAACCTCTTCTGTAAATTCTATTAATATAAATTAGAGCGTATTATGTAAACGCTCTTTTTTATTGCCTATAAAACTTGTTTTAAGGCTCTTCAAGCAAGTTTACGTTAAATTCTCTTATATGCCCTCAAAATCCTTGAAAATAAGGAAAACAAAAAGAAGGGCGAACCCTTCTTTAATGTTTCTTTAAGATTTAATTACTTAACGAATTCAACGATAACGAGTTTAGCGTTATCACCTTTACGAACGCCAGCCTTGAGACCACGTGTGTAGCCACCATTACGTGTAGCATAGCGTGGACCAATTTCATTGAATAATTTTTCAAGAGCTGTAACACCGTTAGCATCAACGTTACGAAGAACAGCTGCTGCTTGACGACGTGCGTGTAAGTCACCACGTTTAGCAAGTGTAACTAAGTGATCTGCTTTTGACTTAAGAGCCTTTGCTTCACCACTAGTAACTGTAACGCGTTCATTAAGAACTAAAGTAGTAACTACGTTTCTTAAATAATTTTCATGTTTAGACTTTGTGTAAGCGGCTTTGAAGCGGACACCTGTCTTACCATGAACATTTTTACGACCTTGTGCTGCCATAAATTAATTCTCCTTTATTCTGCGGTGTAATCCTTGAAAGAGAGACCAAGAGCGATAAGTTTTTCCTTAACTTCCTTGAGAGACTTCTTACCAAGGTTTCTGACCTTCATCATTTCTTCTTCTGTCTTTTGAGTTAATTCTGCAACTGTTGAGATAGCAGCTCTCTTTAAACAGTTAAATGAACGGACTGAAAGGTCAAGTTCATCGATAGGCATATTTTCGAATTTATTTTCAACTACTGGAACTTCTTCTTTGATCATGTTGATTTCTTCAACAGCCTTTTCAAGTTCAATGAATGGTCTGAAGTTTTCAACAAGCATTTCTGCTGCTAATGCAACAGCTGTTTGTGGCTTCATAGAACCGTTTGTCCAGACTTCGAGTGTTAACTTATCGAATTTTGAATCGTGACCAACACGAGTTGGTTCAACTGAGTATCTTGTTCTTGTAACTGGTGAGTAGTTAGAGTCTGTAGCGATTAAACCGACTTGTGTACCGCGTTCTTTAGCAGTCTTTCTGTCTGGTTTGTTAGCTTCAGAAGTAACATAACCACGTCCATTGCGAGCATGAAGTGTCATCTTGAGGTGACCACCTTCACAAACGTGAGCGAGAACAAGATCAGGATTAATAACATCAACTAATCCTGGTGTACGAATATCCGCAGCTGTGACGACCTTTGGTCCTTCGACATCAACATCGAGAAGCTTTGGTTCGTTATCTTCGTCATCAATACGAAGAACTAAATCTTTAAGATTGAGAATGATGGCGGTAACGTCTTCTTCAACACCGTGTAAAGCGCTGAATTCATGACGGGCACCTTCGATTTCGACTGCAAATACGCTTGCGCCTGGAAGGCTTGATAATAAAACGCGGCGGAGTGAGTTACCTAATGTAAGTCCGTAGCCTTTTTCAAGTGGTTCGATAACGAACTTTCCGTATTCGCCAGTTGTGTCGATTGTAGCTACTTTAAATGTAGCCTTTTCGAATGGTTTAGCTAATTTTGCCATGTTTCTTTCCTCCTAAATATTAACCACGTGGGCGCTTTGGTGGGCGGCAACCATTGTGTGGAATTGGTGTAGTATCAGTAATTGATAATACTTGTAATCCAGCTGTAGCGAGTGAACGAACAGCAGATTCACGGCCTGGTCCTGGACCCTTGACTAATACGTCAACTGTACGGAGACCTTGGTCAAAAGCAACTTTAGCAGCAGCTTCGCCAGCGAGTTGAGCAGCAAATGGTGTGCTCTTCTTTGCGCCTTTGAAACCTAATACGCCTGCGCTACTCCAAGCAATGACATTACCTTGTTCATCTGAAATAGTAATGATTGTGTTGTTGAATGTAGAGTGAATGTGTGCGACACCCTTAGTATAAGCACGTTTGATTTTTTTCTTACGTGAGTTTGATTTTTGAGCCATACTTCATTTACTCCTTTCAATTACATTGTTGCAACTTTCTTATTTGCAATTGTTTTACGTTTACCTTTTCTTGTACGTGCATTAGTTCTTGTACGTTGACCACGAACAGGTAATCCTCTTCTGTGTCTCATACCACGGTAGCAACCGATTTCTGATAAACGTTTGATGTTTAAAGCTGTTTCACGGCGGAGATCGCCTTCAACTTTATACTTTGCGATTTCTGCACGAATCGCACTGAATTGTTCTTCAGTTAAATTTTTGACACGGATGTCTTCTGAGACACCTGCGTCTTTACAGATTTTCTTTGCAGTTGTAGGTCCGATACCAAAAATGTAGGTAAGAGAGATTACAACGCGCTTTTCATTTGGGATATCAACCCCAACAATACGTGCCATAAATAATGGTCCTCCTTAAATTAACCTTGGCGTTGTTTGTGCTTTGGGTTTTCGCAGATAACCATGACTTTGCCATGGCGGCGAATAACTTTGCACTTATCGCACATTGGTTTGACGGAAGGTCTGACTTTCATAGATTTTCCTCCTAGATCAAATCGATCCTAAATTAGTTTTTGTATCTAAATGTGATACGTCCACGTGTTAAATCATAAGGCGAGATTTCAACCATAACTCTATCACCTGGTAAGATGCGGATGTAATGCATACGGATTTTACCAGAAACGTGGGCAAGAATTATGACACCGTTTTCAAGCTTAACTCTAAATTGAGTATTAGGTAAGCATTCAATAACGGTAGCCTCTACTTCGATGACATCATCTTTTGCCATTAATTAGTTCTCCTTCGTTTTTGCTAATGCTTCAGCTTCATCATTTAAGACAGTGATTGGGCCTTCAGCTTTTGTCAAGATTTCGAATCCATCTTTAGTAACTACAATGGAATTTTCATAATGGCATGATAATTTGCCATCTTTGGTTTTTGCTGTCCAGCCATCTGATAAGACACGGATTTTAAATGTTCCTTGCGTTACCATTGGTTCGACTGCTAGACACATTCCTTCCTTGAGGACAGGACCACTACCTGCTGCCCCATAGTTTGGAATATATGGATCTTCGTGAAGGTGAGCACCAACACCATGACCTGTATATTCACGGACTATGCCATAGCCTTGATCTTCACAGTATTTTTGAATCGCGTGAGATACATCTCCTAAGTGATTACCTGGTTTCATGTATTTCATGCCTTCAAAGAAGCTCATTTCAGTTACTTTGACTAAGCGTAATGTTTCTTCCCTACATATTCCAACAGGGAATGTTCTACACGCATCACCAACATAACCGTTAATTGTTGCTCCAACATCAACTGAGACAATATCTCCATCGCGGAGTATTCTCTTTTTTGATGGAATACCATGAACGATTTCATCATTAACGCTGACACATACAGCGCCTGGGTATCCTGAATAATTTAAGAAAGTAGGATAAGCTCCTTCGTTTCTAATAACTTCTTCTGCCCAATCAGCGATATCTTGAGTTGAGATTCCAGGGCGGATCTTATCTTTGAGAGTATCGAATACTTTTCCAACGATACGACCCGCCTTTTTCATTAACTCAATTTCGCGGGGTGATTTGATGATGATCACCTAATTATTCTCCTTTAAAGAGTTTGTTCAACTCATTTAATAAAGTATCTGGTTCAAGTTTTCCATCAAAGGTGTGTAACAATCCTCTTGCTTGATAGAAATCAAGTAAAGGCTTTGTATCTTTGACATAGTGCTCTAAACGAATAGTTAATGCTTCTTCATTGTCATCAGCACGTTGAACAAGATTACCGCCACAAATGTCGCAGACCCCTTCAACACGAGGTTTAAGAGTATCTACATGATATGGCGCACCGCATTTTTTACAAACGCGGCGACCGCAAATACGTCTAATTAATTCTTTGTTTTCGACTTCAATATCGACAACATAAGTAACTGGACGATTGATTTCCTTTGTAAGGACTTCAAGAGCTTCCGCTTGTGGGATAGTTCTTGGGAATCCATCAAGGAGATAGCCATTCGCACAATCAGGTTGAGATAATCTCTCTTTAACAAGGCCAATTGTTACATCGTCTGGAACTAAGTGTCCCTTATCGATATATGATTTAGCGAGGTTACCAAGAGGTGTCCCAGCCTTAATTGCTTCACGGAACATATCGCCTGTTGAAATGTGAGGGATATTGTTCGAAGCAATAATGCGCTTAGCTTGGGTGCCTTTGCCAGCACCTGGAGGTCCCATAAGAATAATGTTTAACATAATTATTCTCTACCAGCGGTAGCTTGGACCTCATCGTATGTCTTACCTGCGAGTAAGCCATCAATTTGATTTGAAAGTTCGAGAGAAACACCAGCAGCGATGATTAAACCTGTACCACCAATTGCAAGGCTACTATTTCCGTCAAAGATATTTGTTAAAGATAAGATGACTGGAAGAGCAGCGATGAATGTTAATGCAGCAGCACCGATAACTGTGATTCTGTTAACAACTTTCTTAACGTAACGTTCGGTTTCATTACCTGGTCTAATACCTGGGATGTATGAACCGTTCTTACGGAAGTTCTCTGCAAGTGTTTCTGGATCGATTTGGAGAGTTGAATAGAAGAAACAGAAGACAACAATAAGGACAACATAGATAATTAATCCCCATGGCATATTCCATGTCTTACCATTGAACCATGGCATTTCTACCATTTCACTGTAAGAGAAGATTTTGAGCCATTCTGCACTTGTATCACTTGTAATGAAACTTGCGATAACAGATGGTGCCATCATGATTGATGATGCAAAGATTACTGGAATAACCCCCGCAGAGTTAACCTTGATTGGTAAGAATGATGCTTTAGACATACTTTGAGTTTGTCCGCCGCTCTTACCAGAGTGTTGAACTGGGATTTTTCTCTTTGCAAGTTCGATGAAGACAACGAATGCGAGAATGAGAACAAGAGCAAGGATATAGACGACAAATTGTAATGCACCTTTGACACCTTGAGCAGTATCACCGAGTTGAACATTGTATTTAACCCATGTTCTATAAGCTGTACTAATTTGAATTGGTAAGCTTCTGACGATACCAGCAAAGATGATAACAGAGATACCATTGCCGAGACCCTTTGTAGTAATTTGGTCACCAAGCCACATAACGAGCATGGAACCAGCGAGTAAGATAATAATGATATAAGCGTAAGTCCAGAAATTAGTTTGGAGGTTAATAGTAATATAATCACTATTTTCCATTGTTTTGATAATTCCATAGCCTTGAACAGCACCTAACATTAATGTTAAGTAACGTGTTGCCATTTCAGTTTTCTTACGTCCATATTGACCTTGTTTAGAAAGCTCAGTTAATGCTGGAAGAACATCCTTTTGTAATAATTGGATGATAATTTGCGCAGTAATGTATGGGCTAACACCAAGGGCAAAGATTGAGAAGTTTGAGAGAGCTCCACCACCAAGCAAATCCATGAGAGCGACAGCGTTAGCTTCGTTCATAGCGTTGCTTAATTGTCCAGATGGAGTGACTCCTGGAACAGTAATAGCTGCACCAATACGGATGACGAGCAAGATCATGATCGTAAAGAAGATACGACCCATGATCTCTTTGTTCTTAAATATAGAGATAATTTTCTTCATAATTAGAGAACCTCAGCTTTACCACCAGCAGCTTCAATAGCCTTAACAGCTGATTGAGAGAATTTATTGGCTTGGACTGTGAGCTTCTTTGTGAGTTCACCATTTCCAAGAATCTTAATACCGTTTAATTCTTTACGGACTAATCCTTTATCAATAAGTAATGCTGGGGTAACAATGGTCTCGTCTTCGAACATATTTAAACTTGAGACGTTGACGATAGCATATTCTTTACGACCGCCGTTCTTAAAACCAAACTTTGGTAAACGACGATATAAAGGGTTTTGACCACCTTCAAATCCAGGACGGACACCACCGCCAGAACGAGAGTTTTGACCCTTGTTTCCGGAACCGGCGTTCTTACCGTTACCTGAACCAACGCCACGGCCTTTACGATAAGACTTTGTCTTAGCGCCTTCGGCATAAGTGAGTTCGTTAAGTTTCATAATTGCACCTCCCTTTAATAGTAATTTGTTTTTTTAAAGTTTTTTAAGTAATTATTTTGCTTCTTCAGAATTTTCTTCAGCTTTAGCACGAAGAGCTTGGACTTGAGCGTAGCTCTTTAAATTACTTAAGCCATTATGGGTGGCGCGAATAATATTGATTGGCGCACGTGAACCATAAACTTTTGAATATACGTTGCGGATACCAGCTAATTCTAAGATAGCACGAACTGGACCGCCAGCGATAATACCTGTACCTTCAGGAGCAGGTTTGAGGAAGACTTTACAAGCACCGTATTCACCAACGACTTCGTGTGGGATAGTATCACCCTTAACGATCTTGAATGATGCAGTGTTCTTCTTAGCGCTTTCAAGAGCTTTCTTGATTGCGTCTGGGACTTCAGCTGCCTTACCTGTACCGAAACCATATTTACCCTTCTTGTTACCAATAACAATAAGAGCTGAGAATCTCATACGGCGGCCACCCTTAACAGTCTTTGAAATTCTGTTAATTGTAACTACTGTTTCTTCGTATTCTTTTGGTTCGTCAGCACGTGGGCGGCGTGGGCCTCCCTTACCATCACGGCGTGGACCCTTACCATTTGGACGTGGACCACGGCGTTCGAATTTAGGAGCTTCACTATTTGTAGCTTCTGGAGCTGCTACTGCAGCTTCTACTTTTACTTCATTTTCTGCCATAAGTTTATCTCCTTAATTAGAATTCTAATCCTGCTTCACGAGCAGCATCTGCGAGAGCAGCGACACGTCCATGATAGACATAACCGCCACGATCGAAGACAACAGCTGTGACACCTTTTGCTAAGCCAGCTTCAGCGACTGCTTTACCGACTGCTTTAGCAGCTTCGATATTTGAGCCGTTTTCAAGCTTTAATGAAACTGAACTTGCTGCAGCTAAGGTAACTCCCTTAACGTCATCAATAATTTGAGCTTCAATGTTCTTGTTAGAACGGAAGACACATAAACGTGGACATTCTGCTGTACCAGAGACTTTAGCTCTAACACGAGCATGCTTACGTTCACGAATAACTTGACGTGATTCTTTTGTAATCATAACTTCTTTTGTCCTCCTAATTACTTAGCACCAGCGCGCTTACCTTCCTTACGGATGATATGTTCGCCTTTGTACATAATACCCTTACCATTGTATGGTTCAGGTTCACGAATAGCACGGATACGAGCTGCTGTTTGACCAACTGCTTGCTTATCCATACCTTCGACTACCATTTCAGTATCGCTTGTGCAAGAGATCTTAGCACCTGCGTCTGGTTTGATAACTACTTCGTGTGAATAACCAGCCTTGACAACAACATTGTTTCCTCTCATTTGAGCACGGAAACCAATACCGACCATGACTAATTCTTTCTTGAAACCTTCGCTAACGCCTGTGATTGCGTTTTGAAGATTTGCTCTAGTTGTACCGTGAAGTTGCTTTGTGTGCTTTTCATCATTTGCACGAGCACATGATGCTGTAGCACCGTCAACTGTAACAGTAATAACTTCTGGGATAACGACTGTTAATTCGCCCTTAGGACCCTTAACTGTCATAACTTCTCCACTTTGAGAGAGTGTAACGCCTGCTGGGACGTTGATAACTTTTAAACCGATACGTGACATAAAGATTACCAAACGTAAGCTAAGACTTCACCGCCAACGCCGAGTTGACGAGCTGTTTTGTCGCTTACGACTCCTTTACTTGTAGAGATAATAGCAATACCTAAGCCTCTTAAGACGCGTGGAAGTTTTTCACATGAAACGTTAACGCGAAGACCTGGTTTACTGATTTTCTTTAATCCAGAGATGACTCTTTGGCCATTAACTCCGTATTTTAATGTGATTGAAAGTTCTTTCTTTGTATCGCCTTTAACTTCGAAGTTAGAGATGAATCCTTCTTCTAATAAAATCTTAGCGATTTCAACTTTCATTTTGCTGCTTGGCATTTCGACTGTAGCGTACTTTAAAGAGTTAGCATTACGAATGCGAGTGAGCATATCTGCAATTGGATCTGTCATCATAAATTACGTTACCTCCTTATTACCAACTTGATTTCTTCATGCCTGGAATTTCGCCCTTGTAAGCAAGCTCACGTAAGCAAACACGGCATAATTTGAATTTTGAATAGACTGAGTGAGGACGTCCGCAACGTTCACATCTTGTATATTCACGAACTTTGAATTTTTGAGGTCTTGCACATTTGACCTTCATACTTGTTTTTGCCATTGTGTTAGATCCTCCTAATTATTTGTGGAATGGCATACCGATGAGTTCGAGTAAGCTGTAAGCTTCTTCATCAGTATTAGCCGTTGTGACAATAACAATATCCATACCACGAATCTTAGATACTTTATCGTATTCGATTTCTGGGAAGATTAATTGTTCCTTGACACCTAATGTGTAGTTACCATGACCATCGAAAGCGTTTTTAGAAACACCACGGAAGTCACGGACACGTGGGAGAGCGACGGAAACGAGCTTATCGACGAATTCGTACATTCTTACACCACGAAGTGTAACCTTACATCCGATTTCTTGTCCTTCACGGAGCTTGAATGTAGCAATAGACTTTTTAGCCTTAGTTGTTACAGGGTGTTGACCAGTAATAATACCGAGTTCTTTAACTGCATCTTCTAATTGCTTCTTGTCTGATGTTGCTTCACCAACGCCAATGTTAATGACAACCTTTTCGAGATGTGGGATTTGCATAACAGAAGAATAGTTGTATTTTTCCATTAATGCTTTTTTGATTTCTGTTTCGTATCTATCGAGTAAACGAGTAGATGTTGAACGAACCTTATTAGCCATTGTCAACTACCTCCTATTAGTCTAACTTGCTACCGCTTGCCTTTGTAACACGAACCTTTTTACCGTTCTTGTCAACTGAGTAAGCGACGCGAGTTGCTTTTTTAGTTTTTGGATCAACGATAGCAACGTTGCTAGCATCGATTGGGACGTAAATTTCAACAACTGAACCTTCTGGAGTTTGTTGTGTTGGTTTACGATGTTTTTTGTGGACATTGACGCCTTCGACAACGACCTTATTGAGCTTAGGGTAAACAGCTTGAACTGTACCTTCTTTACCTTTGTCCTTGCCAGCAATGACGACAACCTTATCACCTTTTACAATCTTCATACTTTGTACGTCCTCCTGATTATAAAACTTCGATAGCGAGGGAAACGATCTTCATAAATCCTTCACCCTTATCACGAAGTTCACGAGCTACTGGACCGAAGACACGTGTGCCAATTGGAGCACCTTCGTTATCGATAAGAACAACAGCGTTGTCATCGAATGCGATTGTAGAACCATCTGGTCTGTTGATAGCGTGTTTTGTACGGACGATAACGCCCTTTACGATATCAGACTTTTTAACACGGCCGTTTGGAATAGCTTCTTTAACAGCACAAGTAACGATGTCACCAATGCCGCATGATTTGCGGAAGCTTCCGCCTTTGATATTGAATACACGAACTGAACGTGCTCCTGAATTGTCGGCGACAACTAAGTTAGTTTCTCTTTGAATCATAACTTTTTACCTCCTACTATTCAGCAACCTTAATGTCTTCGACTGCTTTCTTATCAACGCTAACGAGTCTGAATCTCTTTAAAGCGCTTAATCTACGGCAAGCCATAATTGTGACTGTGTCACCGACATTAGCTACGTTATTTTCATCGTGTGCATAGTACTTAGAAGCGTATTTAACGCGCTTTGCATACTTTGCGTGTCTTTTGTGGGTTTCGACTAAGACAACGATTGTTTTGTCCATCTTAGCTGAAGTAACAACACCTTGAAGTGTAATTCTAGCATTTCTTTCCATTGTCTAGTTTCTCCTACTTAATTCCGAGTTCTCTTTCACGGATAACCATATTAACTCTGGCAATATCCTTACGAACTCTGTTGATTTCTTCACCATGTTCAAGTTGACCAACAGCTTGTCTACGGCGAAGGTTGAATAATTCTTCTTTGAGAGAGTAAACCTTAGCAGTTAACTCTTCATTTGTTAATTCACGAACTTCACTGATCTTCATGGTTTACTTAACCTCCTTCTTTGCTACTACACGGCAGCGGCAAGGGAGTTTATAAGCTGCTAAGCGTAATGCTTCGCGAGCAACAGCTTCAGATACACCGCCCATTTCAAACATAACTCTGTTTTGCTTGACGACTGCTACCCATGATTCTGGGTTACCCTTACCGGAACCCATACGGACTTCGGCTGGTTTTTTAGTCTTAGCTAAGTGTGGGAAGATTTTAATATAAACTTTACCCTCTTTTTTAGTATATCTAGAGAGAACAATACGAGCTGATTCGATTTGGTGGTTATTAATCCAAGCACCTGTTACTGCTTGTAAACCGAATTCTCCGAATTCAACTTCGTTGCCACCCTTTGAGAGACCTTCGTACTTAATTGCGTGAGGACGACGGTATTTAACTCTTTTTGGTTGTAACATGATTATTCTCCTTTCTTGTCATCTTCTTTTGCAGGAGCTGCATCTAAGACGACACCACGGCAAATCCATACCTTGACACCGAGACGGCCATAAGCTGTAACGGCTTCAGCATGTGCGTAGTCAATATCACTACGGAGTGTTGTTAGTGGAACGATACCTTCCTTGTAGCCTTCGCTACGAGCGATATCAGCACCGCCTAAACGACCACTGATCATTGTACGGACACCCTTTGCACCGGCTTTACGAACTCTTTGAATTGCCTTCTTTTGTGCTACACGGAATGATACACGGTTTTCGAGTTCTCTTGCGATACCTTCAGCAACTAATGTTGCATCGAGATCTGGATTCTTAACTTCGATGACGTCTACCTTAACTGTAGAACCAGCGAGCATTTTGCCAAGTTCTGTTGTGATGCGGTTGATATTTGCACCTTCTTGACCGATGACTACACCAGGACGAGCAACGAATGGTCTTACGACTACGTTTGCGCCCTTGTCTGCTTTACGTCTCTCAATTTCAACGTGAGAGAGCATAGCATCTTTTAATTCTTTCTTAAGATATTTACGAATCTTAATATCTTCATGGAGATATTTTGCGAAATCTTGATCATTAGCGAACCAACGTGAATTCCATGGTTTGTTAATGCCGATACGCATACCAATTGGACTAACTTTTTGACCCATTGTAATTTACCTCCTAGCGAACCTTAACCACTACTGTAATGTGGCTAGTTCTTTTTACGAGACCTGACGCACTACCTTTAGCACGTGGAAGGAATCTCTTCATCTTTAATCCATCGTTAGCATAGATTTCAGCGATGTATAATCCGCTTTCTTCCATACCGAAGTTGTTGATGGCGTTTGCAGCAGCGCTCTTAATAACCTTAGCAACGATTGGAGAAGCTGCTTTGTTGACGTTCTCGAGAATACCGAGAGCTTCGTTAACACCTTTTCCTCTTACTAAATTAATAACAAGGCGTGCCTTACGTGGAGTGACGCGTACGTCATATGCGACAGCTCTAGCTTCTGTTCTAGCTGGCTTCTTTGGTTCTTCAACCTTCTTAGCAGCTTTCTTAGCCTTTGGAGCTTTTGCAGGTTTTGCTTCTTCAACAACTGGAGCAGCAACTACTTCTTCAGCAGCTACTGGAGCTTCAGCCTTAACAGTCTTAGTTGCCTTCTTTGCAGCTGGCTTCTTAGCTGTTGTAGACTTTGTTGTTGATTTTGCTGTTGTTGTTTTCTTTGTAGTAGAAGTAGACTTCTTGGCTACTGTTTTCTTTTCTTCTGCCATTGTTCTATCTCCTATCTCTTAGCGGCTGCTCTATCTTCAGCGTTGTTTCCGGTGTGACCATGGAATGTACGTGTTGGAGCGAATTCGCCAAGTTTGTGACCGACCATGTCTTCTGTGACATAGACAGTAATGTGTTCATGTCCATTATAGACAGCGAATGTGTGTTCAACGAATGAAGGGAAAATTGTTGAACGACGTGACCAAGTCTTGATGACTTCTTTTTTGTTAGCTGCATTGAGTGCGTCTACTTTCTTAAGAAGGTATGCATCACAGAATGGGCCTTTTTTAATTGAACGTGACATATTCTAAATTCTCCTTTCATTATTTGTCATTGATTCTACGAATGATTAATTTTGTAGATGGTTGTTTATTGCGTCTTGTCTTGACACCGAGAGCACGTTTACCCCATGGGGTTCTTGGTGCATCACGACCGACTGGACACTTACCTTCACCACCACCGTGTGGGTGATCGTTAGGGTTCATAACAGAACCACGTACTGTAGGACGTGTTCCTGCCCAGCGTGTCTTACCAGCTTTACCCTTGTTAACGAGAGCGTAGTCTTCGTTACCAACGATACCGATAGTAGCACGGCATTCAGCTAAGACCTTACGGACTTCGCCAGATGCTAAACGAAGGATGACATATTTTCCTTCTTTACCAAGTACTTGTGCGCTTGTACCAGCAGCACGGCACATTTGGCCACCCTTGTTAGGTTGTAATTCAACGTTGTGGATGAATGTACCTTCAGGGATGTTCTTTAATGGGAGGGCGTTACCGACTTTGATGTCGACTAATTCGCCTGAGACGATTTTGTCTCCTACTTTTAATCCTTGTGGAGCGAGAATGTATCTCTTTTCACCATCAGCATAGCTGACGAGAAGGATGTTTGCGTTACGGTTTGGATCGTATTCGCATGCTTTGATTGTTCCAACGATGCCATCTTTGTTTCTCTTGAAATCAACGATTCTGTAACGACGTTTGTTACCTCCACCAATATGACGGCAAGTAATAACGCCTTGGTTATTTCTACCGCCAGTCTTAGTTAACTTAACTGTTAAGCTTTTTTCAGGAGTTGACTTTGTGATTTCTTCGAATGTCAAATTTGTCATATTTCTGCGTGAAGCAGATGTTGGTTTGTAAGTTCTAATTGACATATAAACCTCCTATAGTTTGGAATAATGAACTAAATTATTCCTTGAATAAGTCGATTGCAGCACCATCAGCGACAGTGACAACGGCTTTCTTGTAACCAGAGATATGACCTTGATAACGGCCACCTCTAGTTGTTGATTTGCCAACAACATTAACGATGTTGACATCAGTAACCTTAACACCGAAGATGTTTTCGAATGCTTTCTTGACTTCAGCACGGTTTGCTTTAGCACTGACTTCAAGTGTTACCTTGTTTTGCTCTTGCATAAGAGTCATTGACTTTTCTGTAATGACTGGGCGAATGATAGTATCGAAATCATGAATTGTTGCTTTAGATACTTTTTCTGCAGCCTTAGTTGCTTTCTTAGCCATATTACTTCAATGCCTCCTCAACCATCTTAACGGTTGCTTTGTCCATGATAACGCTATCGAAGTACATTAAGTCATAAACTGAAACGTTAGTAACTGATGTAACGACAACGTTTGCAATGTTAGCTGCTGATGCGATGAGGTTTTCATCTAAATCAGAGATAACGATGAGGGATTTCTTGCCAGCCTTAAGAGCCTTAAGCATAGCGACGACATTCTTTGTCTTGATTTCATCGAACTTGAATGCATCGACGACAATTAATCCATTCTTAGCTTGTGCGCTGTATGCACACTTAAGAGCTAATTTGTGTTCCTTACGGTTTTGAGAGAGTTTGTGGTTTTGGACACCTGTTGGGCCAAATACGCAACCACCACCAACCCAAATTGGGGATCTTGTGGAACCAGCACGAGCACGGCCTGTGCCTTTTTGTCTCCATGGCTTTTTACCACCACCGCTAACTTCATCACGCTTTTTTGTCTTAGCTGTGTCTTGTCTCATGTTTGCTTGATAGACAACAACAGCATCGTGCATGACTTGTTTGTTTTCTTCAACGCCGAATACTCCAGCGTTTAAGGAGATCTTTTCGACTTCTTCGCCAGCCATATTCTTGACTGCGACGCTAACTTTCTTAGTTGCCATTCGAATTATTCTCCTTTCTCAACTACTGCGAGAGCCTTAACTGTTTGTGGCTTTCCGAGTTGAACCTTGACTGCGCTACGGATTGTAACGATTGATTTTCTTGCGCCTGGTACTGAACCCTTAACGAGAATGTAGTTCTTTTCAGCATTTGCTTCGATAACTAATTGGTTAAGGATTGTTGCAGACTTGTTACCCATGTGACCTGACATGTGTTTGCCTGGGATAACACGGTTATTGCAACGACCATTGTTTGCGAAGGAACCTTGTTGTCTGTGGTAGCCAGAACCGTGACCCTTAGGACCGATCTTTCCACCCCAGCGCTTAATTGTACCTGCATATCCACGACCCTTTGATACGCCGATTACATCGACGACATCGCCAGCCTTGAATAAGTCAGCTTTGATTTCGTCTCCGACCTTGTAAGCGAGCATTTCGTCACCCTTGACTTCCATTAAGACCTTTTGAGCCTTAACACCAGCCTTAGCGAAGTGTCCCTTTTCAGCCTTGTTGACTCTTGATTCTTTCTTTTCTTCAATGCCAACTTGGAGAGCGTTATAACCATCTGTTTCTGTTGTCTTAACTTGTGTGACAACGTTAGGTAAGACTTCAACAACAGTGACAGCATACATTGTGCCATCTTGAGCAAAGACTTCTGTCATGCCCATTTTGCGTCCAACGATTTGTTTCATTGTCTAGAGCCTCCTTATAACTTGATATCAATATCTACACCACTTGGGAGATCGAGCTTTCTTAATTGTTCGACTGTTTCCTTTGTTGGATTCTTGATATCGATTAATCTTTTGTGTGTTCTAATTTCGAATTGTTCACGAGAATCTTTGTACTTATGGACAGCACGTAAGATTGTGTAAACTTGACGTTCCGTTGGGAGCGGAATTGGGCCAACAACACCAGCACCAGTTTTTTTCGCAGCAGCAATGATCTTTTCGACGCTCATATCGAGAACCTTGTGATCATAAGCTTGAAGACGAACCCTGATTGTTTTACTTTTCGCCATGAATTTTTCCTCCTAATTTTTCTACTTCAGGCATTTAACGAAGCTCCATGCGAATTACCTGACCACCCTTTCATGACAACGCCTGATGGTGTATCAGCAACCTCGCATATCAATGCAGACGTTAACGTTAGGTATATTACGCCTATATATTATATAAGGCAAGTATTTTTTGAAAAATTTTTACGAAAAATAGAAAAATCGAGAGCCTCAACCCCCGATTTTTTGCCATTTTTTTGATTAATTTTTTGTTATTTTTTGCGTTTTTCGTATGTTTTTAACTGCTCATAAAGTTCCACAAATTTAGCGTGAACAATCTCGGTTAATTTGGCTACTGTAGCCTTGTCTTTCATCTCTTCTTCTGTGAAGATTTCTGATGGAACTATGCGTTTACCAATCATTACATGATTGCGTCTAAATGGTTTATATTCATGAAGAGGAATATTTATGTAGATTGGAGTGTTTGTGGAAAGAGCAAAATATGCTAGTCCAGGAGCGAATTCTCCAATCTCATCTTTGATCATTTTTCCTTCAGGATAGATACCTATTAAACCATTGCACTTTAAAATATTTCTTACATCCATCATCATTTTTGGATCTGAAAGTCCTTTTGTGCGGTTGTATTTAATGGTTCCAAGGTGTTTTACGAGCTTTACTTTATCCCATGCATCATCGCCTACAATGATACGC
The DNA here is from genome assembly GCA_024413875.1 of Bacilli bacterium. The sequence continues at coordinate 22,203 of JAKSVY010000015.1, forward strand.
GTACGACGGGTTAGATAGTCAATTGTTAGTAATGGAGCGTCAGTTAAACCACTGTGTTTTGAGGCGATAATTCCCCTACCCTTAAAGCGTCTATCAAGCTTCTTTGTAGCGCCTTCTTCATAGTGGAATTTAGCTGGGAAAACAATCCATTTATTGATCCATCCACTGATACGAATTGTGTCAAAAATGAAGTGATGGGCACTAAATGTATTCCATACGTGATACTTTTCATAAAGGTCAATTTGGTGACCTAATTCTTTAACTTTTGCTCTTAACATTTCACAGAGCATTCTAGCTTCATCAGGAGTTGGAATCTTTTTATTACAATACTTAGATAAATCAATTGGTTCGCCTATATTTACGCGCTTACGTGTTTTAGGTCCATTATGAGAAATATATACAGGCACGATAGGTGTGTTTGTGCGTAATGCAAGATATACACACGCAGGCTTAAAGGTATCCATTTCTTTTTCATGGACAAATCTACCTTCTGGGAAGATACATACTGCATCACCTTTTGCTAAACGCTTTTCGCATTCACCCATCCAAGAAAGATCGCTTCTTTCTCTATGGACTAAGATGTTTCCAAGCATATTAGAAAGGAATGCAATAAAACGATGTCTATATAATAGTTCTGAGGCTAAAGTGCGAACTCTTTTCCAGAAGAACACTAAGTAAATAATAAAGAAGTCAGATAAGTTTTTATGGTTCGCAATGATGATTGCTTTACCTTTGACTCTATTCGTGTGTTTACTTCTATTTTCTTGATAAATCTTTGGTCTCCACACTAAAAGGCCTGGTAACCAACCAGTAGCTTTAAAGAACATTCTAAATAGCCATTTCATTATCTGCCTTTTTCCTTTTCTCTTTGAAGACCTTCTTCGTATGTATACTTACAACCACAATATAGTTGTTGATATAAATCGTATTGTATTCTCATTGCTCTTGCAACCTCAATACCTCTGTTTTTCTTAAAATCAGAATAGAAGTACTTTGTTTTAGAGTGTTCTAATTCTAATTTACTACCAATATCATTTAAGATTTGAGAGTTCTTTTGACGAGAGATTGTCATAACGGTTGTGAAATAATCAAAACCATTTTCTTCCGCGTAATCAAATGCTTCTTTCATGCGTTTTTCATAGCAAATCAGGCATCTTTTTCCACCTTCGTGAACATCTTTATATGGTTCAAGATCTTCATTGTATTTATCATTGTCATAATTAGTTTTGATAACATTTACTTTATAACCATAATCTCTTTCAAAGAATTCTAAAAACTTTAGTAATTCATCGAATCTTCGAGTGTATTCACTCTCTGGATAAATATTATTGTTATTAAAATAAATAGTGACATTAAAATGTGGGCATAAAAAAGTTAATGGAAAACATGAACATGGTCCACAGCAAGCATGTAAAAGCAAAGAAGGCTTAGAGGATAATTTATCAACATCCTTAAGCGTTTCTATAGATTTATCGTAGAATCTAGTCTTTTTTATTTGCATAGATAATCATCGAATCTCCAAAACTAAAGAAACGATATTTTTCTTCAACAGCATGTTTATATACTTCTAATGTAAATTCTCTTCCCATAAGTGCGCTGACGAGCATAATGAGAGTTGATTTAGGTAAATGGAAGTTTGTGATTAAACAATCAATAGCCTTGAATTCATATCCAGGCTTAATAAAGATAGCGGTATCTTCTTTACATTCAACAAACTTACCATGTGTTTGCATAATAGCCTCAAGGGTTCTTGTTGAAGTTGTTCCAATCGCAATAATTCTTCTACCCTCTGCTTTTGCTTTGTTGAGTTGTTCTGCAACTTCCGCCGTCATTTCATAATGCTCAGTATGCATTGGGTGATCTTCAATGTTCTTTTCTTTGACTGGTTTAAAAGTACCTAAACCAATATGAAGAGTGACATCTAAAACAGTTACTCCCATCGCTTTGATTTTTTCAAATAATTCAGGAGTAAAGTGAAACCCAGCGGTAGGTGCAGCTGCACTACCAAGGATTTTCGCGTATACAGTTTGATATCTATCGTTATCTTCACATTGTTTTTTAATGTATGGAGGAAGAGGCATATTACCTACTTCATTTAAGATTTCCATAAAGATTCCATCGTAGATGAATTCCATAATACGGATACCTTCATCTTTAACTTCAAGACATTTGGCTTTTAATAAACCATCTTTAAAGCTGATGATTGCTCCTACTTTGATAGGTTTAGCGTTACCGCATAAACACTCCCAAGTATCGCCTTTAATTTGTTTTAAAAGTAATACTTCAACATGAGCACCCGTTCCTTCTTTAAAACCAAATAATCTTGCTGGAATAACCTTAGTGTTATTTCTCACTAAGACGTCACCTGGTTTAAGGTAATCAACAATGTCATGGAAGATTCTATCTTCATATGTTTTAGTGTCATTATTAATCGCTAAAAGACGTGATTCATCACGTTTTTCAGCAGGAGTTTGAGCAATTAACTCCATAGGAAGTTCAAAATTGAATAATTCAATATCCATTAGAAGCCTCTCTTAGAGCCATATTTCTCTAACATTTCTTTTTTAAATTCTGCAAAGCGATCTTCTTTGATAGCTTCACGAGCTTGTTCCATCATTGAAATAAGGAAACGAACATTGTGGATAGAAAGAAGTCTCTTACCAAATGTTTCATCTGCGACATAAAGATGTCTAAGATATGCTTTAGTGTAATTTCTACATGTATAGCAATCGCATTCTGGATCTAAAGGTGTAAAGTCTTCTTTATATTCTGCACCTCTAATATTAACACGACCATGATGAGTCATAAGCGCACCATGACGAGCAATACGTGTTGGTAAAACACAATCGAACATATCAACACCTTTTTCAATGCCTTCTAAGATGAAGTCGATCGAACCAACACCCATAAGATATCTTGGTTTATCTTCAGGTAAATATTTAACAGAATATTCAACCATTTTTGAGAAAACATCTTTTGGTTCACCAATAGAAGTTCCACCAATTGAATATCCAGGGAAATCCATTTTTACGAGTTCTTCTGCACAGTGTCTTCTTAAATCTTCATAATCTGAACCTTGGACAATACCAAATAAAGCTTGGTCTTCTCTTACGTGAGCATCTTTACCACGCTTTGCCCAACGGAGTGTACGTTCAACACTCTTTTCAGCGTATTTATGGTCAACAGGATAAGGCATACACTCATCAAAAGACATGATGATATCTGCCCCTAATTTTTCTTCAATTCCAATCGCAATTTCTGGAGAGAAGAACATCTTATCTCCACTTAAGTGAGATTTAAATGTGACGCCTTCTTCAGTGATTTTACGATTATCCGCAAGTGAAAATACTTGGAAACCTCCACTATCAGTAAGCATTGGTCCATGGTAATTCATAAAATTATGTAATCCACCTGCTTTAGCAACGATATCTTCACCTGGTCTAATGTGAAGGTGATATGTGTTTGCTAAAACAACACCAGAACCCATTTCAGTTAATTCTTCTGGCGATAATGTTTTTACAGTTGCAAGAGTACCTACTGGCATAAACATTGGAACTTCAACATCACCATGAGGAGTGTGAAGGATACCATATCTAGCACCAGTGGTTTTATCAATATGTTTAATTTCTAAATAAAAGTATTTCATAACGAATGTATATTATACACGTTAGAACAATTAAATCTATTTAATTATTCAGGTAAGACTTCACTAAGGTCTAAGAACTTAGCTTCTTTATCAACAGCGTGTTTTAATACTTCAAAGAAAATGAGGTGGTCGTTCGCATCGGCTGGTGATGGTTCAATCTTCACTACTTTAGCAACCATTTGAACCTTGGCTTCAGGAATTAAGATAGCAGTATCTTCAACAATCGAAACATCGATAGTAGCGAACTTATCATCTTTAGATGAGTGATGTGAACCTAACGCTAAAGAGATACCCTTTTGGCCTTTAGCTAATGATGAAATACCAGCAACATCTCCAACTTCAAGATTGTTACCTGTATCAGATTGTCCACCAATAAGCATAAGTACCATATTACTATCAACCATAGTGGTCCAAGCACATGTCATACCGTATTTACGTCCATTTTTTACATAGGCAAGAACGTTATTACCCATTTGAAATGCATGAAATCCCATAATATCTCCTTTTACCAATATTTAACTACCCATAATACGACTGCTTTTTTAGCCTCCGCATCATTTAATTTATTTTTAAGTGTTTCAAATCCTTTTTCACTAAGATGTTTACATCCTTCTTTTGAATATATCCAATAAAACATTCCATAGTTTTCTAAAGAATATTTTTCATTTTTCTTAATAATATCTAATCCAAGATAATAAAGTTTCTTACCATCAAATACATAGTTTTCTGGCATATAATCTAAATCGAATTTATATGTTCTTGCGACTCGATACATATCAAATAGTTTTTCTATTATTTTTTCATCAATTTGGTTGTTCGCTAATAAGACAAGGCAAGTAGATACATCGAAATGCTCACGAACCACCACTAAATCTTTCTTTGATTTAGCGATAATTTTTGGAACATTAATATGGTATTTTCTAAATGTTTTGTATTTATTAATAAATGAAGAAAAATCCTCTTCACTATCAAAATGATATAGTTCGTATCTTTTATCCTTAGTGATAACTATCTTACCATCTAAAGGATTATTCACTACTTCATTAGTTGTTTCAAATAACTTGAATCCAATCTTTATTTGTTCCATACTTTAATTCTAACACATAGTTAAAATGAATAAAAAAGATAATAAGAAAAGCATTCCTATGGAAATTCTTCGCTTCGTTGTTGTTGGAGCAGGATCCACCATCATTGATTATGGAGTTCACTCCGTAACTGGTTTTTTGCTTAAAAATGTTAATATCAGCGCATCTTTAAATAATGCTTTATGCGTTGCAGCAGGATTTATTGTTTCTGTTATCTTTAACTATATCTTAAGTTCTATTTGGGTTTACAAAAATGTTGATAAATCAGTTAATAAGAAATCACCTAAGGCTATGGCGTTATTCCTTTTCTTATCAATATGCGGATTATTCATTGGTATTGGACTATGGGAACTTGGAGCTTGGAAGGTTAATATGGATTTAGGTATAATAAACCTTAACTCATGGACTGATGGATTATTCACTAGTGCATTCAGTTTTGTTAAATTCTTCTGGTTTACTTATTTCTTTGCCTTTAAAACACTTATTACTCTTGTGTGGAATTACATCACAAGGAAGTTATTTATATTCAAAGCACCTAAAGAAAAATAACAGCGGTTCTGCTGTTATTTTTTTCTAGCATTTTCTTTATATTCGTTATATTTCTTTGATGAACCTTTCACTAGTTCAGCAGGATATTTTTCTTCGTTTTTATCCATCTTAGCGTTAATGATTTCATCAGCATCTAATCCATATGCTTCAGACATAAGCATCGCATACATATAAACATCCGCGAGTTCTTCTTTAACTTTATCTAAAGATTTTTCTTTATCGCTCCATTGAAATACTTCAAGAAGTTCACCCGCTTCAATCATAATTGATTTAGCGAGATTTTCTCCTGTGTGAAATTGTTTCCAATCTCTATCATCACGGAATTTTTTAAGCCTTTCGAAAGTCTCTTTTTTAATCATAATTAATACCTATTTATTTCTAAGGAAGAATTCCGCTAAAAGTTGATTAGTGTATGCACTTTCCTTGTATTCAGGATGCATGATGTTAAAACAATGATCTAATTTATTATCTTCCTTCTTAACATCAAGGAATGTGTGCTTAACATTCTTTTCATTCATTAATTCATTTAGCTCTACTGATTGATAGTAATAATGGTCAGCTGAAGTTGTAATGATTAATGAAGGTGGTACTTCACCCATATCAATAATGTCTTGGATAGATGTTAAGTTATAGTTTTCATCTTCAAATCCTGTTTTGTAGACATATTTCTTAAACCATTTAATTCTACTGCCTTTTCCCATTGCAGCTTTAACATTTGCAACCGGACAAATTAATGCAAGAGCCTTAAAATTAACTGGGTTCTTAATTAAAAATTGATATTTATTTCTTAATTCTTCATTCTTGTTAACGATTGAGTAAGTAAGTACTTGCCATCCACCTGCAGAATCACCTAAACCAAAGACATTATTAATATCACCATGATATTTTTCTGCACTACGATAAATCCATAACAATGCATCATTAACACATTTAACCATTTCTACTAACTTAACATCAGGTGCTAAATCATAGTTAATGTTGATAACGCAATATCCATATAATGCTAAGCGCATTCCGAATTCTTTGTTGTAGAATTTATCTCCACCAACAAATGCTCCACCATGAACTGAAACTACAATTGGTAATAACCCTTCAGTTCCACTAGGGTAATAAATATCTAATGTGTGGTAATCACTACCATCATGCATATAGTGAAGATCACTTAAAACCTCTACTCCTTCTGGGAGAGATTGACCTTTCATTTGTTTTTGAACGCTCTTAATTTGGGCGTTACGGCAGAAGTTGATAAATGGTGTACTCATAATATTAATTAAAATGTAAATGTAACTGATTTGATAAATACTCTTTGATTTGCGTCAAAATTCTTAATCACCACTTGTGAAGTTGGAGATGTAAATGTGTATGAATATTCTTCAATTGGAGCTGAACTTGTTGCGGTTCCTGGAGTCATTGAAACTCTATCAAAGTCATTCACTTGAAAAACAGAGTTATCGATATTGTTTGTATTATTAAAAGAAACATACTTTGTATAAGCTTGAAGCGAGAGTTTGATAGCCTTCAATTCTGTTGATGTGTTAATTGTTAATGAACCAGCGTATTTGGCAGTGCCAATTGTGAGATCTAAAACGCTTTCACCACTTTCAACCAATGCATGTTCTTGAATTGTTATATTTGACGTGACTACTGATTGAATAATAATTCCTTCAGGGTCCAATGCATTTTTAAGTTTTGCCGCGCCATCTGACATATTGTCAAATTGATTTCCACCTTTAAAACCATTAGAAGAAATGAAATCTGTTGGAGTTGTATATGTTTGATTTTCTTCCACTGGTGTTGTGTCAATTGAACCGGTATCTGTTCCAGTGTCAGTTGTATCTATATCACCACTATTAGAAGGGGTATTAGTGTCTTGAGAGCCTGTATCAATTTCACCTGTATTGGTATCAGGAGTTAATGTATCAGAATTTGAAGATACTTTATTGCATCCAGCCAACAATGAAATAGAGCTCACTAAGAGTAGAATTGATTTAAGTTTCATATTGCCTCCTACTTATTACTGTTTTTGATAAACCACACTGATGAAACAGTGATGACGGTCACACAAGTGATAAGTATAACAAATATTTCGACCGGCATGTTAAAAAATGCAAATCCACCAATAAAAACTGATTGTAAACTGAGTGAATAATAGTATGGATTTATAGCAAATCCAACACACGCCCAAGTAAAGAAGGCGATGCTTAAAAAGGCGAATGTTGAAATAAGAATAATCCATCCAATTCTTTTTACTGATGGCTTAAGGTAATGGCGATAAATTAATCTAAAGATTACCCCTATCGTAGGTAACGCTAAAATAAAGTAATTTGCAAGTATCCAAGGGGGGGTTATTATCAAAGTCTGCACTGATGAGAATATCACCACATTTTATGATTGCCCCAAAAGAGAATGTGGCCACAAACATAAATAGTCCAACAAGGATATTTTCATATTCCTTAATTTGTTGCATTTGTTTCTTTTCTTTAAGCCATGAATGCTTATTGATGATGTACAACTACATAGAAGTAAAAACAAATTAGATAATGAAATAACTTTAAATATTTGTTTTTTCATTTTGTATTACACCTATAACATAAAAAATATTATCATAT